>QKEI01000128.1 GCA_003251795.1 Candidatus Muproteobacteria bacterium
GATGCCACCGAAGATATTAACGAGTATTCCCTTTACGTTTGCATCCGAAAGGATCAGCTTGAATGCGGTTGTCACCTGCTCGCGCGAGGCGCCGCCGCCGACATCGAGAAAGTTAGCCGGTTCGCCGCCGTGCAACTTGATGATGTCCATGGTCGCCATTGCCAGGCCGGCACCGTTGACCATGCAGCCGATGGTGCCGTTGAGTTTGATGTAATTGAGCTCATGGCGCGACGCTTCCAGTTCAATAGGATCTTCCTCGTCTTCGTCGCGCAGCGCGGCCACATCTTTGTGACGGAACAGCGCGTTATCATCGAAGTTCATTTTCGCATCGAGCGCCAAGACTTGGCCGTCGCCAGTGACCACCAGCGGGTTGATCTCGACCAGACTGGCGTCCAGACCAACAAAGGCGTCGTACATGGCGCGCAGGAACTTAACCGCAGCCCCCACCTGTTGACCTTCGAGCTTCAACCCAAAGGCGAGCTTACGGGCGTGAAACGGTTGTAGCCCGGTCACTGGATCGATGGTGACCTTGAGGATCTTTTCCGGTGTTTTGGCGGCGACTTCCTCGATCTCCATGCCGCCCTCGGTGGACGCCATGACGGTGACACGGCTGCTGGCACGATCGATGAGCATGCCGAGATAGAGCTCGCGCGCGATGTCGCAACCGTCCTCGATGTACACGCGCTTGACGGCCTTGCCCTGGGGGCCGGTCTGGTGTGTCACCAGATTCATGCCGATCATCTGTTGCGCGGTCATCTTGACTTCGTCGAGCGACTTCACCACTTTGACGCCGCCACCTTTACCGCGTCCCCCGGCGTGAATCTGCGCCTTCACCACCCATACTGGACCGCCGAGCTCGCGTGCCGCAGCGAGCGCCTCTTCCGGCGTGTGGGCGACTCTGCCGCGGGGGACGGCTACATGGAATTTCGCCAGTAACTGCTTGGCTTGGTATTCATGAATGTTCATGACCGGTTCTTTATATATAGGTTGCCGACAAAAATAGCTGCGACGGGTGCTTTAAGTAGGTTTTGGTATACAGTATCCCAGAAGCAGCAAGGGCTCAAGTTGACAGCAAGACTGGAACCCGATTAACAGTGTGAATTGACGAGCAGCACTTCCAGCTTACCCAAGCAGTGTGGTATACAAGATCCCCGCTGCATAGAAAAACCACTACGGAGGTGAACCCAATGAAAGAGCTATTAGGAATCCGCAGCAAGCCCGTGCTCTGCACGCTTCTCGTGAGCATGAGTATGCTCCTTGCGCCCCTCGCCGCGCAGGCATGGGAACCGAACAAGCCGATCGATTTTGTCATTATGGCCGGTAAAGGCGGTGGCGCCGACAAAATGGCGCGCTTCATGCAATCCATCGTCGAAAAGCACAAGCTCTCGTCAAAACCCTTGATCCCGATTAATAAGCCTGGTGGCTCCGGTGCCGAGGCGTTGATTTATATGAAGCAGGTGAAAGGAAGCAACCGGGATCACACCATCATGGTGACCCTGAATAGCTTCTACACAACGCCCTTGCGTCAACCCGATCTCCACATCGATGTGCTGAAGTTTACCCCGGTCGCCCGTATGGCCGAGGACACCTTCCTGCTGTGGGTGCATAAGGATAGCGGTATCAAGAACGTCGACGATTTTGTCAAAGCCGCCAAGGCTAAGGGTAACGACTGGATCATGGCTGGTACCGGCAAAGCGCAAGAAGACCAACTGTTGACTGAGTTCCTCAACAAAGCTTACGGGTTGAATATGCGCTATGTGCCCTTCAAGGGCGGCGGCGACGTGGCCAAGCAGCTCGCCGGCAAGCATGCCGACTCGACCGTGAACAATCCGTCGGAGGCCATTGGCTTCTACCAAGCCGGCACTGTGGTGCCGCTGGCGGCATTCACGCCGAAGCGCCTGGCGCTGTTTCCAGACGTCCCCACCTTTGATGAGCTCGGCAAGACCGGCATGGATTACTTCATGCAACGCAGTGTCGTCGGTGCGCCGGGGATGAGTAAGAAGGCCGAGGAGTACTACGCCGCGCTGTTCAAGAAGGTTTATGACTCGGCTGAGTGGCAGAAGTACATGAAGGATAAGGCACTACAGGGCGATTTCCTGGGTGGCAAACCCTTGATGGAGTATTGGAAGAAAGAACGCGAAAGTCACCGCAAGATCCTGAAAGAGATCGGTGAGATTTAGCGATTCGCGGCACGCAAGCGCCGAAACGGATCGAGGATCGCCGTAATGCGACGTGCTGAGCTGAGCATGGCCGTCTTTATGGCGGTCTTCTCCGTCTATTTGATGTACAAGAGTGCGGAGCTCCCCATCGGCTGGATCCCAGGCTCGGGTCCAGGCGGTGGGGCGTATCCGTTTTGGCTGGCGGCCGGGATGCTCATCTGCTGCATTGCTATTATCGTGCGTGCGTTACTGCGCATGAGCCCACCGTCGCGCTCCACCGAACCGTACATGGATAGACACTCCTTGATGCTATTCGTGGTGGGCGCGGGCTCGCTTGCAGTAACGATCGGTCTGATTCGGATCATCAGCGCCTACGGCGCAATACTCGTGTTTTTGTTATTTTATTTGCGTTTCGTCGGCCGGCATCCCTGGCGGCTTACCGCCGCGGTCGCGGTTGTGACACCAATCGTTTCCTTCTTTTTCTTCGAGATAATGCTGCGCATTATTTTGCCCAAGGGCTACGCCGAGCCGCTATTTCTTCCGCTGTACGACATCTTTCTTTGATCGGCGGTTGTTTGTTTGCAGGCCCGCGCTGCATGTGCGGCCGTCAAGTGAAACGACCTGCGCATAGGGAACTTTTGTATCGTGAGGGCTGAAAGAAGATGGAGATACTAAACCTCCTAGCCGATGGGTTCATTATTGCCTTTGAGCCACAGAACCTCCTGCTCATGCTTATCGGGTGTGCCGTTGGCCTCTTTATCGGCGCCATGCCCGGCTTGGGCTCGGTGAACGGTGTTGCCATTCTCTTGCCGCTGACCTTTATCGTTCCGCCCACGGGCGCGATCATATTTCTCGCTGCGATCTACTACGGCGCCATGTACGGCGGCGCCATAAGCTCGATCATGCTCGGTATCCCGGGAGCGTCGACCGCTGTGGCGACAACGTTCGACGGACGGCCAATGGCATTGAAGGGGCAGGCGGACGTGGCATTGATCACGGCGGCAACCGCCTCGTTTATCGGCGGTACCATCTCGGTGATCTTGTTCACTGGCTTCGCGCCGCCGCTGGCGAAGATGGCGCTGGCCTTCGGCCCGCCCGAGGAGTTCGCACTGATGTTGCTGGCCTTTGCGACCTTCATCGGCCTCGGGAGCGACGATATCCCGAAGACGTTCTTCTCGATCTTCATTGGATTGGTCTTCAGCGCGGTCGGGTTTGACATCATCAGTGGCCGCCCGCGCCTGGTGTTTTTCGATATACCCGGTTTTCTGCACGGCATTAACTTTTTGGTACTGGCGATCGGCATCTACGGTATCGGCGAGATGCTGTGGACCATCGAGCTCAGCAAGGGTGACGTGCAAATGAGCCAGGCGACATTGACCTTCCGGCGATTGCTTGAGGGTTTCAGAAACGTTGGACAGACGTGGAAGGCCACCATGATCGGTTCCTTCCTGGGTTATTTCGTGGGTATCTTGCCGGCCGCCGGAGCCACTCCAGGCTCACTCATGGCCTACGGTGTCGCCAAGATGGTATCGAAGCATCCCGAGGCGTTCGGCAAAGGCACGGCGGAGGGAGTGGCGGCGCCGGAATCTGCGAACAACGCCGCCAGCACTGGCTCTATGCTGCCGATGCTGACACTGGGCATACCCGGCTCACCCACCACCGCCATTCTGCTCGGCGGTATGATCATCTGGGGGCTGGAGCCGGGGCCGCGACTGTTCGTTGATCACACCGAATTCGTCTGGGGGCTGATCGGGAGCCTCTATGTTTCCAACGTGTTCGCGCTGCTGTTGAACGTGTTGTTGATCCCCGCCTTTATTTGGGTACTGCGATTACCCTTTACCCTGCTGGCACCGATGATTTACGTGCTGTGCATGATCGGCGGCTACGCGGCGACCGAGGATATGCACGATGTGTGGCTGATGTTGATCTTCGGGGTGGCGGCCTATCTGATGCGCAAGCTTGACTACCCGATGGCGCCGGCGGTGCTGGCAATCGTGCTCGGCGAGCTGGCAGAGTCCTCGCTGCGGCAGTCGCTGATCATTTCCCACGGCTCGCCTCTGATCTTCTTTGATCGGCCCATCGCTGGATCGATTACCGTGTGCGCGTTGATATTGATCGTGTTACCGCTACTCAAGTACGTCAAGGTGTTCGTGCGTCCGAAGCCCGCCCAGCCCTAACATGTTGATTGAATGGATCCTTCTCACGAAAGGACCCATTAGCTGAGATTCTCTCGCAAAGACAGGTTGCAGCCGGAGGGGCCTTTGGTATACGGTATACAAAATACGCGTAGGATCGCCAGCTGGCAAGCAGCTAACGGCGCGGCAGGTTTATGGCCATAGCAAGACTCGAGGTAAGCCCGGTAAACGTAGATTTTGTTCTAAAGGACAAGATCTACGATGCCTTAAAGCAGGCGATTGTCTCCATGAACGTTTACGCCCACCCAGAAGAGCCGCGACTGGACAAGCGCCAGCTGGCCAAGGATCTGGGCGTGAGCCGCACTCCCATAAGGGAGGCCATCGCGCGCCTGGAGCAGGAGGGTTTCGTTCGCACCGTGCCGCGCAAGGGTGTGTTCGTCGTCCGCAAGACGAAGAAAGAGGTGTTGGAGATGATTACCGTGTGGGCAGCGCTCGAGAGCATGGCGGCGCGTCTGATTACGCTGCAGGCGACAGACCAGGAGATCTCGACGCTGCGCAGACTGTTCGCTACGTTCGAGAACAACCAGCTACAGGCCAAGATAGACGAGTATTCGGAAGCGAATATCCGCTTTCATCAGGCAATCCTTAAGATGAGCCACTGCGATCTGCTGAATGAGCTTGCGCAAAACCTGTTTCTGCACATGCGCTGGATCCGCACGCGGACGATTTCGGAAAGCAACCGCGCCACCCGCTCGATCATTGATCACGTCAACATCATCGAAGCACTCGAGGCCCGCGATACTGACTTGGCCGAGCGCTTGGTGCGACAGCATACGCTTGACCTAGCTGAGCACGTAAGGTCTAACGTGCCATATCTAGGCTAGCTTTGGTATCAATCGGTTGGAATCTTTGTGAACCTATTTAACTCGGAGAACCATGATGGCTGAACCTGCGAAGCAACCTCAGGCAAACGGCGTACCGGCGGAAAAGATTTCAGGGGGACATCTTGTCGCCAAGGCGCTCAAGAGTGAGGGCATCGACGTCATCTTTACCCTTTGCGGTGGCCATATCATCGATATTTACGACGGCTGTCTCGACGAAGGTATCAAGATCATCGACGTGCGCCACGAGCAGGTCGCGGCGCATGCGGCCGACGGCTATGCGCGCGTAACTGGCAAACCTGGCTGTGCGGTAGTAACCGCTGGCCCCGGCACCACCGACGCGGTGACCGGTGTGGCTAACGCCTTTCGCGCGGAAAGCCCGTTTCTGCTGATCGGTGGCCAGAGCGCTCTCTCTCAACACATGATGGGCGGACTGCAGAACCTGCCGCATGTCGATATCATGGCGCCAATCAGCAAGTTCGCGACGCAGGTGGCAACCACCGAGCGCATACCGGACATGGTGAGTATGGCGTTTCGCGAGTGCTATAACGGCGCTCCCGGCCCCGCGTTCCTCGAAATTCCACGTGACGTTCTGGACGCCAAAGTAGACTTGGCGAAAGTGCGATTTCCAAAGCCGGGGCAGTATCGCGCTTCTACCAAGAGCGTTGGCGATCCGCAGGACGTCGAGAAGCTGGCCGACATACTGGTAAGGTCGAAACGTCCATGTGTGCTACTTGGTACACAGGTGGCGACCTGCCGCGCCTACGAAGCGGCAGAAGAATTCGTGCGTACCCTCAACATACCGGCCTATATGAACGGCGCCGGCCGCGGCACGTTACCCCCGGGACATTCGCACCACTTTCATCGTACCCGCCGTTACGCTTTCGACAAGGCCGATGTGATCGTGATCGTAGGTACACCGTTTGATTTCCGTATGGGTTACGGCAAGCGTTTGCGTGCCGATGCCACTGTCGTGCAGATCGATTTGGACTACCGGACTGTTGGTAAGAATCGCGATGTGTCGCTCGGTATCGTCGGCGATTGTGGCCGTATCCTGGCGGCGGTAACGCAGGCGGCAAGCGGTCGCTTGGGTAAAGGCGTGAAAGAGCGTGAGGCATGGTTGGAGGAATTGCGCGCGGGCGAGAAAGCGGCTTACGAAAAGTTACTGCCGGAGTTCAAGTCCGAGTCAGTGCCGATCAACCCCTACCGGGTGGCTTATGAGCTCAATGAGTTTCTCACCGAGGATACTATTTACATCGGTGACGGTGGTGACGTCGTTACCATTACGGCGCAGGCAGTGCAGCCGCGCAGGCCCGGTCACTGGATGGACCCAGGTCCGCTCGGCACACTCGGCGTAGGCACGCCGTTCGCCATGGCCGCGAAGTTTGCACATCCGCAAAAGGAGGTGCTTTGCTATTTCGGTGACGGATCGTTCTCGCTCACCGGCTGGGACTTCGAGACCTGCGTGCGTTTCAAGCTGCCTTTCCTCGGGGTCATCGGCAATAATTCGGCCATGAATCAGATTCGCTGCGGCCAGATTATCAAGTACGGGGAGGAGCGTGGCGAGGTGGGCAATCGCCTGGGCAACGTCGAGTATTCCAAGTTTGCGCAAATGTTGGGCGGCTACGGCGAAGAGGTGAGGGACCCAGCGCAGATTCGCCCGGCGCTAGAGCGCGGGCGCGAAGCGGTAGCCTCCGGCAAACCGGCGTTGATCAATATCTGGGTAGACATAGACGTCTGGGCGCCGGGGACCAAGAATCAGACGATGTACAAGTAACGTGTGACCGGCGACGACGAACGGGGCCGCGCGGCTCCGTTCGTTTTGGCTTGGTGACTTAGTTTTTCAATAAGAGGGCAATATGGCACGAGCGCTGGAAGGTGTGCGTATACTGGATATGACCCATGTACAGTCGGGCCCGACCTGCACGCAGCTTCTGGCCTGGTTCGGCGCGGATGTGATCAAGGTCGAACGCCCTGGCGTAGGTGATGCTACCAGAGGTCAGCTGCGCGATGTCCCCGATGTCGACAGCCTTTACTTTACGATGCTCAATCACAATAAGCGCAGCATCACCCTCAACACCAAAAGCGAGCACGGCAAGCAGATCTTCACCGACCTTATTAAGCACTGTGACGTTATGGTGGAAAACTTCGCCCCCGGGGCGCTTGATCGTATGGGTTTCACCTGGGAACGGATTCAGCAGATCAATCCGCGGATGATCTACGCGTCGGTCAAGGGTTTCGGCCCCGGACCGTACCAGGATTGCAAGGTATACGAGAACGTTGCGCAGTGCACCGGCGGTTCCGCCAGCACTACCGGCTTCGACGATGGCCCGCCACTGGTGACCGGCGCGCAAATCGGTGATTCCGGTACCGGTTTGCACCTCGCGCTCGGCATCGTCACGGCGCTATTTCATCGCGAAAGAAGCGGACGCGGGCAGCGGGTGACTTGTGCCATGCAGGACGGCGTGCTCAATCTGTGTCGCGTTAAGCTGCGCGACCAACAGCGCCTCAAGCACGGTCCGCTAAGAGAGTACCCGCAGTATCCGAACGGAACCTTCAGCGACTCCGTACCACGGGCCGGTAACGCCTCCGGCGGCGGTCAGCCGGGGTGGGCGCTGCGTTGCGCCCCAGGGGGTCCGGACGATTACATCTACGTCATCATCCAACCGCCGGGGTGGGAGCCATTAATGAAGGTTATCGGTCGCGAAGACCTGATCGAGCATCCCGATTGGGCGACACCGGCGGCGCGGTTGCCGAAGCTCGATCAATGTTTCGCGCTGATCGAGGAGTGGACCAAAACCAAGACGAAGTTCGAGGTGATGGAAACTCTGAATCCGCTGAATGTGCCGTGCGGACCCATTCTCTCCATGAAGGAGCTGGCCGAAGAGCCTTCGCTGCGTGAAACCGGGACGGTAGTGGAAGTAGATCACCCGACACGGGGGGCATATTTGAGCGTCGGCAATCCCATCAAACTCTCAGACTCACCGTCAGAGGTCAAACGCTCGCCGTTGCTGGGCGAGCATACCGATGAGGTCCTGGCGGAGCTCGGCTACAGCCAGGCGGACATTGCTACTGCTAAGGCCGAGGGTGCAGTTTGATCTGTATCAATCTCGCGGTATGGTTGCGGCGGTAATCTGCAAGGTGTGTTGTTGTCAAAGGGGCAGCCATGACGATCAAAAAGATACTGGTGCCGCTGGACGGTAACCAGCTCAATCAGCCAGTGCTCGATACGGCACTCGCAGGTGCGCGTCGTTTTCAGGCGCACCTCGAGGTTCTCTATGTGCGTCCCGACCCGAGAGAGATGCTGCCTTATGCCACGCTCGGCATGTCCGACACGATGAAACAAACGGTGATCGACGCCGCACAGCGCAGCGGTGCGGAAATCGCCAAGCAAGTACACGAAGCATTCGAGCAATTTTGTCGTGATAATAAGTTGCCACTCATCGATAAGCCTCCAGTGTCGGATAAACCCTCCGCTTCCTGGTACGAGGAAACCGGGCACCCGGGTGAAGCATTGATCAGGCGCGGACGTCTATCGGATCTGATTTTCTTGGCGCGACCGGGGAAAGAGCGATCGGCGGCTGAAACACTGGAGACTGCGCTACTCGAGACGGGGCGGCCATTGGTGATGGTGCCGCCAAAAGCGTACAAGTGTATTGCCAGCCGCATCACGCTTGGCTGGAACGCAAGCGCAGAAGCGGCGCGAGCTATATCCCGGGCGTTGCCGTGTCTTTCCTCGGCCGAGGCGGTAACGGTGTTGGCGTCGCGCAAGCGGGCCGCCGGTGCCGAAGAGCTCGTTGAGTACCTCGCCTGGCACGACGTAAAGGCCGTGGTAAAGATATTTAATCTTGGCAGTCGCTCTGCAGGTGAGACGCTGTTAGAAGAGTCACGCAAGCTCAAAGCCGATCTGCTGGTGATCGGCGGTTACAGTCATACGCGTGCGCGCGAGCTGCTGTTCGGAGGGGTAACAAGTCACCTACTCGAAGCCGCCGATATACCGGTCTTCATGACGCATTAAGAAGCAAGCGGCAAGTCAGGAGGGACAAAGTTTTCCTGTTACTTGCTGGTTGATACTCGCAGCACAATCTTTCCGAAATGTTTGCTGCTCTCCATCATCGCATGGGCTTGCGCCACCTGCTCGAGCGGCAACACGGCATGGATCAGGGGCACGATTGTTCGGTCAGCGAGCTTCGGAAGCACGGTCTTGATGAATGCCGCCGTGATCTGCCCCTTTTGTTCTACTGAGCGTGAACGCAGGACCGAGCCGATGATGCGTTGACGTTTGACCATCATTAACGCCAGATTAAGCTCGGCCTTGCTGCCGCCCATCACGCCGATCAGCAGTAGCCTCCCCTCGACTGCCAGCGCTGCCATGTTCGAGGCCAGGTACTTGGCGCCGAGGTGATCGAGTATGAGATCGACTCCCTTACCGTCGGTAAAGCGTTTTACCTCTTGGGCGAAATCCTGTGACGTGTAGTCGATAACGAAGTCCGCACCGAGCTGCTTGACACGTTCGACCTTGCCCGGTGAAGCGGTGACAAACACTTGGGACGCCGGTGTCAAGGTCTTGCACAGCTGGACCGCGGCGGTATTCACGCCGCCACCGCCGCCATGCAAGAGGGCGCTCTCGCCATTGGCGAAATTGCCAATCAGAAAAATGTTGAGGAATGCAGTGATATACGTTTCACAAACGCACGCGGCTTCCTCAAGGCTCATCGATTGCGGGATTGGTATCAAATGGTTTGCGTAGGCCAGAACATACTCTGCATAACCACCACCAGCCACTAAGCACATGACGCGGTCACCGACCTTACAGCCGCTAACGCCGCTACCGAGCGCGTCGATCGTGCCAGCCACTTCCACACCAAGTATCTCCGATTCACCGGGCGGTTGCCGGTAGTTGCCTTGGCGCTGCACGATATCCGGACGATTGACCGATGTAGTCATGACCTTGATGCGCACCTGGCCTTGCGCCGGCGAGGGTCGTTCGACCTCACCAATTCTCAGCACCCCGGTTCCGCCGAAGCCGTCGAGCAATACTGCTTTCATAATCTCCATCTCCGCAAACGTTCAAAGCGTGCCAGGCGGGGTGGTGCCATGGTGCCGTGACGGCCCAACAGCGTTCATGACTCACGTATTTCCATAGTCGATTCTCCCTGCTTTGGCGGCAGTGCCCAACCGGATCGATAGCGACGCCATAGCAGCCAACCGGCGAACGCGATCAGTCCAGCGGCGATCAACGGGCGTACTGTGCCACCCATCATGAACAAGGGTAGCGACAGCGCTAAAGGTACCGCGGGTAAATAGAAGACGGCCCAGCGCTTGACGCCGCGCGCATGCTGGTACCAAGGGAAGGCGATTGAGAATATCGCCACGGTCAGGAAGAACAGTGACCAGGGGCGGGTCACAAATAGCGTCAGGTCAGAGTCGCTGGCAAGTGCGCGAATCAGATTGATTTCAGCGTTATCGCCCAATACCACACCGAGGATCATCGGCGCGAGCGGAAACTCGAAACGACGCATGGCGTAGCCGAGCAAGCCAAACCAGAACAGTGTCCAAAGATCGAACACGATATTATTCAAGGCGAATACACCGATCGCGCAATAAATCAAAATGACTGTTCCCAGGCGATACAACGGAATGCGCGTCACCTGGACGAATACACGCAGACACAAGGCCTGTAGCGCCAGCATGATGCATAAGCCGAACACGAACGAGACCATGATGCTGTATGCCAGCACCGGCTCGGTGCTGATAAACGTCGGACTCGGGGCGATGTTGTGGATCAATAACGCACCTAACATCACGGCAGTGACCACGTCCCCTGGTATGCCGAGCGCCATCATGGTGATGAGCGCGCCGCCCTCGACCGCATTGTTGGATGATTCCGGGGCGATGATGCCCTCAGGCAGGCCACTGCCGAACTGCTCCGGATGTTTGGAGGCCTTCTTCGCTTGGTCATAGGCAAGAATGTTAGCGATGGTGCCGCCGGCCCCCGGAAGAATGCCAACGAACACGCCGATCAGGGAGGAACGCAGCAAAGTGGTCCAGCGCGCGACGATCGCCTTCACTGCGGCCTTGTGCTCGATGTGGATGTGCTTGGCCTGGCCGATCACCATTGGACGCTGCGCCTTGGCAGTGTCGCGCAGATCGGTCAGCAGCTGGCTGAAGGCGAACAGTCCGACCAGCACCGGCAGGAAGTCGAATCCTTGCCTGAGGTCATCAAACTCGAAGGTGAAGCGCGCCACGCCGCTCGTCTCATCCTCGCCGATTGCCGCGATCAGCAGCCCCGCGACGCCCGCGATCACGCCTTTGAGCATGTTCTTGCCCGCCAAACTGGAGGTAATCGTGAGGGCAAACACGACCAACGAGAAATAATCCCAAGGCCCAAACTCGAGCCCGATCCGCGCTAGTGAAGGCGCAAGCGCCATGAGAAAACAGGCGCTGATCATGCCGCCGAAGAAAGACGACCATACGCCAATGCCAAGCGCCAACCCGGGGCGGCCGCCGCGAGCCATGGGAAAGCCATCAAATGTTGTCGCTACGGAGGAGGGGGTGCCCGGAATACCGGTCAGGATACCTGCCATGAGCCCGCCTGAGAGCCCGCCGACGAAAACGCCGATCATGACCGCAAGTCCCCGCACCGCGTCCATACCGAAGGTGAACGGTAGCGTCAGTATCACTGCCATGGTGATGGTAAAACCGGGAATCGCTCCAGCGAGCAACCCGGCGGCAACGCCGACTGCCATTAGCACTAATGTGTAGGGATCGGCGACCGCTTCAACGGCTGCAATGATATGTTCCAGTATCATAGCTGCGCGTGCTTCACCCAGGACGGTGGCAGCCGACTAGCGCGGCAGGATCTCGCCTTCTGGCAGCACCACGCCCAGGGCGTGGGTGAACACCCACCACATAAAGCCGACGGATACCACGGCGATGGCGATATGGATCGCATGATTGAGCCAGGTTCGGCGCCCGAGAAAGGTGAGTGCGCCAAATACGAACAGTGTTCCGCCGAGAAGCATGCCAAGGTAGGGCAACGTCAGCAGGAATAGGCCGTAGAACGCAAAGCTGCCGATGACATTGCGGTTGTCGCGCAACCATTGCGTCAGCGACCATGGTTGCTGCGCTCGCTTGGACGGCAGGCGCAGTGATTGCACGAGATAGGCGCTGGCCAGCAGGAACATGGCCACGACGACTACGCGTGGCCATAGCTTGGAGCCAATAATCGCCAAATGCACCTTTTGGTAGGCGAAGGTTTCGACGAAGAATACCGCGCAGATGACCATCAGCAACAGCGCGATAACAACGTCGGCGTTGATGCGTCGCATGCGAAACAGGCTTGCGAAAAGCGGACCTTGACGGGTTCGGCAGCAACCGGCCCGACAGCGGGGCCGGTTGCGCCAAACGCGGTGGCTACTTCTTATACATGCCGATCTTGATCGCTACCTTCTCGTGATCAGCATACGATTTCTTAAGGAATTTCGCGTAACCTTCGCTGTCCAGGTAAACGATCCAGGTGCCTTTCTCATCCAAGGCCTTCTTCACGGCGGGATCCTGCATCGCTTTCTTGAAGGCCTTTTCATAGTGCTTGATAACATCTTTTTTCGTGCCCTTGGGCATGACGACGCCGCGATGCAGGCCATAGACTACGTTGATGCCCTGTTCCTTGAGGGTTTTGAGATCGGGCATGATCGGATCGCGCTTTTCTGTGGCAATCCCCAGCGCCTTCAGCGAGCCTTCCTGCAAGTATTTTTTGGCGGTGAGAATATTCATTTCGCCGATATCGATGTTTTTGGCGAGTAGCGCCGTCAGACGTTCGCGTGTTCCCTCATACGGCACGTATTTGAATTCCGTGCCGGTGGCGTCCTCCACCAGCAAGTTGATGAATTGGCTGGTAGACCCCGTGGTCACGCCGACCTTGATCTCTCCCGGGTGCTTCTTGGCATAGGCCACCATTTCTTGCATGTTGTTGTATGGAATGCCGCTATTTCCGCCGAGCACGGAGGGCGTATAAGTCAGGCGTACCACCGGCGTGAACGCATCCCAGGTGAAATCGACGCGCCCAGCCAAGTAGGTGGTGATCTGGCTTTCATGCATGGCAAACAACGTGCAACCATCGGGCTTGGCGGCCTTCACTTCCTTCGCACCCTTGTTTCCACTTTGCCCGCTGATGTTGACGACTTGCAGCTGCGGCTTGAAGCCGGAGGCATTGATCGAGTTGGTGACTAGGCGAAATACGATGTCGGTATCGCCGCCTGCCTTCCACGGAACGACCATCTTCGCGGTGCTGCAGGGAATTTTTGCGGCCGCGAGCGCCAGTGGCGAGAAAGCGACTGCGATAGCGGCAAGTAGCGCCTTGGCAAACAAAGACGTCTTCATGGTGTACCCTCCTGAGATAAGGTGTCTAACAGCTTATTGTTTACCAGCAGGCGTAACGCATGCCGGCGTGCCGGTAGGAAGGGCGCTACGTCGCGCACCCATCCAGCGCGTTAGCCTAGCCCAAGAGCCGCATTTTGACTAGCCTGTTATTCCCTCAGGTACCAACCGTCAATGGGCTGACCAGGCGTTTGAGCGTGGCGATCACGCTGAGCGCAACGGTTTTGCCGGTGCGTGGATTTTGTTCTGTCGGGACGTTCTCGATCTTCAGCTCGAAGCGTGCGCTGTCAGCCTCCACGACAATGTTGTGGGTGTTACGGTTGACCGTCGGGTCTGCCCAGATCTCGAGCTGCGTGCGATCCACGCCGATGCCGGCAAGGCCAAGCGCCGCAGCGACATTGACGTTAGCCGGGAAACCTAGGGCGCCTTCGCGCGCTGTACCTTCGAACACCTTCAGCGGCTCTTTGATCTGGTCGAGCTCGATTCCATGTTGCTCGATATAGGGCGAGCCGGCGAGCGAGCTTGGCGGCTTACGCGTAATCATGCGCACCGAATGGATCTCGCCCTCGGCGACAGCCCTGACCGCGTCCAGTCCGAGCAGCGCACCGCTCGGCACGATGATGCGCGCGCCGTGGTTGGCAGCGAGCTCCACGACGTGCCAATGTGACAGCAGCGCGCCGACACTAATGGGCATGAAAATCCGACCTGCCTTGATCGCCGGTTCTGCGATCTCGGCAAACACGGACGCCGGTGCGCATTCGATGACCACATCCGCTGCATCGGCCAGCTCGGGTAATGCCAGTATCGGCACGGGCCGGCGCAGCGCGGCAACACGCCGCGCTGCGCGCGCATGATCTCGCGCTGACACGGCCACAAGTGTCAGACCTGGTATGCCTGCATCCAGGCGTTGTGCCACGACCGTACCGACGGTACCGAGGCCGCCGATGGCAACCCGCAGTTCGGTGTCTCTTGTTGTCGGGGACACAGCGATTTCCGCAGCGGTTGTTTTCAGTAACCTAGCGCGCAACCATCCTTGCGCGGATCCGACGCCGCTTGCAGCACGCCTTCTTGCCAGTCGATATAGATGCACTGCGCGCCGCCGAACGGCTTTTCGGCGTCGGCGATGCGGTGACCGCGGCGCTGCAGCTGCTCGCGCGTCACCGCCGCTATAGGGTGCTCGAGCGCGAGCACATCCGCCGCCGGCAGGAAGCGGGCGGCGTCGACCGACTCCTGTAAGTCCATGCCGAAATCGAGCCAGTTGCTGAGCACGTACGCATGACCCATCGCCTGGTAGTTACCGCCCATCACACCGAAGCACAATGCCAGGCGATCATCGCGATAAGCCATCGCCGGGATGATGGTGTGCAGTGGCCGCTTGCCGGGGCCAATACAGTTCGGATGTCCCTCAATCAAGTTGAAACCGGCGCCGCGGTTTTGCAGCATGACGCCGCTGTCGCCAGCCACCACACCGCTTCCCCAGGGATGATAGAGGCTGTTGATGAAAGAGCAGGCGTTGCGCTGTGCGTCGACGACACTGAGATAAATGGTATCGCGGTGTTGCGGCAGTCCCGGAGTGACCGGATGTTTCAACGTTCGCGTGGCTTCGATGCGTGCCCATTGTTTGCGCCCGAATTCCTTGCTTAGCATCGCCGCTACCGGGATGTCGCTGAAATCCGGGTCGCACACGAAACGATCTCGCTCTGCCACGGCGAGCCTGAAGGCTTCGGTGAAAAGGTGGATATGCTCGGCGCTCAAATGCGCAAGCGCACCGACCTCGGTGTTCTCGAGCATGTTGAGCATCATCAACGCGGTGATACCCTGGGTGTTGGGTGGAATCTCGTACAGCCGCAGCCCCCGATACACGGTGGATATAGGTTCCACCCAGTCCGAATGGTGCTCGGCAAAATCCTCTAGATCCAACAGGCCATCATTGGCTTTGCTATAGGCGATAATCTGCTCGGCAATCTCGCCGTTGTAGAACGCGTCGCGTCCCGCCTGCGCGATCAGGCGCAACGAGTGCGCGAGATTACGCTGCCGACAGCGTGTGCCCGCCACTGGGGCGCGGCCTTCGCGCAGCAAGGTGCGACGTGTGCTTTCGCACTGGCCGAGGAATGACTCGTTTTGCTTCCAAACTTTGGCCACCACCGGTGAGACCGCCCATCCTTCTTCGGCATAACGGATGGCCGGCGCCAGCAGCTCTTCCAAACCGATGCTGCCGAAGCGCTGCTGCGCCGTGTGCCAGGCATCGATCGCCCCCGGCACGGTGACCGAATGAATGCCATGCTCAGGTATCCCGGCGTAACCGCGGCGCCGATACTCCTCGAACGTGGCACGCCTGGGTGCGCGGCCACTACCGTTGAGACCGTAGAGCTTGCCAGACTTGGCTTCGTGATAAAGCACGAAACAATCGCCACCGATGCCGGTCGACTGCGGTTCGGTGACACATTGTGTGGCGCCCGCAGCAATCGCCGCATCCATGGCATTGCCGCCTTTGCGTAGCACCTGTAGCCCAACCTGGGTGGCCATCGGCTGACTCGTGGCTACCATGCCCTCAGTGCTCATGACGACCGATCGCCCCGGATATTGAATGTCTCTCATGAAAGTTTCTACCTTGGTTGTCGATACCTAATCACGCCGGCGTATAAAACAGCCTGCCTTCCGCCTCGATCTGCCGGATCGGGTAGCCATAAAGCCGTTCCAATACCTCGGCCTGCAACACCTCAGCTAGTTTACCGTAGAGGCATTCGCCATTGCCAAAGAGCAACAGCGCATGCGTACAAAAACGGGCCGCTAGATTGACATCGTGCAGTACTACCATATTGAAGCCTTCGCCACGCATGCGCCCTGTTGTTAGCAGCCGTAAGATCTCTATCTGGTGGCGCAGATCGAGATGGTTGATTGGTTCGTCTAACAGACGGATCGGCGGGTCCTGTGTCAATAAGGTAGCGATCTCGACGCGTCGGCGCTCACCACCCGACAACGTCACTAGCGAACGATCGGCGAAATTCTCCAGGCCCACTGATGCCAGAGCCTGTTCAGCCAAGCGTAAGTCATCGGCATCATCCTGCCAGCGCCAGCGCGATAAGTAGGGGTGACGACCGCTCAGCACCGTTTCTATCACTGTCGAAGGAAAGGCATCGCCGTAATCCTGCAAGAGCACGCCCACGTACCTTGCTCGTGCCCGATGAGAATACTCGCTGATGCTGCGCTCATCGAGGGTTACTGCACCGGCGTCGGGTGCCCTCAAGCCAGCCAAGGTGTGTAGCAGTGTTGTCTTGCCGCTGCCGTTGGCGCCTAGCACGGCCCAATTCTCACCGGCACTGACGCGCAGGTTAAGCGCGCTACACAGAGTGCGTCCGGGGACACGGATATCGAGTTCATGCGTTTGCAGCTGCATCACTGGCTCCGTGTCTGCGCCAGCAAGAACAAGAACACCGGTACGCCGAGCAGTGCCGTGAGTACACCTACAGGCAACTGTGTAGGGGCAATAGCCGTGCGTGCCGCTGTGTCCGCCAATACCAGAAAGCTGCCGCCCAGGAGCACAGTATTGGGCAGCAGCCGGCGATGGTCTGAACCGCTGATGAGCCGCAGCGCATGGGGGATGATGAGGCCGACAAAGCCGACACTGCCAGCCAATGTCACCGCCGTTGCCGTCAGCAGGGAAGCAAGAAAGTAGATACTGACCCGCAGGCGCGCCGGGTTTTCTCCCAGTGCTGCCGCTGCCAAATCGCCGCGGGCGAGTAGATTCAGCGGTCGCGCCAGCGCCAGCGCGATCAGCAATCCGGCACCGAGCACGGCCATACCGAACACTGGATATCGCGCATAGCTGAGATCACCCATCAACCAGAACAGCATCCGCTGTAGATTGCTGTCCGGAGACACCGCCAGGATGAAACTGATGAGGGCACTCCAGCCGGCAGCAATAACAACGCCCGTCAGCAGCAAGCGGTTTTGCGTCCACGCGCCGTGCAGCCGACTCAAACTGAATACCAGGAAGGTCGACAACAAGCTCCCGGCAAAGGCACCACCCACCAGCCACACGCCGCCAAGGCCGAGCAGGATCGTGAGCAGGGCGGCGACGGCAGCACCGCCGGAGACCCCGAGGATGTACGGGTCGGCGAGCGGGTTGCGCAGCAGCACTTGCAGCAGCGCACCCGATAACGCCAGCAAGCCGCCGACGGCGAAGGCGGCTAGCGCCCGCGGCAGGCGTAACTCGCGCACCACCATGCTGGCAACATCGTCACCATGTCCCAGCAACGCACCGCCCAGTTGTGCCAGGCTGAGGTCGACGCTACCCGCGGACAGAGCCAGCACCATACTCAGTGGTGCGGCCAACAACAGAACAATCGTCAGGTAGGAGGCACGTTGCATGGACGGTGGTAAGGTTAGTAAAGCGTTACTATCGGCCACCCTAGCGACTCGGCGCGCTCACGCAGGATCTCATCGGGATTGACCGCTACGGGGTGCTCAACCAGTTCGAGCAAAGGCAGGTCGTTGTGTGAATCGCTGTAGCACCAGCTGCCGACAAGGCTTTCGCCATGTTCTTGCATCCAGGCGCGCAAGCGTTCCACCTTGCCGTGGCGGTAGCACGGTATGCCGACAACACGTCCGGTGTAACGACCCGCGCGCAGCTCCGCCTGGCTGGCGATTAGGTGCGGTATCTCGAATTCGGTGGCAATCGGCGCGGCGATGAAGTCATTGGTTGAAGTGATAATAACTAGCGTGTCACCCCGGTCGCGATGCCGAGAAACCAGGGCGCGCGCGGCGGGCGTGATCATGGGCAAGATCTTCGTCTGCATGAACTGGTGGCGCCAGTCCTGTAGCTCGCCCAGACTGTGCTCCGTCAGGGGGCGTAACGCGAACCGCAGGTAATCGGCTATGTCGAGCTCGCCGGCCTTGTAGGCTTCGTAATAACGATCGTTTTCGCGCTGGTATCTGCTGCCGTCCACCAGCCCACGTTCAACCAGAAATTCCCCCCAGGCGTGGTCGCTG
>QKEI01000190.1 GCA_003251795.1 Candidatus Muproteobacteria bacterium
TTCTGAATAATGGAATCCAGGCGCTGCGCATCCGGTGGCTTGGTCAGGTACGCGTCGCAACCCGCCATCGATCCCTTGACTCTGTCGAAGGGCGACTTCTTGCTGGTCAACATTACGACACGAGAACGTCCTGCGGCCTTTGAGGACTTCAACGCCTTGCAGACGCGATAGCCGTCAATACCGGGAAGCATGACATCCAGAAAGACAATGTCGTAATGCCTGTCCTCAGAGAGCGCTAGCGCCTGCTCGCCGGTAGCGGCGAACTCGATGTCTACCGCTACGCCAAGGGTTCCGAGTTTGCTTTCCATGAATCGTCTTACCGAAAGGCTATCGTCCACGATCAGGGCAGAATATCTGTCAGCCTGCGCCCGTGTACGCGCTACAGAAAACTCAGTATGCTCTGCGGGGCCCTGCGGCTTCGCTTGCGCGCTGATCCCCTCCAACGCACCGAGGACCTTCTTCATAGTAAGTGGGCGACTAATGCAACGGTGCTCTTCGGCGGTCGCACCGGCCGTTTTCGTGACCATTACTGCGGGGGTACGGTTGGCGTGTGATTGACGGTCGCGTTGCCACGCGTCCATCGCCTCGGGATCGTCAGCATCCACCAACGCTATGTCTGCGGTGATCCTTTCCTCGGGGTTTATCAAGCTGTAGCCGGAAGCGTGCACACCGGCCAAATTGAACATGCTCTTTATCGCTCGCCGCTCGGATTCGGAGAATCCGAATACCGACACCAGCTGTTTGCGCGCCTCAATTACCACGGACATGCGACTATTCCCGAAAAAACGCGGCGGACCGCGGCCCTATGCCGCCATGAGCGGCACCGATCACGCTTGCACCCGAGAGACAGAAGTGACGCGGCCTTGGGAAATTCCAAGACCCATCAGTTCATATAGCACACGACAACCGGGACGACGGGGAATATGCCCTTACTGTTCTTGGGCCTATAAGACGAATGGAAGAGGCGGTTAAGGGAGTTTCACGCAGCAGCTAGTACGCTCTATCCCATCTGGGCAAGGTACTTTGGGTAAACAGCTTCACTCACGGCCATCATGCTGCCGCAAGAGCTCTACCAACGCTTGGTGTCCGGCACGCGACGCTACAGTAAGGGCCGTCATGCCCTCATCGTCTCTGGCATTCACGTCGGCACCTTTGGCAATTAACAATGCGGCTACCCCCATATGGCCAGTTCCCGCTGCCAGGATAAGCGCAGTGCTTGCCGTTTCACCGCCGTGCGCATCGATCTCGGCCCCATGATTAATCAACACGCGGGCGGCAGCCGTGCGTCCTTCCAACGCTGCGTCGTGCAGCGGCGTGAAACCGTGAGAGTCGACAATGTTTGCTTGCGCCCCGTGAGCCAACAATGTCTCAACGATGCCCGCATACCCCATGAGCGCGGCCACGTGCAAGGCCGTGTAGCCCGCGTTGGCCCTGACATTCACTGCCGCACCCGATGCGATAAGAAGACTGACGATATCCGCATGCCTTTGATAAACCGCCGCATGCAATGCCGTGTAACCCTTCTTGCCCTTAGCGTTGACATCAGCACCGCGGGCAATCAAACGTTCACTCAGCATCTTATGACCCTCACGTGCGGCCCAGTAAAGTGGCGTGCGACCATAATCCGGATCTTTCGCGTTCACATCGATGCCGCCGCTGATAGCCTGGAGCACCCGCTCGGTGTCACCCGCACGCGCGGCATCGTGCAGCGGATCGGCTGCGGCAATCGGCGCCAGAAACCAGAACAGCACAGGTATCACCCATAGCATCTGTGTGCTCGCCCGGTTATCGATCATCGCTGCCCGCTCTGCTTCGCTTCTGATCATGGCAATGTCAATCACTTTCTGTGCGAGCTCGACAACGCGGCGATGACGCCCAGACCAATGAACACCGTTCCGGCAAAATAGCGTTGCACGCGTAGCCACCTCAGATTGCCCTTCAACCAGTTTCCGAATGAGCCCGCCAGCAATGCATAGGTTCCATCGCTGACGATGCCCATCAGCACGAACAGCACCCCCAAGAAGATTATCTGAGCCCATACGCCGCCCTTCGAGATATCGACGAACTGAGGCAAGAAAGCGAAGAAAAAGAGTGCGGTTTTCGGGTTCAGCACATTGACGATGACGCCGTCGTAGAAAATTCGCGCCAGGGTATTGCGCTTGAGCGAGCGCGGCTGCTCGAGCTCATCGGGCACCAGGAATTTCCGAATGCCAAGGTAAACAAGATAGGCGGCACCCAGGTATTTCAGGGCGTTGAAGGCGACCGCCGAAGACACCAGCAGGGCCGACAAACCCAGCGCTGCTGCGACGACGTGGACCAATGTACCGGCCCCGACTCCGAGCGTGGAAACAATACCCGCCACACGCCCTTGATCGATACTGCGCGTGACGATGTAGAAAACCGCCGGCCCGGGTGTCACGAGCAGCACCAATGCGGCTACCACGAAGACGATGAAAGTTGGTAAGTCGGGAATCATGACGTTAAAACCCCATGGGCTTCTCAGGGCTGGATTGTTTCTCTACACTGCCATGTGAGCCGAGGCCGTTGTGTCTTTTAAAGCCTGCCGATGAGGCGGAAATGCCATGCAATACAGATTCGCATCCACAGTCGACGTAGCGATTATAAACCGCTGGCTCGCCGAGGCACACCTGCCGCATGATGACCTCAATTCCCATTTACGCCATTTCATCGTAGCCAGTGAAGGTGAGTCCATGCTCGGCGTTATAGGGCTGGAAGTCTATGATCACATCGGCCTGCTGCGTTCCCTAGTGGTTGCACCAGATGTACGCAATCAGGGGATTGGTCGCGATCTCGTTGAAAAACTCTGCGAGCACGCTATGGCGCAGGGAGTGCGCGATCTATATCTGCTAACGATGGATGCGCACGACTACTTCAGTAGGCTCGGTTTCGAGCGCTTAGAGCGTCCCCTTGCACCACAGCCGATTCGAACCACACGTCAGTTCAGCGAGCTCTGCCCGAGCTCCGCTATCCTGATGTACCGCAGCCTATCGCGTGAGGGCA
Source organism: Candidatus Muproteobacteria bacterium (assembly GCA_003251795.1). Classification (GTDB taxonomy): domain Bacteria; phylum Pseudomonadota; class Gammaproteobacteria; order Acidiferrobacterales; family SPGG2; genus SZUA-472. Next base: position 3,022 of record QKEI01000190.1, read on the forward strand.
TGTCAACGACGCCGTGCACCGACATAAACGAATCGGCGCCGCCATCTAGGTAAATGGCACATGATTTTGCCTGCGCTCCCGCGCGCCGTCGCTCTGTTTGTATTTGTCGGCGCGCTTACCCCCTATTCGATAGTGGCTGAACCATTGCATGATGCCGCTGAAAAGGGCGACACCGAGAGATTACAGTTCCTTATTAATCAACAGATCAACATCGATACGCCCGACACGCACGGCCGTACGGCATTGCACTGGGCAGCGCGTACGGGCAACAAGCAGATCGCTTTGTTCCTGATAGAACACGGCGCGAACATCGATGCCCGTAGCAGCGGTGGTTGGACGCCGCTGCACACGGCGGCACAGGAAGGTCGGCGCGGTGTCGCGGAACTGTTGATTGCCCGCGGCGCCGTCGTCGATGCGCGCGACAACAATCGCCTCACACCCCTGCACTTGGCAGTTTTCGATGGCCATGCCGACATCGTGCAAATGCTCATCGAGCATCATGCGGCCGTTAATGCAAAAGGACTTGCAGGTACCACCTCGTTACACATGGCCGCGGGCATGGGGCGAGAGGCCCTGGTCAAACTACTCATTGCCAACGGCGCCGACATCAATGCAAGGGACGAGCGCGGTCTCACACCCTTGCATGGTGCCGCGTCGTACGGGCATGTAGCGGTGGTGCGGGTGTTACTAGCCCAAGGAGCAGACACCAACGTCAAGGCGAGAGACGGGCAGACGCCGCTGGATGCGGCCAGCCGTGAAGGCCATCAAGCTATTGTCGCGCTGCTGAGACAACATGGTGCCAGGTAGCGCGCGGCCCGCTGGCGCTTGTGTCGCGCTATACTGAATCAGGTGCACCCAGTGAGCGATCATGACGCGAGCGCGCAAGAAACACAGTAGGCGATCGAGGAACCCGCCCAACCCCCTGTCAGCCACTCGTAACCGACGCCTGACAGCTCAAACCCGCAAGATCTTGGGCAAACACTACGCCAATAAGTATCGCGTAAGCGAGTGACCCCGAGCTCAATGCTGCTACCCTGCTCCGCCGCCGCGGTCCATTGGCCTAACTCTTGCACGTCCTTGCTGGCTCTATTGGGGGCGATCCTGCCAAATGAGTACCCCCCAGATGAACTAAGTAGTTGATATGAGGTGATTTATGCTGAGCGCGCTGAGCAGACCATCAAACGAAAAGCCCTGTGGCACGATCGATACTCTGATCGGCGCCGTTGTCGAACTCAAAGGTGACATCGTTTTTTCCGGCGGGCTCAGAATCGACGGTAAGGTGACGGGCAACATCGCGGCAAAGGATGCGACCAGCAGCCTGCTCATTCTCGGTGAACACGCGGAGGTGCACGGAAACATCAACGTTCCCCACATGATTATTAACGGCAAGATCAAGGGAAACGTGCAATGTGAGGCGCGCATCGAACTGCAGGCTCAGGCCGAGATCATCGGCGATGTACACTACGGCACTATCGCCATCGCCCATGGCGCAGCCATCACCGGGATGCTCGTCCACCAGTCCCAGGAAACAGTCAAGAAAGGAGTGGTCACCCAATTCAAACCAGCAACCTCACCCCCTGGGGTGATCTGAAGGTCGCCACCATCTCTTGTCGCCTAGCCAACAGGTTATGGCAAGGTGATATCGGAAAGCCTCTCGTAGACCTTGACGACAGCGGCGTCGTCCCAATCGGCCATACCGGCTGACGCTGCCATAGTGAACAACTGATGGGCCGCGGCTGCCAACGGCACGGGAAAGCGCTGGCTGTTGGCCGTGCTCAAGACGATGCCCAGATCCTTGAGAAAGATACTTATCGCGCTGTGTGGCTTGTAATCGCCCGCCAGAATGTGCGGCACGCGATTTTCAAACATCCAAGAGTTGCCGGCAGAGTTGCTAATCACTTCATACACCATGCCCGCGTTGAGACCGACTTTGGTGGCAAGCGCCATCGCTTCGGCAGCGGTGGCGATGTGCACGCCCGCCAGCAACTGGTTGATCATTTTCATGGACGACCCCTGCCCGACCTCCTCGCCGACGCGGTAGAGTTTCTCGGCGATTGCATCGGTAACCCCCTTAGCCTTGGCAAAGGCCTGTGCCGAGCCTGAGGCCATGATCGACAACTTGCCCGCGGCTGCCTTCACCGCACCGCCACTTATCGGTGCATCGAGATAAAGCACGCCCTGGGATGCCAGACGCTCGGCAGTATGCACGGCAAAATCAGGCGACACCGTGCTGCAGGCGATAAACAACGCCCCGGACTGCAACGTCGCGGCGATGCCCTCAGGTCCGAACAGAACGTCCTCCGCTTGCACCGCACTGACGACCACGCAGACAACAATCTGGCAATCTGGATCGATGTCACTGGGCCTCCCGGCGGTAGCACCCCCCGCCTGGCGAAACCGCGCGAGTGCGTCCGCATTGACATCGCAGCCGATCACCTTGAACCCGTCACGCAACAGCGACTGGGCGATACCCATGCCCATCGAGCCTAAACCAATCACCGCCACCTTCTTATTCTCTGAGCTCATTGCCAGCCTCCAAGGCAGGGTTTCTAAGCAGGCGCCTTCGCTACCATGAATAGGCGCCGAAACGGCAATAACGTCTTACCGTCGGGGCCTTGAGGATAGGCCTGCAAAATCAAGCGCCGGTAAACAGCCTCAAATTCACTCCGCTGCGGTGCTTCCAACGCATCCAAAAACGGTTTGAGCCAGGAACCCTTCGTCCACTCGGCCACCGGGTTCTCCCCGGTGAGTTCCTGTATGTACGTCGTCTCCCAGACGTCCAGCTGCTCGCTGTGGGGAGCCAACAGCCGATGGTAGTCAACGGGATCGTGCACCGGCGGCGCTTTAATTCGCCACTCCAACTTGTCGCTCCATGGCCCCGACCGTGCCGCTTCGTATACGAGCGTATGTGTCGGCGCGGTGAAGTTGCCCGGCATCTGCACAGCCAGATATCCCCCGGGCTCGACGAAGTTCAATAGACGCGGAAACAACGTTCGATGATCTGATAACCAATGTAGTGCCGCGTTTGAGTAAATCACATCGAAACGCTGTTCCGGGTACCAGTGGTTGAGGTCCGCTTGCTGCCATTCGATATGCGACTCGAACTCACGCGCCTTTCTTAACATCTCTTCGGAGCCGTCCACGCCTACAACGGTCGCGCCCCGCCAGCGCTGTTGCAGGATGCGGGTGACGTTGCCGGTGCCACAGCCAAGGTCCGCAACGCGTCTTGGCGTATCGACGGGGATGCGGGCAAGCAGGTCCAACGCCGGCCGCAGACGGTGGCCTTCGAATGTCAGGTACTGCTGCGGATTCCAACCCATGTCTTTCATACCGGCAAGCTGCGCTTGCTGTTGAGCCATTTGATCAATGGCCCCCACTGCTCCAGGTCGTAAGCCACCTGCGAAGGCGCAAGCTCACACAGACCAAGCCCACGCTCGGCCGCCTGAATGTAGTTCTGCGTATCCCGTAGTGTGGTCAGAAATGGGATTTTCAATTTATCGAGGAACTCGTACAGCGTGTCATAAGCGACCGTATTCTCCCGCACACGGTTAGCGACTACTGCTACGCGCGTGGTGGCAGTGCTGGTGTCATCACCGAACAAACTCTTGAGAAAGGCAATGACCGCGGCGTCTTGAATGTTGTGCCTAGCCACTCTGCCGACGTGCTCTACCTCACGAATAAACTCGCGCGCGGCGCGAATATCGAGCGGTGACGCAAGCACTGGAACGATGACAGTCTGTGCATAGCGGATCAGTCGCGTCAGACTCTGCCCGTGGCGAGCGGCCGGCGCATCCAGAATGACATAGTCGGTAGCGGCCGCCACACGCAGCGGCTCACGCCAGGCGGCGATGCCATGGATTGCAGGCCGCGACTCCGGCCGCGCCTTCAGCCAATCGATACTTGATCCCTGCGGATCGAGGTCGGCCAGCACAACCGACTTACCCTGGAGCGCATAGTAGGCGGCCAGATTTGTCGCCAGAGTAGTCTTGCCGGAACCGCCTTTAGAGTTGAGGATCATTATGGTGCGCATCATTACTCCTAACTAACTAGTCAGAAGCGCGACGTCAGATATTGGCGAAATCCCGTCTTGCATCCAACACTTTCACTAGGTAGCGCCGCGTTTCGTCACGCGGATATTCGTCGCGCAGCTTGCGGTACACGTCTGGCGCGGACATGCTGTTGATCACGTCGATCGCACGCTGTCGGTCAGCGGAAAACAGCCGCAGCACATTGCCGGCACCGCCATTGTAAGAAGCGATCGTGCAATACTCGCGCGACGTGGGGTTGCGAATGTCGGCCAGATAACGATGGTTAATGATCCCCAAGTAGGCGGTGCCGAGCTCGATATTCTTTTCCGCGTCGAACAGATATTCGCGGCTCGGTATCCCATCAGTACCATTAACGGCGCGATAGGCCTCGCGTCCGCCGCTCGCCGGGACCAGTTGCATCAGCCCATAGGCAGGAGCCACGCTCACCGCAAACGGGTTGAAATTGCTCTCGGTCTTGATGACAGCGTAAACCAGACTCTTGCTGACATCATGCTCTTCGGCATAACGCTCCACGTACACTGCATAACGTTGCGCTTGTTGCTGCTCCCGATCGCCTATCATGTTGAATTCCACCGAACGCGCCGTCTTGGGGCCCTGCGGTGTTTGTATCTGGCGTTCACGTTTGTTGAGCAACAAAAAATCCGCGTACGCTTCGGCACGGCCAGGCCGGTCAATGGACTGACCATGCTGATCCACCACGAGTCCGTAGAGGTAGGGTTGACCCGAGAGTCTGATGGTCTTATCGGAATAGAGATCGACCGAGCGCGGATCATCAGGGGTCAGCAGGGTCGTGACGATCGCATTGCGCAGACTGGCTTCGTCCTGGTCCAGTGTTTCGACTTTGACCGTGCCGGCGTCGAAATCGACCACCGCGCGACTCTTGTAGTTGTGGGTGTACTTGACGTAGCGCGTGCGGCTCGGTACCAAGATTTCCTTGTCACCCCACTCGCCTCCCACCTGCCGGCGGAGAAACGACACAAGCTGCTTGAATTGCTGCTGTCCCCGTTTAACATCCTGCACCAATTGGTAGGGGTTATGTGCGTAGCTCGTGCCCTTTTGCCGAAGCACCGCCTTGACGCCTTGATCAACACTGCCGCTGCGTGCGATCGTAAATGCATCGTAGGCGGAACACGAGGTGAACGACACACCAGCACTGACGATAGCAGCTACCGTCAACCGCTTGCCGATAAAATGCCTCATGCGCAGCCTATAGTACCCTCTTTTCCACCGCTGTGTCGCTGACCACGGCACATCGGTGATGACGTCTTACATTCGCTCAGTCAGACTCGCCCGCCCCTAAGCACAACGGTAAGGATAGTGAGTAGGCTCACCAAACCGACGACCCAAAAGAGCAGATTCGCTTCGACATTGTCGAGCAGGTAACCGAACATCACCGGCGCGACGATGCCACCTATGTTGTAACCGGTGGAAACGAAGCCGAATACCTTGCCCATCTCACTCGGGGGGGTAACAGCGCGGATCAGCATGTCACGCGACGGCGCGACGATACCGTTGAACAACCCGGCAACCGCCAGCACGACGGCAACATTCTGCAAGGGCAGTTTCGTCGCGGCAACAACAAAGATGGCAGCGCCGATCAGCATCAAACACAGTACCGTGATCAACTCGTGGCGTGTCGTCCGATCCGCAATCCATCCGCCTATCAATACACCCGCCGGTGAAAGAAAAAGATATGCGCTCAGTACAGCGGCGGTCTCCGTCAACGGTGCATCGTACATCAGATGCAATGCGGAGACACCGAAATCACTCATGCCGCGGCTTGCCACAGACAACCCGGCAAAGAATAACAGGCCCATGAGAATGGGTGCACTGAACAACAAATCGAGCCCGGACCGGACATGCTGTTGTGTAGATGCGCACTGCTGGCGACGCGTGTTCGTCGCATCGAAAAGTGCATCGGAGTTGCGCGCAATGGCGATGCCAACAGCACCACCGGTTAGGGCGCAAATAACAATGGCGGTGCGCCAATCTGTTAGGTCTGCCAGAAACAGCACTGTCACCGGCGCCACCGCGGCGCCGAGGTAGCCGGCGAAGGTGTGAATTGAAAATGCCCGACCCATGCGATCCTTCTCGACCGAGGCGCTGAGAATCGCGTAGTCCGCCGGATGATAGACGGCATTGGCCAGGCCGGCGACCACCATAAGCACGAGCAAGGCACCGTAGTGCGGGAAAAAGCCGATCAAGCCAAACGCGACGGACTCTAACATCAGGCCGCCAATCAGAATACTGCGGGCGCCGTAGTGATCGACCAAAAACCCCATTGGTGCTTGCGTCAAGCCCGTGGTAACACTGAAGACCGCAATAGTGAAACCCAACTCGGTGAATCCGACGCCATAGACCTCACGCAGTACGGGAAACAGCGGCGGCAACAGCAGCATATAAACGTGACTAAAAAAGTGCCCTGCACTGACAAGACCAATCACTTTTGTGCCTTGCAGGGGGATGCCGACGCGTGTGTCCAGTTCCATATCCTTCCGGAGGCGAGTTAATCAGGAAGACTCAGTCTTCACGTCGTTGCTAAGTGTCAGAATTCCTGGGCCGGTCATGAATCACGAAAATCCGCCAGGGAATCAGTGCAAGAATTGCTCCGATCCGCCAGTAGCGGGGCACTTTGACGTCTATGGCAGCTCTCCTCCCCCTGCTGAACGCGGATGACTATATATCAGCTTCTTTCTTCCTGCATTAACTCGATCGATACCAAACGAACCGCTCGCGCCCCGCATTTGCCACGCTGGTCGTTAGGGCCATGACAGTGCATGGTGACTGTGAGACACTTGGCTACCCGAGACACTAATAGGAATCGTCGTAGCGTGGCCGTAACCAAGCAACGCCTATCCCTCATTGCAGGGATGGTGCTCAGCATTTTCTTTCTTTGGCTTTCGTTGAGAGGCACCAATTTCACAGAAATCGGTCATGCCCTCGCACGTTCGCAACCTATTTACGCACTGCCCCTGATACTGTTGCTGGCGCTGTTCTATTGGTTCAAGGCGGTACGCATACGCTTGTTGTTGATGCCTATGCGCGACATTCATATTCAGGGCATTCTACCCGCCACAATGATCGGATTCGCCGCCAACAATTTATTACCCGCACGCCTCGGTGACTTAGTGCGTGCTTACTTGTTAGGACGCCAACACAGATTGAGCAAGACCTCTATCCTGGCGACCATGGTGATCGAGCGATTGTTCGATCTCGTGGCAGCACTCGGACTATTGGCACTGATCTTCATAGGGATGCATGTACCGACATCTTTAATCAAGCCGGGATACTTTATCGGTGGCCTGGAGCTGGCACTGCTTTGCATCATCATAATGATGATCATGAAAGCTGAGATACTAGTAAGGCTATCCATGCGGGTAGCGAGCTTTCTTCCGGACGCGCTGCGATCGTGGCTCACCCGCCATATTGAACAGGGTGCCTTGGGAACGCGTGCCCTTAAGCAACCCTACCTGCTGGCAGGTATTGCGACGACTTCTGTAGTGCAGGCCGTTCTCAGGACCGCGGCCATGTACCTGGCGCTGCTGGCCGTAGGTATCAACGCCCCGCCATCGGCCGCCCTTGTATTGCTGGCACTTAGCACAGCAGCCATCACGCTACCCAGTGCGCCCGGATTTTTCGGCACCATGCAGCTGTGCTTTGTGCTCGCGCTCAAGCCGTATGGGATAAGCTCCGGCGATGCCTTTGCGGCCTCATTGTTCTATCAGGTACTGGAGTACCTGGCTGTTACGGGGGCTGGCCTTTACTTCTTGAAGGGTCTGGATCAGGGCCTCGGCAAGATTAGGGAAAATGCCGAATTGGGCGCGGAAGTGGCTGAGGCACCGGCGAGTCGCTGACACGCGCCCTGCGCACCAAGCACATGGTGCTAACGGGGATTAGCTCAGGATTTGCCGTTCGGCACGTAAAGTAGGGTTGCCGCGTTCTCGTCGCTTTGTAGATAAGTGGTGACCGCAGCGCCGCCGATACCGTTGAAGCCGACCTTCTTTTTCGTTTTCTTCAGCGACTTCTCGGCGATTTCCACCAGGTTCTTAGCCTTCTTTGGTTTATCTGCAAGCGTGGCAATACCGATGCTGACGGTCAGCTGGACCGGGGTGCCGCTTAACTCAAACTGATGGTCTTGGACGGCCTTGCGAACTCGCCGAGCCAGGACCACTGATGCCCTGTCATCGACCCGCCGTGCCAGTATCGCCAGGCACTCCTCATCGTAGCGCGCACAGACATCGCCGGCGCGTAGCATCTTGCTGATAAGGCAAGAGATCTCGCGAATGACCTGCTCAGCGGCCGCTTGCCCGTAATGGATGCCGATCTTGTTGAAATCATCGATCACCAACATCAGCACGCCCAGATTTTCGTTATGTCGCTGGGCATCCCTGAATTCGTTGTCGACCCGATCCTGAAAATAGACCTTGGTATAGAGTCCCGTGAGTGGGTCCTTGATCCCGCTGGCGATTTCCTGTTGCAGCTGATGCTCGAGATCATCCTGGTAGGAGAACTTGATGATGCAACTGTAGCCGATCTGAATGCGGTCCCCATCTCTTAGCTCTTGTTCCTTCGCTCGTACACCGTTTACGAAGGTGCCGTTGCTACTACCCAGATCCTCGAGGAGAACGCCTCCGTCCGACTGGACCTTAACCCGTGCGTGCTTTCGACTCACGCGCTCTTCCAGCAGAGGCAGGTCGGCGTCATCCCCGCGGCCGATCAGTGTCTCCGATCCGGCTGCCAGCGTGTAGACCAAGCCTACCGGCCCGCCGTACAGGACCGTTAAGCAAGGTCTTTTGGGTGCATTGGTCAGGACCGGCGCGATTTTGCCCTCGCGCAAAGTCTTGTCGAATTCGGCCATTGGTTCTATGTAGGCAGCACTACGGGGCGTATCTGGGGACTCCCACGAAGTATAGACGATCGCACGATTCCGTCTTTTCAGATAATACACTGATTTGATGGGTAAAAACTGCCAAGAAAGCAACCGCCAACACCGCACCGCGACGGCCGCCGGGTGGTACGGGTGCGACGCATCGTGCAAACGGGCGGTATTGTCCGCGACCGCGGTCCCCCTTCAGATTGCCGTTCTCCGTCAAACTTGCTGCCGCCCAGCGGGAAGCGATGTTCGACGAGCCGACGTCAGGCGTCGAGCAGGTCGCTCCATCAGCCTACGTTTACCGCTCCGCGGAACTAGCCTCGACTCTTTGAGAAATCGGTACAAACCTTGCATGTCATCTTAGGTAGGAGGAGCGAGGTTATGACCGAACTACTAATTCTTACCACCAGTATTACCCTCTTTTTGTTCGTGGTCTTGACGGTGAAAGTCTGCAAGTACCGTCTCGGCGAGGCCCGCGTGCCTAAGTCCCGCTCTCGAAAATCCAGATACCTGCGGTTGATCCGCAAAGCCGCGCGAATCTATATGTACGCGTGGACCGCAGCGGCCTGCGGTATCACGGCAGTGGTTTTGCTAGTTGCTTTTGGCCAGCGTCCGGCGGCCGCAAGCATAGAAACCGCCGTCGTTGGGGTGCTTGTGGTTACGTCCTTCGTGACAATGGCTGCTGTGGTATGGGGAGAGATTCTGCTTGCCAGAGCAGAGTTGATGCGTGGCGGACATAGCTACCACGGACTTTCCGAGAATTCCATCACAGCTCGGTAGGGTAACTCCGCCGTCCAATCGGCTGCCCCAACCTCAGCGTTCGCTATCTTCCCTCTCCTCGCGTCGACGCCGAGCGATATAGCGAACAATCTCATCGAGTTGCTGTGCGAAATCCTCAGCGTGTGCGCTATCGAACTCCAAGCCGTAAGACATGAGATCACCCTGCAGCTCGCGGTGGCGGATCCAGCCCCTAAGGTGCAGTGGCCTGCTGCCGTGCGGTAACTGAAATGAGACATCAATCACGTCGGTTGTCGCGAACGCCGTTTCTGCCCCACTGTCGATCAGGACCGCGGCGCCCCCTACGGATATATCCTTTAGGCTTCCTCTTAACTCAACATCGGCCACTCGTGCACCCGATGGAGATCGGTGCTCGCCGGTCAATTCGACCTGAACGACCACGGGTTCCGTAGCCGACGGCCTGACGCGGCTTGCCATGCGTTGGTTGCGCACGCGCTCCGCCTCGCGAGAAAATCGGCGTCTTTGCTCCTCAGACTCGAAATGGAGTTGGTAGTGATACCTTCGCAGCTCTCCGCTATCAGCACGCGAAATCGCGCTGGCCGCCACTTGTAGAGGCGTTCGCAGCCACGGCGCGGTGAATATTAGCGTCGAACGAGATCCTACCGGCAGCGCGGCGTCGGCATAACGCGGAAAACTGACCGCGGCGCCCTCAGCAGTCAGGTCGATCAGCGTGCCTAAAGTGGTGTCACCGTCCGCAGTCATCGCCGCGACCTCCAGACCGTGCACCTCGCCTTGCCTGTACGAGTCCATATTCTGATTCCCGCCGACGTGTTAGTCGTTAGCCCGTCTGTACGAAACCAAAAGAAAGGCGCGCCGTGCAACTAAAGACCATGCAAAGGCTCAACGCTTCGCGTTAGTATCGAGGATAACAGTGGCCGCCGCGACCTTATTCGCGTTTGCAGACGCGGCACTATCGGCGACGCCACCCGCGGCGGTCTTTTCCCTGACCTCTTGCAAAGATGCCTCGGCCATCGCGACAAGTTGCTCCGGTTTTTCCGGTCGGCCTGCTAAGGTGGCGATGCCGATGCTGACGGTTGAATGAATGCGCGCACCATCGAAATCGAAATGGTTGCCTTCGATGCTCTTGCGAATTCGTTGTGCGAGAATCTCCGCGCTTTGCTCATCGAGGTCACGCGCCAGCACGGCAAAGCGCTCCAAATCGTAACGGGCCAAGATATCACCGGCGCGCAGCGTGTGGTTCACCATCTGGGCAACCTCCCTAATCACTAAGTCGCCAGCGGCTTGTCCGTGCCAAAGAATGATTTCGTGCAATTTGTCGACGACGAAGAGCAAAACACCTAGGTCCCCCTTATGCCGGTGGGCATACAAGAACTCACTTTCGACTCGCTGCTGTAGGTACTTTCTGGTGTAAAGGCCCGACAGGGGGTCCTTCGTGCCCTGAGCGATTTCGTGCTGCAACTGATATTCGAGCTCGTCCTGATAGGAGAATTTGATGATACAGCCGAAACCGATCTGAATCCGGTCGCCGTCCTTCAACTCGCGGATCTGGACCCGCTCCTTGTTGACGAAGGTGCCATTGCTGCTGCCTTGATCTTCGACAAAAACGGCTCCCTCCTCGGCGACTCTGAAGAGCGCATGCTTGCGACTCACCCGCGGTTCCTCCACCGGGATGTCAGCTTCCGCCCCGCGCCCGATCATGGTCTCGGTTCCCGGAAGCAGCGTATACACCAGCCCTGCAGTCCCACCTGAAAGGAAGGTGAGGCATGGTCTCTTCGGCGCAGTGGTCGGTGCCGGCACCGTCCTGTCATCGCTCAGGGTCTTGTCGTACTCAGGCATGGGTCACTTTAAGAAACACCGCGCGGTTATTTGGGAACTCCACGAAAGTATAGACGATGCTGACTGTTCGTCGCCGCATGCAAGTAATTGATTTACTGGCATTTCACATCTTAAAAGGTCGCCGCGCAAAAAAGGGGTCCAGCGCCCCTAGCCTGGGTACGCCACGCAATGCCACGTCAGCGAGGTATGTACGTCCCGAGTTCCGGCGCGCACGTCAGCGCACGCTCAAGCGAGTGCGCCAGGCGGTGCGCCCAGCGATATTGATCCTGTTTCGCTTCGATCATGTCGTGGCGCAGTTCGAACAATACGTGCGGAATGTGACGCCGTTCGCCATGCACCGGGATCGTGTAGTCCACGGCATCGTCCACACGATAGGGATGGTTATCACCGATACAGAGCGTCTCGTCCTCCGCCAGCAGATCACGCAGCAAGTGCGCGAGACGAGAGTCGCGGTTGTACTGCAATCCGATGTGCCAAGGACGCGGCTCTCCCTTGTACACCGGTGTGAAGCTGTGCATAGCCAATAGTATGGTCGGCTGCCGCATCGCGAGACGCCTATCGATGATGTTGGTGATGGCATCATGGTAGGGCTGAAAAATTTCGCTTCTACGTGCTGCGATCTGCGCTTCGCTAAGGTCGTGGTTACCTGGCACAAGCGTGTGCTCACTCACCTTGACGATTGAGGTTTCGGCATCGGGTTGGCGATTGCAATCGATGACCAGGCGCGAATACACTTGCCGCACCAGTGTCGCTTGGAACCGACGGGCAAACTCTTCTGCCAAACCTTGCGCACCGACATCCCAGGCTATGTGCCGCACGAACTCCTGTTCCGCTACACCCAGCTTACCCAGTCGCTGTGGTATGCGGTTACCGGCATGATCGCAAACAAACAGGTACGGCGACGTGCTCGCCGGCCGCTCCACGACCACGGCTCGTGGTTCGTCGTCGCGTAGCAGCTTGAAAGCGGCAGCTGCTCCAGACATGACTTGCTCAGTCATTTTCACTTCGTTAACTATGTCGATTCCGAACGATTTGAGGACTCAGGAAATACATGCAAGATTTAGCTAATCGATCGGACGAGCATTCTTTCAAGCATTCCCAAGGTGTTGGCTAACGGGGTTCTGCCTAACAACCAGCCAAGCACAACGCCTGCGCCATTAGCCAAAATGTCTAAATAATCGGGGTCGCGGTCGGGCGTAAATGCCTGCAAAACTTCGAGCATTCCCCCCATACCCACAAGGCAAACCGCAATGATAGGTCGCCGTGAAACCGGATACAATTGCAGGAACCACAACATCAATGTGCCATAGGCCAGCACATGCGCAATGCCGTAGGTAAGGCGATGGCCAGCCTCATCATCGGTCAAGGCATCGAGCGGTAGCCAGCCAGGCGCCAAAGAAAGATAGACAACCAGTGCAACTAGAAGCCAGCCGATGGTGAGCCACAGCTTGCGCAGTCCGGACATCGGTTGGACTGCAGTTTTCACAAGCTAAAAGATAGCAGCCAATTGCTCTACCAGGCACTAACGGCAAGAATGATCCCCATGGCAAGAAAACATAGAAGTTGCACAAAGAAGAAGGTAAAGCGCACCCCGACGGCCAGATTGGTTTCGGGAAAGGCGATATGCACAATCGTCTGCGGAACTCTCCCTGCCAGTACCCCGATGGCCAGATAATCCAGCACGCTGCCGGCGACACCACTTGCGTTGATCACGATCACAAGCGCCGCGTAGACAGGAAGGTTCTCCACACAATTCGCGTGTGCTCTCATGGCTCGCCGATACCAGTCGGCGCCGTGAGGTCTGTCGCCAGGGAACTCGTTGAGATCCGCTCGGCCGGTCAGGATATGACTCCAGCGGTAGACGCCGATACTGCAGAGTAACGTCAGCACCGTCCAGCCCGCTAACGCAAGCAACACCCAAACAGGTATGGTCATTTCGTCCTCGTTATCGACGCGATCGGTGCGTTACTAACGGCCTAATAATATGAGCCCTCGGTTTCTGTCCGATTTCTCGTGCAGCCCTGCGCCGTTTCAATTGTTTCAGGCCAAGCGCTCTGATCTCGAACAGAAAAACCCCGCACGAGGCGGGGCGAGTTACTACGGATCAACAAAATAGCGGGGTCCGCTTCAGGCGCCTAGACACTCAGTCTGTAATCGGCGCGCTGCCCACCCGCGGGTGCGGCCGTCCGCCATCGGCCACCGCCATGAACAACACGATCTCATCCGGTCGGGGCGCGTCCGCGACCATGACGGTGATGGTGTCGAAATGATCGAACGACCATACCTCGTCCTTGTGGCCAAGCGGTAGATCGATCAGGGCGCCGGCCGCCGCTACCTTCACATTCGAGGGGATGAGGGCCTTGCCCCCGCCAACAGCGGCCCGCATCGGCTTGCCGAGCTTGGGATGTGTCATTGCCCCGCCGTGCTCTTGATCGCCGGCGACACCAACGATGGCGGCTTTGCCGTAGCTGACGGCTGGGCCCGGGAGCATGGCTACGACCGCGTCCATGAGCCGCTCACCAAGTTGCTCACCCATGTCGAAAAGCGGCGACAAGTCCTCCACGAAACGGCCGGCGAAGGGGTTTCGAATCACGGCTGCGGCGACAACCCGCGTGATCGGTCTGCAAGCCTCCCAGACGGCATCCGCCTCGATGGTTTCCTTCGTGATCACGGTTTTGCGAACGTTCATTTAGCCTCCCTCCGGCTTAAACCATGCGAGGCTGAACTATACTCATTTCGAAGAGATTTATCTCCCGGTCCTGGAGCCGCACGATTTGACCCAATCTGGTCAGTGGACATCTCATTTGGCCCTTAGGCTATGAAAAAGAGAATCGACGCCAACACCCTCGTACCGGGAATGTACCTAGCCGAGCTGGACCGGCCTTGGCGCGAAACGCCGTTTCCATTTCAGGGTTTCGAGGTCTCCAACTACGACGAGATAGAGTGGGTTAAGCACAACTGCAGCTACGTCTACATCGATGTCGTTCTCGGCAGCGACGTCAAATCGCAACCCACTGCAGTAGATCAAGGCGCCGCGCAGTTGCGAGTAAGGGAACAGGGGCGCGGTAGAATAGACATCCTCAGAAACGCCCGCCTCGTAGAACATCAAGATCAGGTTGCATTCGAAGAGGAAATCAAGACAGCACGCGAAATCGATCTGAAGGCGAGAGACATCATTTCGCAAATGATGAAAAGTGCCCGACTGGGAAAGACCTTGGATGCCTCTGGTGCAAAGGATGTAGTCACGGGTCTGACGAAAAGTGTGCTGCGTAACCCTGATGCGCTCGTGTGTTGGACACATCTGAGAGATAAGGACAACTACACCGCGCTGCACTGCCTGCGAGTCAGCATTCTGGCATTGGCGTTTGGTCGTCACCTGGGGTTTGAGGAAGAGCAATTGAACATAATCGGCATCGGTGGATTGATGGCCGACGTCGGTATGGCGAAGATCCCGAGCGAGATCCTGAATAAGCCGAAGACCCTGACCTCGGACGAGTATCGGATCGTGAAGAATCATGTGCCGCACGGCCTGGAGATCGTTAGACATACTAGAGGGATTCCCACCGAGGCGATCGAGGTCGTCGAAAATCACCATGAATGGTACAACGGCTATGGCTATATGAAGGGTCTTAAGGGCGACACCATCGGCCTGTATGGACTGATGGGCGGAATCATCGATTGGTACGACGCCGTGACCAGTGAGCGGCCGTATCGGCGGGCGATCGCGCCGACACAAGCGCTAACAATAATGTATGCGCAGCGCAGCCGCATTTTCCACCCAACCCTAGTGGAGAATTTTATCGAGTGCATGGGAATCTACCCTATCGGCAGCGTCGTTGAATTCGACACCCAAGAGGTTGGCGTCGTCCTGACAACCGACCGCGCCCAACGTCTGCGCCCGAAAGTAGCGGTTGTCCTCGACAGCAAAAAGAAACCATACTTCAGTCGTACAAAGATCCTGGAGCTAGGAGGGGGAGGGACCCGACGATGCGTCACCGAAAGGGCTGCAGATCAAGCGCGTTCTGCCGGCTGGCGCCTACGGCATCAATCCGACGGATTATTTGCTCCCTGCCGACTTCAAGGTTCGCTGAGCAAGCCTGTTCGCTGGTTGTCAGCGACTCGATCTCCGACTAACCATTCACTCAGCGCAACCAGGGGTGCGAGGCCGATACGCACGAGTCTTCGCAACCATCCGTGTCCGCGAATGTAATCTGCAATGGAGGGCTGTATCGGTAATAGAGCTCTACGAATTGTCGGCCGGCGCGACTCGGCAGCAGATACTGATCTCTGCTGAAGGTCCGGGGGGCGAATTTCATGCGCCATCGGCGTTCCGTAGTCACCGGTGGCGATAATTGCCGCTGCTGGCCGTCCATCATATGTGGTAGTGGGGGCGCGAAGTGTGCCCGCGTAAGTAACGTCAGTTAAACGTCCATGGCCGCTAGATCAGATAACAAGAAGTGCGCGAACAGCAGACGTTGGCCGCAACTAACCACCTACCTGGTCAATGACCGGCTGCTGCGGCTCCTACAATCATCGCACGGCTGTGGGGGGCTAAAGTCTGTAAAAAATCCGAACCAGACACTATAGTCACCGAAATCAGTACAACCGCTACCGTTGTAGTCGGTCTCAGCGATAAACCCCTGGTCGCCT
>QKEI01000010.1 GCA_003251795.1 Candidatus Muproteobacteria bacterium
CGCATCGCCGAGTCGTAGGCGGCTAGGTAGGCGCTTTTCCCTTCTTGGCTCTTCCAGCCCGATAGGCGAACGGTTTCCATGAATCCTCCCCGCTGTGGGCTTTCAGCGTAAGGAAGAGAGCAGTTACGGAACCCTATGCGGCTTCCGGCGCCCCGCCAACACCATGATTGCAACAGCTATCATCAAGAACGCCAGCGCCAGTGGCGACTTGAGCATGAAGAACGAATCGCCGCCAGAAGCGGAATAGGCGCCGCGAACCAACTCCTCGAGCTTGGGTGACAGAATAAAGCCAATCACGAATGGAAGAATCGATACGTTCAGCTTGCGAAGCACGTAACCCACTGTACCAAAAACCAATACAATCCAGATCGCTACGAAACCGCCGTCTTGTGCGTAGACAGCGGTGAAGGTAATCAGCAGCACCACCGGTAGCATCACCGACTTGGGGATACGTGCTAAGACGCCGAGTGAGCGCAAGAACCACGATCCTATCGTCCAGTTAAACACATTTCCCAGGACCATCAGGGTGAATATGCTGAAGCAGGTGACGAGGTCTTTGTTGATGATCATGCCATAACCTTCAACGTTTTTGATTTCGGTAAAGCGGAACAATGAAGGTCCAAGTGTAAAGTCACCGACCGATTCGACCGCGAGTATCAGAAACACCGCGGCGAAGTTTCCCGGAATGCCAAGACTCAAGACCGGAATAAGGTTCGCACCAGATACAGCAGAATTTGCGGCTTCGGTCGCCGCCACCCCCTCTGGCACGCCCGTGCCGAATTTTTGTGGATGCTTGGACAGGCGCCGAGCGCTCTCGTAGCCCAATGTGGCCGCCAGTGTCGTGCCGATACCCGGCAGGGCACCGACAATGGTTCCGATAACAGCGGAAGTGCACACGCGAGGCATGATCGCTCGGATGTCTTTCAGACCGAACGAATTATCGCCGCTAAGCGGGTTCTCCAGGGCAGCGACGCGTGACAGGCGGTCTCGTGCCGATTGCTCGATACCCATAAACACTTCGCTTATGACCAACACGCCCAGCACTGCTGACGTCACCGGCAAACCGTTTCCCAGCGCGATGATGCCGAAAGTCATGCGTGGGCCATTGCCCGAAAGCGTACTGCCCATGAGAGCCAGCAGCATGCCAAGCACACCAACAATCAGCCCCTTGATAGCTGAACTGCCGGACACGGCAGCCATGAAGGATAGCGACAAGATGATCAGCGCGGATTTTTCCGGCAAGTCCAAGATGCGTTCGATGAAGACGGCCAGGACTGGTGCCGTGAGAAACAGCACGATGTCGCTGAAGGTGTCGCCCGCTGCGGAGCTGAAGTGTGCAATCTTTAGCGCCTTCATCGCCTGGCCATTTTTGGCCATGGGGTACCCGTCTAAGGTCGTGAGATAGGCATCGGGGGTACCGGGGGTGTTGAACAGAATCGCTGGCACGGCACCGCCCACCGTCGCGCCTTTCATAACTCCGATCAGAAAACCGAGGATGGGCAGTAATGCAGCATTGGAGACACCAAAAGTCGAAATGAGAATGGGCAGCGACAGGGCCATGGCAAAGGGCCCATTGAGACCGGGGACGGCACCGATGACGATTCCCAGCAACACCCCGATGAACACCATCGCAATGGGCAACCAGATGAAGTCGCCAGCCGCCGAGAAGAATACGCCGTGCGCGCCCCGGACGACGTATTCCAGTACGAGATCCATCTAGAAGTCCGCGTTTGGCGGCAGCTGTATGTTCTTAAGCAGGATGCCGAAAATCAGCAGTGACAAAAAAAGCACGATGACAACAGTGAGGATTGCACGCGGCCGTACCTTGCCTTCGGCCCACGTGATGAGCCCGGCTGTCATGACAAAGCCGCCACCGACATAGCCAAGATACTTATAGGGTGCCGTATCCAAGAGTTCACGGTAACTCTGGTCAATAATCCCCAAGCCCCTCAGCAACGCGGTTGTCAGTGGTCCAAGCCAGTACATCACCGCCAAGCCGGCGAGAACAACGCTGTAGAACAAGAGCAGAAACCTGAGATTCGCTGGCGTGAGTTTGCCGATTGTGGTGTCGGGCTCCTGCTGCGTCCGAGTCAATGCGACGCTAAGTAGCTGCACGACACTGAGGATCACCATGGTGGTGGTGAGCAAGACCGGGAAAAACGCATCCCCGGGTTCCAATCTGCCGGCGAGATTGATTTCGACAAACCCGCCTTTAATGTCGTGGGGAAACCAAAAGAAGAGTGCCACCAGAGACGCCGCCAGCGTGACGACACCAAACCCGATATCCCACGGGTTTGGTGTCCAGCGCCGATGATCGGTCGAGCTTGTCACTACTTGGAGACGGCCTCCAATAGACGCCTGTTCGCTTTCAATGTTGCGGCCAGCTGAGCAGCTAGCGCATCGCCTGCCACGACAACGGGCCCCGGCGGATACTGCTTGACAACGAACTTGTGCGTCTTCGATGTAGGATCTAGAACCACCTCAGCGATCGCCTTGGCAATGGTGTCTCGCGCCTCCGTGCTCATGCCTTTCGGCCCCGCCAGCATGAACTGAAAACCGAAACTGTAATCGATACCGTAATCACGCAAAGTTTTGGTCTTGGGTGCCTGTACCAGAGGCTTGTCTTCTGCCGACGCCAAAATAACGAGCTCGCCGGCCGCCACCAAGCCCCGTTGCACGCCGCCTCCCCATCCGACATTCGCATCTCGGGCTACCAGAGCATTCAGACTCCCTTTGCCGCCCTTGGCGCGCAGGTGGTTAACCTTAATGCCAAAGTGCTTTGCGACAATCTCCGCAGCCGCCTCCACTTGCGCTCCCCAATCTGCCCAAACGATCTTTGTGCCGCCTTTCGCCGCTGCCACCATGTCGTCGAGCGTCTTCCAACCGCTGTCGGCGCGTGCCAGAACAGCCATCTGCGAGCCTGCCGTGGTAGTGATGTAGGTGAAATCATCGAGAGATAAATTGCTGCTTTTCAGCGTGGCGAAGTCGAAGGTGGTGTTGATAGCGAAACCGATGGTCTGGCCGTCAGCGGGGGCTTCTTTCAACGCGGCTGCCATTACTGTGCCACCACCGCCAGCCTTGTTCTCTGGGATAATGCGCCAACCTCGGCGCGCCTCCAACTCTTCCGCAAGCGCCCGCGCCTGGGTGTCCGTGCCGCCGCCTGCGCCGAAACCAATCCAGAGCTTGATGGGACCTTTCGGCTGCCAGTCCGCCTGTGCCGGGCTTACAACCAGACCAAGCAGCATCAAAATGGATACGAGTATTTTCATGGGTGGCTCCTCCTAGCTGTATTGCATTCTTGGTAAGTGGTTGAAAACGGCGCACGTTGCGACCGTTTAACAACCTGATTTTAAGCTTGTATTATACATAAAAGCCTGTTGTGAACGATGTCCGTGACTTGTTGTTTCGAACCCACGGCGGCTTACGCGGGCGGCGCCGCAAATGGAAGGCTGTTACGAATGAAGATCACGCTCTTGGGTACGGGTACGCCCGCCCCCTCATTGACTCGCCAGAGTTCCGGCTATCTGATCGAAGTCGGTAACGATGTCATTGTGATGGATCATGGCCCTGGCGCGCAGCATCGTTTGTTGGAGGCCGGTCATCACCCGACTGAAGTGACTCACGCGTTTTTCAGCCACATGCATTACGATCACATCGCGGACTATCCTCGCCTGTTATTGCAGCGTTGGGACATGGGTGCAGGCAAGATCCCCGAGCTTAGAGTTTTCGGCCCACAACCCGTTGCACGTATCACCGAGCAATTGATTGGCGACGATGGCATCTATGGTTTGGACATCGAGTCGCGCGTGACCCACCAGGCAAGCAAGGATGTGTTCGTTTCGCGGGGTGGCAAACTTCCGCGCTTGAAACCGCGGCCAGAGGTGAGGGAAGTCACTGCGGGAGATACGATCGAAGGGAATAAGTGGCGGGTGACAGTCGGTGAGGCGTCACACTTCCAGCCTATTATGGAGTGTGTCGGCTATCGTTTAGAGTGTGACGCAGGGACGCTCGTCTATTCGGGCGACAGCGGCGGCGTCCCCGAAAGCATGATAGATTTGGCCAAGGACTGCGACGTCCTCATTCACATGTGCCATTTCGCAACGGGTATGGAGCCGAGCGAGGACTACAGGCGGGCCTGCGGCAACCACATGGACATCGCGCAAGTGGCGAAGCGAGCAAATGTCAAAACGGTCGTGCTTTCGCACATCATCCCCATGCTCGATTGGCCTGGCGTCATGGAACAATTGGTTAGTGAAATGCGTTCTGTCTACGACGGGAACATCATGATTGGCCGCGATCTCATGCAGATCCCCTTGCAGCTGAGATATCCGCACAAAATTGACTAGATTCAAGTCTAATTGGGAAGACTAATATGCCGACCCAACGTGCCGTCGTAACGGCAAATCGCTTCGCTGTCGCGTCCGGGCACCAGCTGGCCACCCAAGCTGGCATGGCGATTTTGGAAGCGGGCGGGAACGCGGTTGACGCTGGAGTCGCCGCTGGAGTTGCGCTCGGTGTGCTCCATAGCGATTTGGTAAACGTTGCGGGCGTTGCGCCGATCGTGATCCGCATGGCTGACACGGGCAAGGTCATTACTATTGACGGTCTCGGGACGTGGCCACGGGCGGCCCACGCGGAGTTTTTTGAGAAACGATATGGAGGGGCTATCCCCGAGGGTCTGCTGCGGACTGTCGTGCCGGCCGCTCCCGCGGCCTGGATCACGGCACTAAGAGATTTTGGCACGATGACCTTTGGCGAAGTCGCGGCATCGGCGATTCGTTATGCGCGTGACGGTTTTCCGGCCTTCCCATTGTTTGCGCAGTTTATTTCCGACAACGAAGAGTGCTACCGACGCTACGCGGAAAACTGTCGCATCTATCTACCGAAGGGACGACCGCCCCAGGTGGGCGAGTTATTCGTGCAATCCGATCTGGCGGCGACGCTTCAATACATGGTCGACCAGGAAAACTCGAGAGCGGGAAACCGCAGAGAAGGACTGGATGCCGCTTACAATGCTTTCTACCGCGGTGATATCGCGACCAGGATCTGTGAGTATCATCGC
>QKEI01000088.1 GCA_003251795.1 Candidatus Muproteobacteria bacterium
AGCGGAAAAAGGGCGCCCTCCGCCTGTGCCGTTTCGCCCCTTCGTCTTGAACCGTTTGGTTCAAGTGGGGTGCCTCAGTGACACCTCAGGCTTTCCGCTGCAAGGCGGACATGCACAACAGCATCAGCGATTCGGCTCCCCAAGACAACGTGTTAGGTTCTAAGAGCTTCATAGAACGATACGAACACCGCAGGGGGCGCAGTTTCATGATAACCCTAAATATCGCTGAAAGCCAAAACATCTCGCACTACGCTTGTGTTCACTCATGGCGCAGCACGGCGTCGATCTTGGTTTGCAGAAAGCGGAGTTTCTGATCGACATCAGGTGTGGTTGTACCGCGCCTACGCAGATCCAGCAAGTCGTTGGCTATGTTGAGCGCAGCCATGATGGCGCAACGTTCGGTGCCGATCACCTTGCCACTCTCTTGGATCTCGCGCATCTTGCGGTCGAGAAAAGTGGCGGCCGCCACCAGTGCTTCACGCTCGCCTTCCGGGCAGGCAACCATGAATTCCTTGCCCATAATGCTCACCGTTACGCCGTCGGGCACGGTCTTCACCTACCCTCGTTCGAGCGCCTTCAGACGCCCAATCATGCTTTCCACCCGTGCGCGCGCCAACCGGGTCTTTTCGACCAGGCGGGCGTGCTCGGCGTTGAGACCCTCGTTTTCAGATTTAAGCGAGTGGTTCTCGAGCTTCAAACGTTGGCAGAATTCGATTAACTGATCGATTCGGTTCTCCAGATTCTTGATCTCATCTGTTTCCACGTGGCCACCGACAATCGCTTTAATTTTCAATAAAATATAGGACTGAGTTGCGCGCGGGTCAACGGTTTTAGCACGGTCACTGGTGTTATTGTGCGTGCAGGCCGGCGATAGATGTCCCGGCGGCAGAAATAGCCTATTGGCTTGGGTCCGTGTTGGGGCGGCATAATGTGCTTATGGATATCAAGATCCTTGAGAAGCGACGGCACGAGGTGATGGAGCAGATGGCGGGTGGAATCGCCATCATTCCCACCGCCCCTACGCGCATGCGCAACCGCGACGTCGAATTTCCGTTTCGCCCCGATAGCGACTTCTATTATCTCACGCATTTTCCTGAACCGCAGGCGGTCGCCGTGCTGGTACCGGGGCGTGCGCAGGGCGAATATCTGCTCTTTTGTCGGGACCGCAATGTCGAAAAGGAGATCTGGGAGGGCCAGCGAGCCGGTATTGCCGGGGCGCGCGAGCGTTATGGCGCTGATGATGCCTTTCCGATCGATGACATCGACGATGTCCTGCCTGGTCTGCTGGAAAACTGCGAAAAGGTTCATTACACAATGGGCCGTTACCAGGAGTTCGATGCACGGTTAATGGCGTGGGTAAACGAGGTGCGTGACAAATCCCGTACTGGCATCAAGGCGCCGAACGAGTTCGTCGATCTGCACCATATCCTGCATGAGATGCGGTTGTATAAGCGCCCGGAGGAGATCCGCTTAATGAAGCGCGCGTGCAAGGTGTCCGCGCGAGCGCACAAGCGGGCCATGCGCGCGTGCCGCGCCGGTATGGCGGAGTACGAGATCGAGGCAGAGCTCATCTATGAGTTCAAGAAGGGTGGCAGCGCAGCGCCCGCCTATCCACCCATTGTCGCCGGGGGTGCCAACAGTTGCATTTTGCACTACACGCGTAACGATGCCCAGCTGCACGATGGCGAGTTGCTGCTCATCGATGCCGGGGCGGAGATCGACTGCTACGCCGCTGATATCACGCGCACCTTCCCAGTGAACGGAAAGTTCAGCGGAGAACAAAAGGCGCTTTATGAAGTAGTGCTGGCGGCGCAGCTCGCGGCGATCGACCAGGTGCGCCCTGGCAATCACTGGAATCAGCCACATGAGACGGCGGTCCGCGTTCTCATCCAGGGACTGCTTGACCTCGACATCTTGTACGGGACGATCGACGGTCTGATTGAGCAAGAGGCGTATAAACCGTTCTACATGCATCGCACCGGTCATTGGTTGGGCATGGACGTGCATGATGTCGGTGATTACAAGGTTGAGGATGTGTGGCGGCTGCTGGAGGCGGGCATGGTAACAACTGTGGAGCCCGGACTTTACATTGCCGAGGGCAGTAATGGCGTCGACCGGCGTTGGTGGAACATCGGCATACGTATAGAGGATGATGTGCTGTTGACTCGCGACGGCAATGAGGTCCTCAGCCGTGAGGTGCCGAAGACGCTGCACGACATCGAGGCGTTAATGGCGGAGGGCAAATAGCGTTGGGCTTGTTACATGGACTTTGCGCAGGAAACACCAGTCAGTGAACAAACCTGACTACGATATCCTTATTGTCGGCGGTGGCTTGGTCGGTGCGAGCTTAGCTCTGGCACTGGCGCGCAGTGAGCTGCGCATCGGCATTGTCGAGTCACAGCAATGGCGGTTACCGTCGGCACCCGCTTACGACGACCGCACCCTCGCTCTGGCCCAGGGCTCACGACGGATCTTTGAGTCCATGGGGCTTTGGCCAGCGATTGCAGAGCATGCGGGGGCGACACCGATCCGGCGCATTCATATATCGGACCGCGGTCGCTTCGGTATCGCTCGGCTGGATGCGGCCGACGCGGGTATTGAGGCACTGGGCTATGTAGTCGAAACGCCCGGTCTCGGTGGCGTGCTCTACCGGGCGTTACAGCAGGTAGCGGCACTCGAGTTGATTGCACCCGCGACCATGGAGACGCTTCGTTTCAGCAACGACATGGCGCATGTGCACGTGAAACACAACAGCCGCGACAGCACACTGACGGCACGCCTGATCGTCGGCGCTGACGGTGGACGCTCGCAGGTGCGCGAGGCGGTCGCCATTGGCGCTCACTCGAAGGACTATGGGCAGACGGCCGTCGTGGCCAACGTCACGCCGGGGCAGGCGCACGACAGCGTAGCCTATGAACGCTTCACCGAGGACGGACCGCTAGCATTGTTGCCGATGCGCGACAATCGCTGCACTGTGGTCTGGAGTGTGCGGCACGCGCAGGCCCGTGCCATGCTCGCTTGGGACGATCAGTTGTTCCTACGGCAACTACAAGAATGTTTTGGCGACAGGCTCGGCCAATTTCACAGACCCGGCAGACGCCATGGTTACCCATTGACGCTTACGCGGGTCGATACGCACATACGCGCGCGCGTCGTGTTGGTCGGCAACGCTGCTCATACGGTGCACCCGGTGGCGGGGCAGGGGTTCAATCTCGGCCTGCGCGACGTCGCCATGCTGTCACAGGTGCTGTTGGAGACGTTGCGCGCTGGGCGGGATATCGGCGAACTAGGCGTGCTTGCGCACTACGCGCGTGCGCGTCGACGCGATACGCGGGTTGTTACCGGCTTCACCGATGGACTGATTCGCATTTTCGCAAACTCGTTGCCGCCGTTGGCACTGGCGCGCGACATCGGTCTAATTACGGCCGATCTCCTGCCACCGCTGAAGCGCGCACTGATCCGTCGCACCAGCGGTCTTGCCGGACCGTTGCCTCGGCTAGCACGCGGTTTGTCGCTGGTAACTCGCGATTGGTGAGCCGGTAGTTGTGAGTCTCTCTTGGGTTTTCACAGTTAGCGGCGCACGACTAACGACTCACGCTTGGTTCGTAAGGTATGTGGATCAGTGAACACTAGTCATAGATATTCGCGCGAACCGTACGATGTACTGGTAGTAGGAGGCGGTATCGTCGGTGCCACGCTCGCCTGTGCCTTGGCCGAGGAGCCGCTACGTGTCGCCATCCTCGAGCACAATCCACCACCCTCGGCGCCAAGTGGCGACTACACGCTGCGCGTGAGCGCAATTGCGCCAAGCTCACGTACGATCTTCGAACACATCGGTGCGTGGTCAGACATGCAGCCGCAGCGCATATGCCCGGTCGAGGAAATGCATATATGGGACTCCGGTGGCTCGGGCGCGATCCATTTCGACAGCGCCGATTTGGGTGAACCATGCCTCGCTTACATCATCGAGAACGACGCTATGCTTGCGGCACTGTGGTGGCGCATCGCCCAATGCGATCACGTCGATACATATTGCCCGAGTGAGCTAGGCGCCATCGAGGTCCACGATGATCGTGTCACGGTTCATCTCAGCGAGGGCGGGCACCTAAGCACGCGGTTGTTGGTCGGTGCCGACGGCGCGCGTTCCATCGTACGCGCACGCATGAGCATCAGCAGCACGCGTTGGGATTACGCGCAGCAGGGTATCGTCGCGATGGTTGCCGTGGAAAAGCCTCGGCGGTACACGGCATGGCAACGCTTCCTGCCTACCGGTCCATTGGCTTTCCTGCCATTGCCCGATGGTCGCTACTCGATAGTGTGGTCGGTCGATGCGGCGCAAGCCGAAGCCTTGCTGGCACAGGACGACGCTGGCTTTCTTGAAAGCTTGCAGGCGGCATTCGGTGAACGCCTCGGGAATATGCGCTCGAGCAGCGCCAGGCTGGCCTTTCCGCTGCAGCGGGCCCATGCGCAACGTTACGTAGCACCACGCGTGGCATTGATCGGTGATGCTGCGCACACCGTGCATCCGCTTGCCGGTCAGGGGGTTAATCTCGGATTACTCGACGCAGCTGCGCTCGCCGAAGTATTGCTTGACGCGCACCACGCTGACCGTGACATTGGTTCACTTGCAACAGTGCGCCGCTATGAGCGTTGGCGCAAGGGTGACAATCTGGCGATGCTGGTCTTGACCGATGGCTTGAAGCGGCTTTTTGGCAGTTCGATCTCGGCGCTCGTGCAGTTACGTAACACGGGTCTTGATCTGACCAACGCTGTCACACCGTTGAAACGCACCCTCATGCGCCACGCGGCAGGCCTCGCGGGCGATCTGCCCAAGCTCGCGCGCCCGCAGCAATCAGCACCACCTCACGCGTAGCGATCTCGTCCCGGCGCATGCGATTGCTGGATCTAGCGGCAATTCTCATCAGCCTGGCAGCGCTATTCAGCTACCTCAACTTCCGCTACTTGCGTCTGCCGACGACGATCGGGGTCATGTTGTTCGCCCTGTTGCTGTCTCTCGCACTCATTGGTTTTGGCTGGATTGAGCCTCGTGTCGCCC
>QKEI01000274.1 GCA_003251795.1 Candidatus Muproteobacteria bacterium
TAGCGGAACACGTCACGTTGATAGTCAATACCATACTCCCGACAGAGCTCAATCAAATGATGCGTAAGGTGGTAATCGAAGGGCCCGGTGGAATCAGCCATGGCTACGGTAACGCCGAACTCGCGCGAGTTCTGGCCCGGTGCAGTCGTGCCGTTATCGATGGTGACCATTTCCGCGACATCACCATGCAGGACCGCGGATGCGCCGGATCCTACCTCTTCGGAAATGGTGAACAGCAGATGGCAGTCCATCGGCAGCTTTACCCCCGCTTCTTTCACGACCTTAGCGGCGCCGAAGAGTACGGCCACGCCGGCCTTGTCATCAAGGTAGCGAGAGTTGATGTAACCGTTATCGTGCACCTCTTGATTCGGATCGATGGCGATAAAATCGCCAATGTTGAAACCAAGTCGCGCGAGACCATCGGAGCTATGACAGTCTTCGTCGACTCGAACCTCGAGGTTTTCCCACGCGGTGATCTGGGTGTCGATCTCCTTGTGAAACGTGTGCCCGGAAGCCTTTAGCGGCAGAATGGTACCGCGGTGAGAGCGTTCATCAGTAAAGATCGTGACGCGGGCGCCTTCTGCAAAGCGTGCGTTCCAGTGGCCAATCGGCACGATCTTGAGCCGGCCATTGGCTTTCAGTTCCTTCACCATTGCCCCGAGGGTATCCAGATGAGCGACGATGGCACGGTCCGGTGTCTTTTGTTCGCCCTCCAGCGTCGCGCGTATAGCCCCACGGCGGGTCAACTCGTAAGCAATACCGAGCCTTTCCAGCTCGTCGCAGGCAATATGGACCGCCCGGTCCGTGTAACCCGATGGGCTCGGCGTATCTAGCAGGCGTAATAAAAAATCCAAAACGTATTTCTTATCAACCGATAGTTTTTTCATTCTGCAGATACAGACTGTTGTACAGTTTGCGGAAAAAGCAAATCTATAAAGCGTTCCGCTGTCGGCTGCGGCTCATGGTTGGCCAATCCCGGACGTTCATTGGCTTCGATAATAGCGTATTCCTCACCGCCCACGCGTGGCACGACAAAATCCAAGCCCACCACGGGGATGTTGATGACTCGGGCGGCCTTAATTGCGGCTTGCCTGAGGGCCGGATGCAGCCGCGCCGTAACATCGTGAATAGTGCCACCGGTATGCAAATTGGCAGTCGCGCGCACCGTGAGCGCTTCACCTTCAGGAAGGATCGCATCCAAGGAATACCCGGCAGCATCCACGCAGCGCCGGGTTTCCTGGTCGAGCGGTATACGGCTCTCGCCGCCGGTCGCAGCCGAACGCCGCCGGCTTTGCTTCTCGATCAGTTTGGCGATCGTGTGTCGCCCCGTGCCAATGACCTGCGGCGGCTGGCGCACCGCGGCAGCCACCACCTCGTAATTGATGACGATAATACGCAGGTCTTCGCCTTCGATTAAGCGCTCGAGTATCACGTCGGCATCTATCGCTCGCGCCCGCTCAATTGCCAGTGCCAGCGCTTTCGCCTCGCGGATGTCTACGCTCACGCCCGCCCCCTGTTCGCCGCGCGCTGGTTTGACGACAATGCGTTTATGCTCGGCGAGAAACTCCTCATTCTCTCGCCGCGAAGCTGCCGTTCTTTGCTGTGGCACACACAATCCGACCTTAGCCAGGAGACGTGATGTCACGCGCTTATCATCACAAATGCTCATCGCTACGGCTGTCGTTAGCTCGGAAAGCGACTCACGACAAAGGATCGTGCGTCCGCCGAAGGAGAGAGAGAAATAATTTTGCTCCTCGTCTAATACCTCGACGGCGATGCCGCGTCGACGCGCCTCATTGACGATGATTAACGCATAGGGATTGAGCTCGGCTTCCGGTGCAGGGGCAATGAACAGTGGCTCGTTGATCGGGTTTTTGTGCTTCAGCGCGAATACTGGCACGCGCACAAAACCGAGCTTTTCGTACAGCGCGATCGCCTGATAATTATCGTGCATTACGGATAGATCCATGAAGGCGCGACCGCGCGCCTGATAGTGCTCGGCGAGAAAACGTACCAGCGCTTCACCGACACCAGGTTGGGTCGCCTGTGGATCCACGGCCAGACACCAAAGACTCGAGCCGTTCTCCGGATCGTTAAATGCCGCTGCGTGATCAATACCGGTAACTGTGCCGATGATTCTGCCACTAGCACAATCTTCTGCGACCGCATAGGTCAGCACACGCGAATTGCGCTGGGCCCAAGCAAACGCCGGATCGAGCGTAACCATGTGGCGCTTGCTGTAAATGTCGTTGATCAGCTTGGCGTCCTGCAACGACAATAGTTTGCGAGTAATAAAGCCGTTCGTCGACGAAGCGCCAGGTTGGTAGCGGTCTAGCCAAAGACGAAAGGTATGAGAGGGATCAAGAAACAGTTCCTGCGGCGCGATGGAGATTACGACATGTGGATCGCCCAGGTACATCGCAATGTCCCGTTGCCCGGGTTTCTCGCCACACAGGGTGTGCGCGAGCTTGATGTTGTCGGAAAAGGTATGGGCAAAAATTAATCGACCCCAACCGCAGTCCACAACTACGTCGGATGGAAATTGCTCCGCTTCACGCTCCAAAGGACGCTTCCAGCTCTGGATAGAAGGGGCACGGTCACGTTCAATCCGATAATGTCTAGCGATCAAAACTCACTCCCTGTTAGATACGCCGTTCAAATGCGGTGTGTTTGCAACCACAACTCAAGCAAAGCCACTTGCCACAGTCGCGATCCCTGCAGAGGGGTAATGTGCCGCTCCGGGTCCCGCTGTAGCCGCTGCAGATAATCCGTCTGAAATAGTGCGCGTGCTCGCGCTCCCGGCTCGTTGAGCACGGCCTTGACGAATTCGAGGAACTGGCCGCGCAGGTATTTCAGAGCGGGCACCGGGAAATAGCCTTTTGGCCGGTCTATCACTTCGGCCGGCACGAAACGCCGCGCCACCTCCTTCAATATGTGCTTGCCGCCGTGGCCTACCTTGAGCGGGGCCGGTATGCGCCCGGCGAGTTCCACTAGCTCGTGGTCGAGAAACGGTACCCGCGCCTCGAGTCCCCATGCCATGGTCATGTTGTCAACGCGCTTGACGGGGTCATCTGCCAGCATCACCGTTGTATCGAGACGCAACGCCTTGTCCACCGCATTGGCAGCACCCGGGCGCGCAAATTGCTCGGCTACAAAAGCACGACTGTAATCTTGTCCCACAAAGCGCGGGTGTACGATTTGCGCGTAGTCTTGGTAATCCTGATCAAAAAATACACGCGCATAGTCCAATACCGCCTCTTCGCTTTGCAGAAGAGGGGGGTACCAATGATAACCGCCAAATACCTCATCGGCCCCTTGGCCGGACTGGACGACTTTCACATGCTTCGAGACTTCGCGCGAAAGCAAGTAAAAGCCGATATTGTCATGACTCACCATCGGTTCTGACATCACCCGCACGCACTGCGGCAGGTGGTCGAGCGCGGAAGCGGAATCGATGTGAATCTTGTGGTGCTCGGTGGCAAAGCGCTTGGCGATCACGTCAGAATAGACAAACTCATCACCGACCTCATCATTAACGCTTTCAAAGCCGATTGAGAATGTTTTTAGGTCAGTCTGACCCAGGTCCGCTAACAGGCTGACAACGAGGCTCGAATCAAGCCCGCCGGAGAGCAGCACACCGACAGGAACATCAGCCACCAGCCGTCGTTCTACGGCCGTGCGCAGCTTGTCGATCAACAGAGCTTTCCACTCCTCCACGCTGCGCCTGCGGTCGTCATCCGTCGATTCGACCTTCAACTCCCAATAGCGCTCCTCGCTTATCGCTCCCGACGCATCGATCGTCATCACACTGGCAGGGGGCAGCTTGCGCACCCCTTTAAGTATCGTCAGCGGAGCCGGAACGACGGAGTGAAACGTCATGTAATGCTGCAAAGCAGCCGCATCGATATCCGTATCGACTCCACCGGCGGCGGCGATAGCAGGCAAACTGGATGCGAAGCGCAAGGCGCCATCGACCTGGGCAAAGTACAAAGGCTTGATGCCGAGTCGATCACGAACCAGCATGACTTGGCCGGAATCGCGTTCCCAGAGCGCGAAGGCAAACATGCCGATCAACCGCTGGAGAAAGCCGCTACCCCAGGCGTGGTAAGCCTTTAATACCACCTCGGTATCGGTGGTGGAAAAAAAGGAGTAACCCAGTTGTTGCAGCTCTTGGCGCAGCGGCTTGTAGTTGTAGATCATCCCATTGAAGACGATCCCCAGACCCAGCTGCGCATCGATCATCGGCTGCTGACCGCGTTCGGAAAGGTCGACGATCTTGAGCCGACGATGTCCGAATGCGAGTCGATTGTGAGCAACGATACCGCTGCCATCGGGTCCGCGCGGAGCCAACGCATCGGTCATAGTCCGCACGGCTTGCAGCGACGCGGCTTCGCCTCGAAAGCGAATTTCGCCGGCTATTCCGCACATTTTTATATTATAACCGCTATCCGGCGATTAGTCGGGTCAGAAGGCGGAATTCGCTGTTTTACACCGTTGAATCAGTGGAAACCATACTGACCCAGCAAGAGAACAGGGCAGACGTACGCTTACTTTCGAAAGCAATGATCCCTCTATCGCAGAATTCATAGCGGCCATACCAGCAAGATCAATGGCACCGCAACGGCGACCACTATGAACCCGAGTGGCAGCCCCATGCGCCAGTAATCGCCAAAGGAGTAGCCCCCGGGACCCATGACGAGCGTATTTGACTGATGGCCGATTGGCGTCAGGAAGGTGCAGGAGGCGCCGACAGCCACCGCCATCAAGAACGCGTCCCCGTTCACTCCAAGACTCGTGGCTACGCTTGCCGCAATCGGCGCCATGACAACTGCAGTTGCAGCGTTGTTAATGACGTCGGACAGCCACATGCTCACGAAGATCATGATCGCCAGCAGCACCACGACGGGGAGCTCGCCGCCCACAGTTACCAGGCCCTTGGCGATCAGATCGGCGCCGCCAGTGGTGGCAAGCGCTTGGCCCACCGGGATCATGGCGGCGATCAAAACGATGATCGGCC
>QKEI01000156.1 GCA_003251795.1 Candidatus Muproteobacteria bacterium
GCGCTCGCATAGAATGGCTTACACTCCATTGACCTGACGGAACTGCCATGACCGTAATCAACCAACTCGCCAAATGGGCAGCCGAGACCCCGGCCGACTGGTCCGAGGTGGCACTGACCCGCGCCGAGCATGCAATCGAGGACGTGGTTGCTTGTTTGGTTGCTGGCGCCGGTGACGAAGCTGCATCACGGGTACGTCACGCCATCACGTCATGGGGTGAGGGGTCATCGACTGTAGTCGGACAACGTACCGCAGTACCGGCGCCCTGGGCGGCGCTGGCTAACGGCACGGCAGCGCACGCGCTTGATTACGATGACATCTTTCTACCCGGCGTCACTCATGCCACCGCGGTGTTGTTTCCGGCTCTGCTGGCGCTGGGAGAACAAATCGACGCTGGCGGTGAGGCTTTGCTGGATGCGTATATCGTCGGCCTAGAGACGCAAGCCGTCGTCGGTCGCGGCGTCAATCGTTCCCACTACGACCTAGGTTGGCATGCAACTGCGACCATCGGCTCTATCGGTGCCGCGGCCGCGTGCGCGCGTTTGCTCGGTCTGAACGCCCGGCGCATGGCCCATGCCATCAGTCTGGCGGTAAGTATGGCCTCCGGCCCAAAGGTGCAATTTGGCACCATGGCTAAGCCGTTTCACGCGGGTCTCGCTGCCCAACACGCGGTTACGGCAGCCACCTTGGCTCAGGCCGGACTCGAGGGTCGCGATACGGCTCTTGAGGGCAAACTCGGTTTTCTTGCGCTTTACGGTGGTCCCAATCCGCCGGGGTGGGAACAAGTGCTCCCGCGCTTAGGTAAGACACTGGCGATTGAAGAGCTGGGCATCATGCACAAGCTTTACCCCTGCTGCGGCTCTAATCACCTCGTGCTCGATGGAGTGCTGGCGCTTCGCCGGCAGCACGGTTTCACAGCCGACGATGTGGCTGCGGTCAATACAGTTATCGGCATCGGCAACAGGCGTAACCTAATGTACGATGATCCTCACGACGAGATGCAAGCGCGCTTCTCTTTGCAGTACTGCGTCGCTGTGGCGTTGCTGAATGGTAGCCTAAAGCTTGCTGACTTTACGCCACAGGCAGTCGCCCGACCCGCAATACGCCGCTTGCTGACGCTGACGTCCATCCGCACACACGATGCGGCGCAGGAATCGGCAAGCTGGGAGAATCGCCTTCCGCACAGTGTCGAGATTGTATTAAAGGACGGGCGCGAATTCTCCATTACTTGTCAGCATCCGCGCGGCTCCATCCATCACCCATTCGACGAAGCCGACCGTGTGCAAAAGTTTCGCGATTGCTGCGAAGCTAGCCTTACGCGGGAAAGCTGCGATGCGTTGCGCAAGGATCTCGCGAAGCTGCGTAAGCTCGACAACTTACGTACGATTACCGCGCGGCTGCGGTTCGATGCCGGTGGCGATCACGGTGAACGCTTCAGCCGGTCACAGCCAAGCGCCGCAGGGGTGGCGGCGCTTTGAAATGACACTGCTACCAGCTATTGCGCAGCTCGCGTAGCTTGAGAAAGACTGTCCTCGGATCGGGGTCGTCAGGCAGATCGGGAAAGCGCTCGCGCAGCCTGGCGATGACAGTGGGACTGTGCAGGCGAAAGAAGGTGTTGGTCTCCTTCTCCAGAGCCAAGCTGGTCACCAGGGCTTGGCCCGGGTCCTGATCTCGCACCTGTTCCAGTAGTTGCTTCGCCTTGCCGTTATCCGGTTCCCGGTCCAAGGTAAAACCCAGATTGTTGGCGATGTAGTCGTGGCCCGGATATACCAGGGTGGCATCCGGGAGCTTGGCCAGCTGCGTGGCAAAGGTCTGATAGAGCTCTTGTGGGTGACCGCCATTGTGGCAGTTGCCGGCACCGGCATTGAACAGGGTATCCCCGCAAAAAAGCGCCGGCGTGTCGGTGTGCGACAGCAGGCATATATGGCTCATGGTATGACCGGGGGTGTCGAGGCACTCGAGCTCGACAGTCTTTCCTACCTTGATAAGATCGCCGGCGCCGAGCCCCCGATTCACGCCCGGGATACGACCGCCGGCATTCTTGTGGGCCAGTAACCTAGCGTCCGTAGCGGCGATCATGGCGCGATTGCCGCCGGTGTGATCACCGTGCTCATGCGTATTCAAGATCTGCGTGATCTGCCAGCCATGGCGCTTGGCCGCTGCCAGGCATTTCTGATGATCCAATGGGTCAATCGCAAGCGCTTCGCCCGTTTCCGGGCAGGCGATCAAGTAATTAAAGTTGCGATAAGAATTCGCGGTCCAGATCTGTTCGACAATCACGAAGGTTCCTTGGACGTATCGGGAGATCGCGGTGGTCACAGGGCTTCCGCGTCATCACGGAAGACAAGCTTATTTTGGGGGAAATTGCCAGATGTGTCACCTCGCGCCGCACACCGGGCGAGGCCGAGTTAGCGCCGGGCGCGCGGTACCAGCACCCTAACGCTAAGGCGATCGAGCTCGGCGCTAGCAAGCTCGTACTCAAAACAGTCACGGGCGCCATCGAGTAGCGCTAAACGAAACATCTCTACCGCCGCGACGGGATTTTCCTGTAGCAAGTGGTACTCTCCCAGATAGAAAAAGCCCAAATGACGCCCATCATTTTTCACGCTTTCACTGTCGCTACTGGCCTGGGTGAGAACCGCCTCCGGCGTGGCTTGCCCCAAGAATAGTGCAATCGCCGCGCCGGGCCATTTGCCCAAGTCGAGCGCTTGAGCATGACGTGCGAGCTCAGTTAGGCTGGCGTCCCCAGAGCGCGAGCAAGCCAGGTATCTAAGAATGACGGCCGAGGCATCATACGGGCACAGTTCGACATAGCTCGTGTAATCTGCCGCCGCCTCGGCGAAAAGTCCCTCGAAGAAGTGTACGTGCGCACGATTTTTCCAGCCGAGGGCAAACGCAGGATCGACCCGTATGGCCTCTCCGTAGGCCTCGATTGCCTCGACGTAGTTGCCCCTCGCACAGTGCACATGACCACGATGCAAATGGGCAACGACATAGTTCGGGTCGAGACGCAATGCCTGATCAAAGTCTTCCAAAGCGCGGTCGTAGTGGCCGCTCCCATAATACGCACAGCCCCGATCACTGTAGATGCGTGCACGCGTCGGATCGAGGCGAATCGCCTTGTGGAAGTCTTGCAGCGCTTGATAGTAGAGCCCTTGGTCGATGCGCAATACGCCGCGGTTGATATAAGCATGGACGAGTTGCGGGTCGAACTGGATGGCACAGTCGTAATCCGCGATGGCGAGCTCATCCTGGCCCGCCTGTCGGGCAAGATAACCGCGCTGATAATAGGCCCGTGCAAACTCGGGGTTCAGCCGGATGGCCTCGCTGAAATCAAGCATGGCCTCATCATGAAGTCCTTTTCTGTTGTAGGCCAACCCCCGCTGATAGTGGGCAATAGCTCCATATTCCGGCTCAAGCAAGCCGTCGACAATCGCGTCGGTCGTCAGGGTGATCACTTCATCGTAGCTGCCGCGCTTCCAAGCCCGCGCGCTCGCTTCCAATCGCATCCACGCAGTCATTGTGCTCGCCGTGCCTTTCATGATCAGCGATGCACCTAGCTATGGTTGTACCGCGCAAGCGCGGTGCTTAACATGGAGGCGACGCGTTGGCGCAGCGTCTCAGGCGCCAACACTTCAATATCGGCCCCGTGCTTGAGGATGTCCATGACGAGCTCGCGCTCATCGGCATAAGGAATCTCCAGCACATAGCGGCCCTCACTATCCAGGACACCGTGCTGCTCGGGGTGCCACTGCTCGTTGGCAACCCAGCGACTGCGCGTTTTGGAAAAACGCAGGCGCGCTATTTCCGTGCTTTGCCCGGAGAAGATACCGTAGGTACTGCCCAGCTGCGTGTCGAGAAGGAGTTCGGAAACAGCATGCGCCTCCTTGTCTAGCAGCTCCGCCTTGCGGACAGCGTCCAGTGCGAACGTGCGCAGCGCGTCGCGCCAGTGGCACCAAGCATCGAGGTACCAGTTGTCGCGGTAGTGCACCAGGCGCTGCGGTGAAACTTCCCGTTCGTGTTGCTCGTCGCGCTCGCGATTGTAATGGTGGATACGCAAGCGTTTGCGCGAAAGCAGGCCGGTAGTGATGATGGCAAAGCAACGGGGAACTACAGCGCGCGCATTTTGCGACAGAATGTAGATACGTTTGCGGAGCTCCTCGACTCGGTGATCGCCCTGATCGAGCAACGCCTCGATGCGCGCCTTCAAGGACTCGATGTGCGGTGCCAGTACACCGGGTTCGATGTGCGCCAGCAGATACTGCATTGTCAGCAACGCGTGCGCTTCAGTCGAATTGAACCAGATACCCGGCAGTTGAAAGCGGGCACCATGCGGGCTCTGCTTGCGTAAGCGGTAACCGCGCCGCTCCCGATCCCAGATAATGGGAGCGTGCAGCCGCTCGCGCATGTACTCCAAATCACGCTTGAAGGTCGCCAGCGATACGCCGAGCTCGTCAAGCAACGCCTCACGCGAGACCACGTCGCGGGCCCCGAGTAACTGCGTGATCTTGTAAAACCGTTCGGTGCGGTCCATTGCCTAGCCGTTTGGTTGTCACTCGCCTGCCACCTGGCCAATCCGCGGACGCAGCTGCGCACCGCAGACCGGGTAACCGGGCGGCAATTACCAAGGAATGTGCAACTTTCGTTCCACTAGGCGCGCAAAAAACACGGTATCGGTACCGTCAGGGGCGAGTCAGGTAGGGTCTATAGAGGCAGCGGAAAAACCGCTACAAGCTGGCAATAACCCTTGCAAATGTACGTCATTATCTCGGTGGCCAGCGAATTAGCAATCCGCAAAAGACCCGCACAGCGCTAGAGGTGCCCTCCCTCGCCGTCAGCATGCAATTCGAGGTCGACGTCAGTCCGATGGGGGGTACGACGCCCCTAACCCTGGGACCCGGTCATCAGAGCAAGAATGGGGAAATTTGCGCTTCAGACGATGTGTCTTAATTCACATTGCGGCAACATGCCGCAGCTATCAGCTGTTGGCGTAACTT
>QKEI01000161.1 GCA_003251795.1 Candidatus Muproteobacteria bacterium
CCCTTGCAAGAGACACACAGCGACATGGCGTCGGCCATACTCTGCGAAACCAGCGCATCGGGCCCTAGCTGTCCGGTGATCGCCAGGCGCAACGAGTTGGCGCGGCCCCGGGTGACATGTTGTTCATCGTGCGTTACCCGATAAGAGGGGCACATCACGTTGGCATCCGACTTGCGACACGCTCCGTTGTTGTTGCACATCTCGATGGCGCCGGAGAAGCCGCCCCACTCGGACCAGTCGAGCGCGGTCTCGAGCTTAAGCGGCGCATAATCCGGCCGGTAGCGGAATAACTGGCGGTCATCCATGCGCGGGGCACGCACGATGCGATGCGGGTTGAAGAGACCCTTCGGATCGAAGCTGTCCTTGATCTCCTCCAGCGCTTGCACCAAACGTCGCCCGAACATGAACTCGTGGAACTCCGAGCGCACGATACCATCGCCGTGCTCGCCGGAATGCGAACCCTTGTATTCGCGCACCATGGCGAAGGCCTCTTCGGCGATCGCTCGCATCTTGCGCACATCGGTCCCGTCCTTCATGTTCAACACCGGCCGCACGTGCAAGCAGCCGACCGAGGCATGCGCGTACCAAGTACCCCTGGTGCCGTGTTTGGCGAACACCTGGTTGAGGCGATCGGTGTATTCCGCGAGATCATCGAGGCCGACGGCACAATCTTCGATGAACGATACCGGTTTGCCGTCGCCCTTCATCGACATCATGATGTTGAGCCCGGCCTTGCGCACCTCCCACACGGCGCGTTGCAAAGTGGGGTCGCTGATTGGCACCACGCTGCCTGGGAGACCGACGGTAGCCATCAGATCTTCGAGCTCCTTCAGGTGGCGTAGCTGTTCGACATGATC
Source organism: Candidatus Muproteobacteria bacterium (assembly GCA_003251795.1). Classification (GTDB taxonomy): domain Bacteria; phylum Pseudomonadota; class Gammaproteobacteria; order Acidiferrobacterales; family SPGG2; genus SZUA-472. Next base: position 858 of record QKEI01000161.1, read on the forward strand.
ATCACCGGCGAACTCTACCAACAACAATGCGTCGGGTTTGCCACGTACGACCTCGTCGACCGTAGCCCGGAACGCGGCGATATCTCGCGACAGATCGATCATGGTACGGTCTACCAGCTCCACCGCCGCCGGTTGCAGCTTGACGATGTGACGTGTGCAGTCCATCGCCTGATAGAAAGTGGGGAAGTGGCATATGCCGAGCACTTTATGTTGCGGAATCGGCTGCAGTTGAAGCTCGATGGCCGTGAAAAACGCTAGCGTACCTTCCGAACCGACCAGCATGTGCGCCATGTTGTGACCCGCGGAGGCGATGCTGTCGATGTTGTAGCCGCCCACGCGACGAAGCAGCTTGGGCCAGCGCGTCTCGATCTCGTCGGCCTCGCGTGCCGCGATCGTGCGCAATCGCTGCACCAGCTGGCGATAAACGGGCTCGCCGTCCAGCTGTGCCAGATCCGCGGGCACCTCGCCGAAATGCCAACTCTCGCCGTTGGCCATGATGGCATCGATAGCGCGCACGTTGTGCACCGTGTTACCGTAGCGGATGGAACGCGCACCACAACTATTATTACCCGCCATACCGCCGATCGTGGCGCGGCTGGCGGTGGAAGGATCGATGGGGAAGAACAGTCCGTGTGGTTTCAACAAGGCGTTCAGTTGATCCAGCACGATGCCGGGTCCGGGTTGCACACGCACGCGCTGGCGCTCGATGTCGAGCTCGAGCACTCCATTTAGATACTTGCTGACGTCGGCAACGATCCCGTTGCCTATGGTCTGACCGCACTGCGACGTACCGCCCCCGCGCGCCAGTACCGCTACGTCAGTGTCGCTCGCGATCTGGATCAGACGCACGATGTCCTGCTCGTTTTTCGGCACCACTACACCGACCGGCTCGGCCTGGTAGATCGATGCATCGGTGCTGTAACGCCCACGCGTGAAGGCGTCGAACAACACTTCACCCTCGAGTTCGTGCCGTAGCCTCGCCGCTAGCGCAGGGTCGCCTGGGGTGGCGCCGCTCTTGGCTACCGGTGTGTCGGGAGCGTTCATATCGGAGAGGAAGGGAATGGCATGCACCGATCATAACATCTCGCTAATGTTGCACGATGCGGGCACGCTTGAAATCAATGATTTGAGGGTGAATTGCTAAGCCTTTGGCGTTGCGGGCATAATCCAAGCTTTCTTCACTACCGCTCACCGTAGGAACGACGTCCATGCCCAAGCAAGAAGGCCGACATTTTCTCCAAATCCCAGGCCCGACCAACGTGCCCGACCGCGTGCTGCGCGCGATCGCTGCGCCCACCATCGATCATCGCGGCCCCGAGTTCGCGCGGCTCAGCAAGGAGGTGCTCGAGGGTCTGAAGGTGATCTTCAAGACTCAGGGTCGCGTCATCATCTTCCCGGGCTCCGGCACCGGTGCCTGGGAGGCCGCACTCGTCAATACGCTTTCTCCCGGAGACAAGGTATTGATGTTCGAGACCGGCCACTTCGCCACGCTCTGGTACAACATGGCGCAGCGTCTCGGACTGGCGGTGGACTTCGTGCCCGGCGACTGGCGCGGCGGCGTTGATCCTGCAGCGGTCGAGGTCAAGCTCGCCGAGGACCGCGGCCACAAGATCAAGGCGGTGGCGGTTGTACATAACGAAACCTCGACCGGTGTGGCGAGTCGTATTGGCGAGGTCCGCGCTGCCATGAACCGGGTCGGCCATCCAGCATTGCTATTGGTCGATACCATCTCTTCACTGGCATCGATCGACTTTCGCATGGATGAGTGGCAGGTCGATGTGACCGTGAGCTGCTCACAGAAGGGTCTGATGCTGCCACCGGGCCTGGGCCTCAATGCCGTTAGCGACAAGGCATTGGCGGCCAATAAGTCGGCGGGATTTAAGCGCTCATATTGGGACTGGCAAGAAATGCTGGCGAACAACAAGACCGGTTTTTACCCGTATACGCCGGCCACCAACCTGCTCTATGGGCTGCACGAAGCGATCAACATGCTGCTCGAGGAAGGTCTGGAACGCGTATTCGCGCGCCACGACCGCCATGGCGAGGCGACGCGCCGCGCGGTCAGAGCCTGGGGGCTGGAGCTACTCTGCACCAACCCGGCGGAGTACAGCAGCTCGCTCACGGCGGTGCTGATGCCTGCGGGTCACGATGCCGACGCGCTGCGACAGCTGATCTTAAAGCGCTTCAACATGTCGCTTGGCACCGGCCTCGGCAAGGTCAAGGGCCGGGTTTTTCGTATCGGCCACCTGGGTGATTTCAATGATCTCTCGCTTGCCGGCACGTTGTCCGGGGTGGAGCTGGGACTGGCACTTGCCGGTGTGCCGCACCAAGCGGGCGGTGTGGGTGCGGCGCTGGCGTACCTCACTGAGGTCGCGCGCGAAGCCGGTGGCGGCAAGTCAAGCGCCTCCGCGGCCTGACGCCTTCCCAAGTTAAGGAGTAGATATGCCCGATACTATTTTGATCGAGCGCGTTGGACCGATCGCGACGGTCGTGCTCAACCGCCCGGAGAAGCTGAACGCACTGACCAAGCCCATGTGGCAGCGCCTCGGTGACGTCATCGCCGAGCTCTCGGCGGACGATGCATTACGTTGTCTGGTGCTACGCGGGGCCGGAGATAAGGCGTTCGCGCCCGGCAACGATATTTCCGAGTTCGAGAACGAGCGCGCCAATGTCGAACAGGCGCGCGCCTATGGCGCCATCATGCGCCGCACGCTCGCCGCTTTTGAACATTGCCGTCATCCGATGGTGGCGCTAATCAAGGGTATCTGCGTCGGTGGCGGGCTCGAGATCGCCGCCAACTGCGATCTGCGCATCTGCGGCGAGTCGAGCCGTTTCGGTGTACCTATTAATAAGCTCGGACTGGTTATGGCGCACGCGGAGTTGCGCGGTTTGTTGAACCTGGTCGGTCGGGCGACCGCACTGGAGATTCTGCTCGAGGGTCGCATATTCGGCGCGCACGAGGCGAAGGAGAAAGGCTTGATCACACGCATCGTGCCGGACGACAAGGTCGAGGAAGAGGCCTATGCGACCGCGCAACGTATCGTCGACGGCGCTCCCTTGGTTGCGCGCTGGCACAAGAAATTTGCCGAGCGACTCAGCGATCCGGCGCCGCTAACCGAAGCGGAGGTCGACGAAGGCTTTACTTGCTTCGGTACCGAGGACTTCCAGATCGGCTACCGCGCGTTCCTCAAGAAGGTCAAACCGGATTTCAAGGGACGCTGAAATGGGCCCGCTCGCCGGCGTGAAGGTCATCGAATTCGCCCATGTCATGGCCGGGCCCACCTGCGGGTTGATGCTGGCCGACATGGGGGCGGACGTCATCAAGGTCGAGCGAGTCCCCGACGGCGAAGACACGCGCCGCATGACGCCGCCCACCATCGACGGCGAGGCGGCGGCGTTCCTGATGATGAACCGCAACAAACGCGGTATGGCGGTCGATCTCAAGCACGAAAAGGGCAAGGCTATCGCTCGCCGCCTGCTGCGCACCGCCGATGTCGCGATCGAAAACTTTCGCAAGGGCACGATGGAACGCCTCGGCCTCGGCTACGAAGAGATGCGCAAAGACAACCCGGTCCTGATCTACTGTGAAGTCTCCGGCTTTGGGCGCACCGGGCCTTATGCGGATCGCGGTGGCTACGATCTCATCGCCCAGGGCATGTCGGGCTTGATGAGCATCACCGGCGAGGGACCAGGGCGCCCGCCGGTGAAATGTGGCGCGCCCATGACGGACATCACCGCGGGCATTCTTGCGGCCATGGGCGTACTCGCTGCCTATGCGCACAGGCTCAAGACGGGGGAAGGTCAGCGCGTGGACGTATCGCTGTTCGAGGCCGGTATCGTCCACACCTATTGGCAGTCGGCAATCACGTTTGCGATCGGCAAGCCCCCGGGTCCAATGGGCTCGGCGCATCCGTTGAATGCCCCCTACCAAGCGTTCCAGGCGGCGGATGGCTGGATCACCATCGGCGCCGCCAACCAGCCGAACTGGTTTAAGTTGCTCGAGGCGCTAGAAGCCGGCGCGCTCAAGGATGATCCGCGCTTCGCCAGCAATGACGCGCGCATGACCAACTTGCCGGCGCTGGTGGATGTGTTGAAGCCGCTGTTCAGGCAGCGTACCTGCGCCGATTGGCTAAAGCGCCTGCAGGAGGCCGGTGTGCCGGCGGGACCGGTGCTCGACATCGCGCAGATGCATGCCGATCCGCAGACACTCGCGCGGGAAATGGTGGTCGAAGTGCCGCACAGTCGTCTCAAGAAGCACAAAACCCTCGGCGCACCCGTTAAATTCTCGGGTACGCCAAGCACTGTCGAACGCGGCGCGCCGCTGCTCGGCGAGCACACACGTGAGATCCTTAGCGAGTACGGCTATACCGAAGAAGTAATCGACGACCTGATCGCCGCGGGCGTTGTCATCGCCGCGTGATCATTCAGCCTGTGACCGGTGCAGGCACGGTGGCACGGTGGCGCATGCCCACATAGGTAACGCTTATCGCCAGCAAGGCGACCGCGGTGCAGCTTATCAGCGCAATGAACATCGGATAGGGCGTGCCGTTGTGACTAAAACCCACTAGTTGCACGACCAGAGCGCCAATCACCATCTGTATACCGCTCATCAAGCCCGAAGCCGAGCCGGCATGCTGCGGTTGCGCCGCCACGGCCTCGGCCTGCACCGGCGCGATGGCCAATGCCCCGAAGAAGCAAAGTGCAATCGTCGGAATGAACAACGCTGCGGTATTCCACCCCAATATGCTAGCCGCCGCCATGCCCGCGACTGCCGTTACCAGACAACCGATCCCGGAGAAGAGAATTAAGCCGGCACGCGGCACACGCTGGCCGAAGCGGCCGGTTACGTAATTGCCGGCGACATAGAAGATGCAGGCGACCGCGAACCAGATACCGTATTCAGTGGCGGAACGACCTAACACCTCCACCATGAGATAAGGAATAGCTGCCTGTGTGGCGAAAAAGGTCGCCATGATACAGGCGAAGAACAACGCTGGCCCTAGGTAATAGCGGTCACGCAGCAGCGAACCGAAGGTGTGGAACGTCTGGCGCAAACCGAGCTCGCTGCGCCGCTCGCGACTGGTCTCCGGTAAGTACAGCGCCAACAATGACAAGGCGACGACACCGAACAACACACAGACGCCGAAGATCGCGCGCCAACCGACATGATCCAGCAGTATGCCGCCGACGCTCGGGGACAGCATCGGCACGAAGATCATGACTGTGGTGAGATAAGCGATCACCTGGCCACTGCGCTCGCGCCCGTAGACGTCATGGATGATAGTGCGCGGCAAAACGAGCCCGGCCGAGCTGCCCGCCGCCTGCACCATACGGCCGATGATCAGGAGCTCTGGGGTGGGTGCGAGGCCGGCGACAATGCTGCCGATGCAGAATAATCCGGTGCCCATCAGGATCACCGGGCGGCGCCCGAAGCGGTCGGAAAGCGGCCCGTAGATCAGCGTCATGAGTGCGATGGTGGCGAAAGACAAGCTGATCAGCGTTTGCGCAGCCGCCATAGGTATGGCGAAATCCCGGTGCACGAACGGCACTGCAGGTGTCAATATCTGGGTGGCCATGGGCCCTAAGGCATAGGCGACCACAAGCGCCCCCAGGGCCAGCAAATGCAAGCGTTTCATGAAATCTCTCCTCTCTACGGGTTGGCCCTTTGTTGATTACCGTGAAAGTCTAGGCAGCCGTTGTTTCCGACCGATTTCATGACAAAGGAGGTTTTGTTTCGATTGTTTCAGAGGGGCTGCGTCCCCACGAGGTTGACCGCCGGTCCTATGGCCGCCGTCCGGTCGGCGATACAATGGCAGCTTAGCGATGCAACAGTGTTACGAGAGATGATGATCCATGGCTGATAAGAAACCCTTTGCTGGTGTGCTGTCACCGGTACTAACTCCTTTCAAGAAGGACCTGACTCCCGATAGTGGGCGCTTCGTGTCGCACTGCCGCTGGCTGCTCGAGCAGGGTGCAACCGGATTAGCGGTATTCGGCACCACCAGCGAGGCCAACTCGCTGTCGGTCAAGGAGCGTATAGAGCTGCTCGAGGCACTGATTACCGATGACATCGACCCGAAGTTGCTGATGCCCGGCACCGGCTGCTGTGCGCTGACGGATTCGGTGCGCTTGACCGCGCATGCGGTACGCAACGGCTGTGGCGGCGTGCTCATGTTGCCGCCGTTTTACTACAAGGGCGTTAGTGACGACGGGCTCTTCGCGAATATTGCCGAGGTAATCGAACGCGTGGGGGACGGTCGCTTACGAATCTACCTGTATCATTTTCCGCAGATGGCAGTGCTGAGTTACAGCCTCGATTTAGTCGAGAGACTGATCAAGGCGTACCCCACTATCGTCGTCGGCGTGAAGGACAGCTCAGGCGATTGGAGCAACACAGAAGCGATGCTAAAGCGCTTTCCCGGTTTCGATGTCTTCCCCGGATCGGAAGTCTTTCTGTTGCCGGCCCTGCGGGGAGGTGGTGCTGGCTGCATCACAGCAACCGCCAACGTCAATGCTGCCATGGTGCGCAATCTCTACGATAACTGGCAGTCGCCGCAGGCCGATGCGTTGCAAGACGAAATCACGGCACTGCGTAAAGCCATTCAAGGCTATCCGATGATTCCGGCACTGAAGCAGATCATTGCGCACTATCGTAACGATGCGGCGTGGGCCACCGTGCGCCCACCGCTGGTGCGCTTATCCGAAGCGCAGGCGCGGTCCCTGATCGCCGATCTTGAGCAGAAGAAATTCGCGCTGGCCGCGTAGCTCGTCGGAGTTAGGACGAAGGACTTAGAGCTAAGTTGTTCTGACGCTGCCGCTAAGGTTAGATCCCTCGCACGGCAATGGTGCCATTGCCGGCATCGAGCGAGATCGTCCCGTCACCACCTCCAAGGGTTCCAGTCCGCGAGTTCGGCGTCACGGTTTCATTAGACAGCGACAGATTCGTGAGCGAGATGCTGCCGATTGCGACCGTGGCGGAGAATTGGGCTGAGGTTGTCTGCGGGATCCGAAGATCGATGTTTCCGTTCACGAGGCTCATGTCGATCTCTCCCGCAGAAGGCAACGTCACCGAGGCGGTGATTTGACCATTCACAAGTCTCAGGAAAACGCTACCATGGATCGCATCGGCTTCGATCCGCCCGTTTACACTTAGGATCCTGCAATCGAAGTCCTGCGGTAGCGAGATCGTGTAGTTCACGATGTAATTCCGACCCGCTGAGAACTTGGGTTGAACCGTCTGGACCAGGACCTCGTTCGCGGAACTGCTGACTTCAACATCGAGCTGGGCGAGATGGGCAGTGGCGTCCTCCAAGGTATTGGCTTGGACACGTTTTACGCCCGTGATGGCGATGGAAGTTGCCCCAGGTGTTCCCGTCACCTCGATGGTCCCACTGACCCCTTGCAGTTGAAGTGCTGTTTGGGTCCCGACCGGTTCATTGAAGGAGAACGGCTCCTCCGCCCATGGACGGTTATCGACGAATCCACTGCTGCTACCCCCGCAACCCGAAGCGAGAATCAAACCGAGTAGCGAGGGGACTAGAATGAGTCTACCTACGATAGGATACATGGCTGCCTTCTTGGAAATTCGTTTTGTCGGTTGTGTACCGACTCGCAGAAGCGTCACAATAAACCCGACCCTTTTACTCTACTTACTGCCCCAGTCTCAGAGCACCGTGGTATCCTTTTGCATGACACAGGCACTTTCGTCTCCTTATCGGTGCTCGTTTTGAAGCATGGTGATTTCATCACAACCCTGGCGGAAAGACGTGACGAAAAGGTAATTCTTTTCCGCCGAAAACATGACGGTGTGCTAGTGAGACCGTTCGATGCGAAATCTGGATCGAACGGTGTCAACCAACGAAGGTTGCGGGCGTGATTGGCAACGAACCTACGATCCAGTCATCAACCTCAGCCGACACACTCTCTATTGCCGGTTGGCGTATTCATGTAGCCACCAACCGGATCAGAAAAGGCGAAAAGACCATCAAACTAGAGCCCCGGACCATGGGGGTGCTGGTATGCCTTGCCAGCCGCCCGGGCGAAGTAGTAAAGCGGGAGCAATTGGAAGCGGCAGTTTGGCCGCGGATGGTGGTTGGTTACGATGCGCTGAGTAACACCATTAAGAAGTTGCGCAAAGCCTTTGACGATGACTCCAAGCACCCCAGAATTATCGAGACCATCCCGAAGGTCGGTTATCGGTTAATCGGGGAAGTTAGTCATTCTCCATCCGACACGGGGTCTGCGGCCGGGGCGCAAGCTGCGCCTGCGACATCCAACGTTCCCAAACACAAACTTGTTGTGACTTCCGCGGTCGCGCTCGTGATTGTGGTAGTAATCGTCGCGTGGCTGGTCCCGTGGGAACGAAGCGAACAAAAAGCACCCTCACTTCCGGACGGGCCTTCGATCGCTGTTCTGCCGTTCACAAATATGAGCGGCGACAAGGAGCAGGAGTATTTCGCTGACGGTATAACGGACGATCTCATCACGGACCTTTCTAAGATTTCAGGCCTATTTGTCGTCGCCAGAAACTCCGTGTTTGCTTATAAGGGGAAGGCGGTAAACATTTCGGAAGTAGGGCGAGAGCTCGGTGTGAGGTATATCTTGGAGGGCAGTGTCCGCAAGGCCGAAGACAGGGTTCGGATCACGGCACAGTTGGTGGATACATCCACCCATGGGCATGTATGGGCCGAACGATATGATCGCGATCTCAAAGACATTTTTGCACTGCAGGACGAGGTGACGCACGAGATAGTAGAAGCTCTTGCAGTGACGGTGTCAGAGGATGAGGAAGAGCGTCTGGTAAAAAGATATACCGACAGCGTTGAAGCCTACGATTACTACTTGCGGGGATTGGAATATTTCAGCGATCCAACGAGGCAAGCGAATACTTTAGCGAGGCAAATGCACCAGAAAGCCATTGATCTGGACCCGAAATTTGCAGCGGCCTATGCGCTCTTAGGCTTTAGCTACAGTCAGGAATGGACCATGGGTTGGAGCCAAGATCCTCGATCGCTCGAGATTGCCTTTGAGCACGCCAAAAAGGCAGTTGCCCTAGATGATTGGCTGCCCGTTGGGTACGCGATTTTGGGCGAAGTCTATCTATGGAAAAAGGAACATGAGAAAGCTATCGCGGCGCAGGAAAAGGCCATCGCTCTAAGTAACAACGCCGCGGACCAGATTGCCGGTCTGGGGGGTATCTTGATTTGGGCTGGTAGACCGGAGAAATCCATTGAATTGGTAAGAAAGGCGATGCGGCTAAATCCGATGTACCCGATCGAGTATTTGTGGAACTTGGGTCACGCGAATTTCGTATTGGGTCGGTATGATGAGGCTATAGAGGCACTGAAAAGAATTCGCGACCGTAATCCAGATTATCTTCCGGCCCACGCTTATCTAGCTGCCAGTTACAGCGAGCTGGGGCGGGACGAGGAAGCCAGGATCGAGGCGGCAGAAGTCAAGAGATTGAGCCCTCAAGCTTCTATCGAGACTTGGAAGCAACGGCTTCCCTACAAGGACCAAGCAATTCTAGAGCGCTTGGTGGCCAGCCTGCGGAGGGTTGGGCTGAAATGATGTTAATCGCCCATGTTTTCGGAAAGTGCGAAAAGTTGCCTCCCTGTGAATCGGTGGCGGCGGGACTGCCGTCACCTCCCGCCGCGAGCACCCTCCCTTCGGATAACCACGTCACTAGTCAGTAGTGGCCTCTGGATCCGCTCAGTCTCGACTTTTCAGTCCTCAGACCTGAGATCAGCCCCTTCTTGTCTTATAACACTCCGTCTTCGCGCAACTTGCCTACTTGTGCCTCACTCATGTTCAACCATTCGCGCAGGATCTCCGCCGTGTGCTCACCGAGCACCGGCGGTGGCCGGTCGACGGCGCCGGGCGTCTCCGACAGCTTGATCGGCACGCCGGTTACGCGTATCGCTCCGGCTTTAGGGTGTTGCAACCCGACGACCATCTCGCGCGCGAGCGTCTGCGGATGCTCGCAGACTTCTTGCACCGATTGAATGCTGCCGCTCGGAATACCGCGGGAGCGCAATGCCTTGATCCACTCCTCGACGGTTCTTTGCATCATCACGGGTTCTAATACTGTACGCAGCTCATCGGCGTTTTCGACGCGATCCCGGTTACTGCGATAGCGCGGATCCTCCGTTAATGCTTGTAGCCCGGCTTCCTCGCAAAAGCTGCGCCACAACGAATCATTGCCGCAGCCGAGATTGAGATAACCGTCTTTACAGCGGAAGGTTTCGTAGGGAACGATGGTCGGGTGGCGGTTGCCGGTTCGGGTCGGGCTCTTGCCGGTGGCAAAGTAAATGCCGGCTTGATACGTAAGCAAAGCGACCTGGCAGTCGAGCATACCGATATCGACCTTTTGGCCTTTGCCCGTTTGGTTGCGCGTGAGCAGCGCTAACAGTATTCCTTGGAAGGCCATCATCCCGCCGACGATATCGGCCTGCGAGGTGCCGACCTTGTATGGTGGGCCATCCGGGTCGCCCGTCAGGCTGGCAACTCCGCCCTCGCCCTGGATGATCAGGTCGTAACCCGGCAGCTTGGCATCGGGACCGGTATGCCCGTAGCCGGAGATCGAGCAGTAGATCAGACGCGGGTTGATCTTCTTTGTCGCCTCATAACCGTAGCCGAAAGCCTCCATCTGCCCGGGGCGGAAGTTCTCCACTAGAACGTCCGCGGTCTTGATCAAATCACCCAGGATCTGTTGGCCCTGCTCGTGCTTGAGATCCACCGTCAGGCTGCGTTTGCTGCGATTGATGCTCATGAAATACGCGCTTTCGCCGTTAATGAACGGTGGGCCGTAGCCGCGCGTGTCATCGCCCGACCTGGGTCGCTCGAGCTTCACGACATCAGCGCCCATGTCGCCGAGCAACATCGCGCAGTAAGGGCCAGCCAGTACACGTGTGAGATCCAAAACCTTGAGACCCTTTAGCGGCTTGGGCATACGTTATTCTCCCCGGATGTCAGGTTGTCTTGACGCCGCGATGATACCACTTAAGCAATGAGCGGCTCACGATTAGTCGGGCGCTCAATAGACAGGCACGAGTTGGTATCCTTGTGATTGATAGCCTATTGCCGAGATGTAACCGTTGCCTACCGGTATTGCGTCGGCGATAAGTGCATCAGGCTGTACATCCATGCCGCGCAACGCGATGCCGCACACCTCGGTTCTGATACCCATGCGTTTCAGCTTACCGATGGCGTCATGGATTTGCGTCACCGATCGCTGGTCCGTGTACGGGATGCCGCGTCGGTCCTTGGTAAGGAAGGCCACGGAGCGACCGATAACCACCACGATCAACTCTGGCTTCACGCCTTGCTTGGTTATCCCCTCGCTGGTCTCGCCGATGACCTTGAGCACATGTGCCATTCTTCCCGGTTCTTTTGCGTCCATCATGAAGACACCCTTGGCGACCTTGGCACCGTGTAGTGCCTCGGTGTCTTTGAGCCCGCTGTCCGCGGCCGATGCGGCTGGTGCGCCGACCAAGAACACGAGGGGACACAATAGCAACGACAAAAAGGCATGAGCGGGATAATTGCTGCGCTTCACAGTTGACTCCTTATTGTGAGAAGGGATGGAAAGAAATCGATGGTACCAGGATCAACAGTTAGGATTCTATTCCCATTATGGTTCAGTCGGACGAGCGTAGTGTTACAATCGAGGCAAGACATTGTTTCGCGGAGTGTCTCATGTCATCTTTTGCGCGCCTGCTGCTTACCGTACCCATTCTCGGTTTGGCCATCGCCGACAATGCAATCGCCGCCGAGGAGACTCCTCACTACAACCAGATCCACTTTCAGGTCGAACGCAGCCGTCCGGTCGAAAACGATCGTATGCAAGCGGTGCTCAGCGTTACCGCCGAAGACGAGAATGCCGCGCGTCTCGCCGATCAGATCAACCGTACCACTGCCTGGGCGTTACAGACCGCAAAGGCACAGCGCAAGGTAGATGTGCGCACTACTAATTATCAAACCTATCCAGTTTACGACAAGAGCAAGATACGCCGCTGGCGCGGTACCCAGGAGCTAGTACTCGAGGGCAGCGACTTCACTGCGCTCAGCAACCTGATCGGGCAACTGCAGGAGCGTCTGCAGGTCACCACGATCAACTTCTCGCTGTCGCCGATGCAACGCGCAGCAGCGGAGGATGAACTGATTACGCAAGCGCTCGAGGCATTCAAGCAACGCGCCGAGCTTGTGCGCAAACAACTCGCAGCCAAGGGCTATCGCATCGTCGATGTTTTCATCGACACCGGTGCTGCGCAACCGATGCCGATAGTCAGGCGTGCGGGGGCTATGGCCGCGGCAGAAGTGGTCGCACCCCCCGCGGTGCAGGGTGGCGCCAGCACGCTCACCGTGACCGTGCGCGGCGTGATCGAGTTGCAATAACGATCCGAACAGCGGGGCAGGGCATGGAATACAGAAATCTCGGACGCAGCGGTATCAAAGTCTCGGTGCTCTGCCTCGGTACCATGATGTTCGGTGGACGCACGAACGAAGCGGACTCCAAGGACATTATCGCCCGGGCGCGTGAGCAAGGGATCAACTTTCTTGATACGGCCGATGCCTACAACAAAGGTGAGTCCGAACGCGTCGTCGGACGCACGCTGCATGCTGACCGTGATCGCTGGGTGCTCGCGAGCAAGGCCTACAATCCGATGGGCGAGGGACCGAACGAGCGCGGCCTTTCGCGCAAGTGGCTGATGCAGGCGTGCGAAGCAAGCTTGCAGCGGCTCGGCACTGATTACATCGACGTATATTATCTTCACAAGGAAGACCTCGACACGCCGCTGGAAGAGACCGTGGCCGCGGTCGGCGATCTCATCAGGCACGGCAAGATTCTCTATTTCGGCGTGAGCAATTTCCGCGCTTGGCGTATTGCCGAGGTTTGTCGCTTGTGCGATGCGCTCAGTATTCCACGGCCGATAGTAAGCCAGCCCGTTTACAACCTGCTCAACCGCATGCCGGAGGTGGAGCACCTACCGGCGTGTGCCCACTACGGTCTCGGTGTTTATCCTTACAGCCCACTCGCCCGCGGCGTATTGACCGGCAAGTACACGCCGGACGCCGAGCCACCGCCTGATACGCGCGCAGCGGTCAAGGACAAGCGCATGATGGAGACCGAATGGCGCGCCGAGTCGCTCGTGCTTGCGCAAAAGATCAAGGCGCATGCGGAGTCGCGCGGAACTACCGCGGCTCACTTCGCCCTCGCCTGGGTGTTGCACAATCGCCTGATCACCGGTGTCGTCGCTGGCCCGCGCACGATGGAGCAATGGCAAGGCTACGTGGACGGTCTTGCCTATCGGTTTACTGCGGAGGACGAGGCCTTCGTTGATTTCCTCGTGCCAGCTGGCCACCCCTCCACCGCGGGTTACACTGATCCTGCCTATCCTATTGAAGGGCGGGTGGCGCGAGACTGAGCGAAAAAGATCTGCGAATGCGCATTGCATTTGCGGCTGGACGAGGGTCAGGCCTTGGAGCGTGAGTTGAGCTCGCGCGGGGCGATAGATGGATGCGGGCGACTGCTGAGGTAGATCCCTGAAAATATCAGCACGATACCGATGGCGTGATAGAAGCGGAGCACTTCGCCCAGCAATGCCATCGACAGGACGGCGGTAAATACCGGCATCAAATACATGAACGCACCTGCCCGACCGGGACCGACTTGCTCCACACCACTGTTCCAGAAGATATAGGCGAACACGGACGCGAACATCCCGACGTAGACAATTCCGAGAAGCGAAGCGGCGTTGACTTTCATCGTCGTGCCACTGGCGATTTCCAGGGCATAGAGCGGGGCCATGGCCACGACACCTATGGCCGCTATGCTGGTCAAGAACACCAGCGGATCCAGTTTGGCCGGACGCCACCGCAAACACACTGTGTAGCCCGCCCATGCAAGGGTCGCCAGCAACACCCACAAGTCGCCGACGTTGAAATTGAATGTCGCCAGCACGCCGACATCGCCCCTGGTTATGATCCAGAGAACGCCGCCGAGCGAAAGCACGATGCCGCTGATCGCCTGCAGGCCCAGCCGCTCGCCCAAAAAGATCCACGCTAGCAGTATGATGAAAATGGGGCTGGTGGCATTGAGTAGGGCGCCGTTGGTTGCGGCGGTGTACTTGAGACCGATATAGATCGGGATGTGCTGCAGCACGGTGGCAAGCAGGGCCAGCAGGCACAGCGGTTTCCAGGCGTACAACACTTGCCGCCACTGGATGCGCAGCGCGGCGGCGCTGAGCGGCAGGAGGATTACAAACGCGATCGTCCAGCGCCAGAATGCCAGCGCCACGGGCGGGACATCGAAGCGCAGGGCGCGCGCCATCACCCAGTTCCCCGCCCAGAACAGCACCGCTAGCGCGAGCAGAAGAAACGGCAATATGCCTGGTGTCCCCGGACTTTGCTGACGCATACGCGGGCGCGACCTATGGAATCATCGTGCGCAAGAAGAAAAGGCGCTATTTTGGCGGCGCATAGTTTTTTCGCAAATAGGCAGGTTCAAATCCCATCTTGAGGATGTTCTTGTAGGAGATCTGTGGGTCCCCGGGAACTTCCTCCCCGGTCGCGGTAACGATCAAATGGCAACCGAGATCGAGCGCGTCCAGTATGCGCCGACGCATCAGAGCGGACTGACTACCTCGTCCGCGATAGGCCGGGGCCGTTGCCGCCCAATCGAGCCAGCCGATACCATGCTTCACGTAGAGCGCGCCGGCGCCGGCGGGTTTGTCGTCGTCGAAGCTCATATAGATGTGCCAGTCGGGTCGGCCGACCAGGCGCGCTAGTAGCGGCGCGCCAGCGGCGCCCACATCGAATGCGTCTGCTACGATCCGTCCGAAACTCTCGGCATCGTCCGCGGAGGCAGCGCGAATAGTCAACGTCGTGGTCACCTCGGGCGGCGCCTTGCGGCCGCGGCGAAACTTCATCCAGCTGCGAGCTTGCTTGAGACCACGACTCAACAGCCAATCGCCGATTTCACCTGGTCGGGATTGCGGATGAACGTGGACGAAGTAGCGCGCCACACCGGCCTTGGCGTACAGATCGACCACGGCGTCGATGGTATCCTTGGTTTCCGGGTGCGAGAGACCGAGACCGATCGTTCGATTGACCACGATCGCCGTTGCCGGCAGCGCAGCGAACAGGGAAACGAATGCCGAACCGAGAGTTGTGCTTTGTTTGCGTAACCCGGCAGTCAGGTCACCGGTCGCGGCCGCATTCAGGTCTTCGAGCGCCGCTCGTTCTACTTTTTCGATGTCATAGCTCATGGCTGTTCCGTTCGAGATGATGCGCAGTGACCAGCATAACAAACGCCGCGCCTAGGCGGCAGCGTCAACTAGCGGGCGTTTCGGGGTTGGCAGGCAGGGCGTGATATCCTGCATGTCTGAATGCCGACAACATGGGGCGAACGCTATGTACGAGGATGAACGAGGCCACCAAATGACTACCGACAGCGCCGAGGCAGCAACGGCGGTGGATAAGACGATTCACAACTTTCTGCACTGGAAGGCCGATATTCTCCCGCATCTGAAAGTGGCGCTGAAGGCCGATCCGGATTTCGGCTTCGGACACGCCGTCAATGGTTTAATACTGCACGGCGCGCGCAATATAGGCTTTCGTCCAAAGATCGAGCATGCCCTGGCGGCGGCCAAGGCCGTCGAGTCCGGCATGACGCAACGCGAGCGTTTGTATATCAAGGCCCTGGAGCAGGCTGCCGTCGGAAAGATCGCCGACTCGGTTGCGGTGTACGAGACCATCCTTGCCCATTACCCTACCGATCTGCTCGCCCAACGGTTGAGCCAGATGGAGCTCTTCTGGATCGGCGAGATGAGATGGTCGGCGGAAATATCAGGTCGCGTGGCATCGCACTGGAACAAAGATGTGGCGAGCTATGGTGTCCATCTTTCTTGCCGCGCGTTCGACCTGGAAGAGACCCACCGCTTCGATGAGGCCGAACGGCTCGGCCGTCAGGCAGTCGAGATCGACCCGACGGACGTATGGGGGGCACATGCCGTGGCGCACGTGCTCATCATGCAAGGGCGTTACGACGAAGGCGTCGCTTGGCTGGACGGGCTCAAGCACAACTGGGCCGACGCAAACCAGATGGTGCTGCATCTGTGGTGGCATCGTTGCCTGTTTCACCTGGAGCGCGGCGAGTTCGACGCGGTGCTCGACCTGTACGATTCTTGGGTGCGCAACCGCGAGCTGCCGTTGCTCAAGGCGATGCCCGATCTGTATATCGACATGCAGAATGGTGCCTCCATGTTGCTCAGGTTAGAGCTGCGTGGGGTTGATGTCGGTAATCGTTGGGATGAGTTAGCAGAGCTAACGGTGAAGCGGCTGGAAGACCATACGAGTCCTTTCACCAGCGCCCACTTCGCTGTAATTCTCGCTGCCACCAGGCACTTCGACAAAGCCGAGCAGCTGCTACGTTCGATGCACGAATTCGTACTGCATGACACGGGTACGCTCGGGCCACGCTTCGGTGTTGCGACGATCCCGGCGGCCGAGGCCGCCATCGCCCACCGCCGGGGGGAGCACCAACGCGTGGTCGACTTGTTGATGCCATCCCGACAAATGCTCTGGCAGATGGGTGGCAGCCACGCCCAGCGCGATCTGTTTTTCCTGTTACTAGCCGATTCGGCGCACAGGCTCGGTCGCCAAGACCTGGTCAGCATTGTTCTCGATGATATTGCCGCCGCCGGCTTTACTGACCCGGCCGGCCGCATCGGTTATCGACAACCGGCGGCCAGCCTGCACTGAAACCCAGCGATTGCAGCGACGTGACAGCACCGCAGCGCATCGTCTGCCTCACGGAGGAGACCGTCGAGACGCTCTATCTCTTGGGCGAGCAGCACCGTATCGTAGGCATCTCCGGCTTTACGGTACGCCCGCCGCAGGCGCGCAAGGAGAAACCCAAGGTATCTGCCTTTACGAGCGCGAAGATCGACAAGATCGTGGCGCTTGAGCCCGACTTGGTGCTCGCTTTCTCCGACTTGCAGGCTGACATTGTCGCCGCGCTGGTACGTGAAGGATTGGAAGTGCACGTCTTCAATCAGCGCTCTATCGAAGGCATCCTTGCTATGATCTTGCGCTTGGGGGCGATGGTCGGCGCCGCGACCAAGGCGGTGCAACTGGTGGAGCGGTATCGCTACGACATCGATGGTGTGCGCGCGCAGGCGGCACAATTACCACGGCGCCCGCGCGTGTACTTCGAGGAATGGGACGAACCTATGATTTCGGGCATCCGCTGGGTGTCCGAGCTGATCCGAGTTGCCGGCGGGGAAGATTGTTTCCCGGAGTTGGCGGCGCAGCCGTTAGCAAGGGGGCGCATCATCGCCGAGCCGCGCCAGGTAATCGATCGTCAGCCAGACATCATCATCGGCTCGTGGTGCGGCAAGCGCTTCCGTCGCGAACGGGTCGCAGCGCGCACGGGCTGGCAGCAAATACCGGCAGTGCGTCTCGGGCATCTGTACGAGATAAAATCGGCGGAAATTCTCCAACCTGGACCGGCCGCGCTCAGCGATGGGCTCGAGCGACTGCGTCGTATCATTTGGCAGTGGGCACAACAACCACAGTGACGCACGGCCGCCCCCATTCGAATCTGAGTCAGCGAGATCATGTTCAGCGGTATTAGGCCCAAGGCCATATTGATAGGGATTGTCGCCGATATCGGCGCCACCTACCTGATCATGGCGGTACTCATGGTTTCGCTTGGCGCCGGGGCGCGGGATCTTTCCGAGGAAGAGGCGAGGCAGCTGATTGAAAGCGCCCTTCAGCAGCCATCCTATTTGCTGCTATCGGGCGCGTTGGGCTTGCTGGCGACGGCCTTAGGTGGTTTTGTCGCAGCAAAGGTGGCCACTGTCGCACCGCTCTTGAATGCCGCCTGTGTCGGCCTGTTCGACCTGATCCTCGGAATCCTGCTAGTTAGCGATGCCCCCCTATGGTTCAGCGCCATGGCATTATTGTTGACCCTGCCGGCAGCGATCATGGGGGGTGTGCTGTGGCGTCGAGCCGCGCCCGGGCAGTCCCGCTAACCGGAAACCCGGCGCTTGCGCACCGCGCAAGGGAATAAAACATCCTCAGCGGTGTTCATGACCGTGGTAGTTCCCTGTCACATCAACTGAGGAGGAGTAAAACGATGAAACAATACCTTTTGGGCGGTCTTGTGGGTGTCCTGGTGCTGGCCGTAAACATGGTTTCGGCGCCGGCCTACGCGTTCCATTGCCCGGCACTGGTGAAGGAATGTCGCACCACGGCGGACATAGCCGCCAAGAAGGCCGGTACCGATCAGGATAAGATCGCGAAGGCGCGGAAAGATTGTGATGAGGCCGAAGCGCTGCACAAGGCCGGCAAGCACAAAGAGTCTGTGGAGAAGGCCGGTGAGGGCATTACCATGGCCGGCAAGGCTGTGAAGTAATAGTCAATTCCGTTCCTGCTTGTTTCGTCTTGCGGCCACGGGTGAAGATACGGATACCCGGCTATTTCGGGGGCTGTGTCAGCTCGCGGCTGCGAGGCGAAATTTCGGCAAGTCTGGCGGGTGCTGTGCCCCTGGGCTGCGCAACGGCAGGACGGAGGAGTGGAGAAACAACAGCGACTTATCATTGATCAGATCCCTGCACTCAGGCGTTATGCGCGCGCATTGACAGGCGAACGCCACGCGGCCGATGAGCTTGTCCAGGACAGTCTCGAGCGGGCGTGGAGTCGCTTCCATCTCTGGCGGCCAGGGACTGATGTGCTGGCTGTTCACCATCATGCACAACCTCTATGCCAATGCCGTGCGCAAGGCCAAGCGTGCGCCGGCCTATGCTCCGTTGGCCGAGGTGGACCGCATGTCTCCCATTCCGTCGAATGCGGAAGCCGGTATCGAGGTTTCTAACCTGATACAAGCGCTGGCCTCTTTGCCCGATGGCCAGAGAGAGGCGTTGCTGTTGGTTAGCTTAGAAGGCCTAACGTATGAACAGGTGTCGCAGGTATTAGACATACCGATTGGCACCGTCATGTCGCGGCTATCGCGCGCTCGCGAGCAACTGCGGCAGACCATGTCAGGTGTCGGTGGCAAAGATGCTAAGAGGGCAAGGTGACTAACGAGCACGATGCCGTTACTGAGTCAGATCTACACGCGTTCGTAGACGACTGTCTGCCGCCGCAGCGACGTGCTGAGGTGGAATCCTATCTTGCGGCGCATCCGCAAGAGGCGACGCGGTTGCAAGCTTACCGGGAACAGAGCGCCGCTCTGCATGGTTTGTTTGACCCGGTGCTCGGCGAGGCGATTCCGACCGAGATGCTGCATGCGCCGCGCCGCTCGCCATGGCAACGGTGGCTGACTCACGGTATAGCTGCGGCCTTGTACGTCTTAGTGGGTATCGCCGGTGGCTGGTGGTTGCACGGTGTGCAATTGCGGGACGTCAATGTACCCGAGTCTCTCGTGAAACAGGCAGCGACCGCGCACGCGGTCTACACGCCCGAGAAGCGCCATCCTGTGGAAGTGACTTCCGATCAAGAAGCCCACCTCGTGAAGTGGCTTTCCAAACGCCTCGGTGCGCCGGTGCATGCGCCGAATTTGTCAGCGTTCGGCTATCAGCTCGTCGGCGGCCGGTTGCTGCCCGCTCCCAACGGTGCCGCCGCGCAGTTCATGTTTGAAGGTGCGCAGGGCAATCGGCTCACCCTCTACGTGGTTCAGAATGCCGCTGCTGGTGAGCCCACGGCGTTTCGCTTTGCTCGCAACGGCGACATCAGGCTTTTCTACTGGATCGAGGGACCGCTAGGGTACGCGCTGGTCGGCAAGCTTGAGCGCGCAGAGCTGCTCAAGATCGCTACCGCCGTCTATCACGATATCAGTCGCTAGCAGTCGCCCTTTTCTCTGTTACAAAGCGCGTCAGTCGTTCTTGGGCGGTCCTGCCGCTTCGAGCATTTTCCGGTATTCGTCATACGATGGCGGGAACCCGCCGGTGTAGCTGAGCCAGTTGGTTACCGGGTAACGTGTGCCCGCCTTATGTGTCGCCTCGAGCCCTTCGAGGATCTCTTCCATCAGCGAGAACGGAAAACTGAAGGCTATTTCATGGTCCTGGACTTGCCCAAAGACGCGATCGCCGCTGCAGGGGATAATCATTTGCGGCTCTCCTTTGATCACTGGAGCGATGGCAAGATCGGCGCAGTCGATGCGGCCACGGAACTCACTGTGCAACGTGCCGCCCCGTTTCCACAGGTAGGCTTGGCCGAGGCGCATGATCTGCGCACCGTTGCCGTAGATAACGATCGAATCAGGCGTATATGAAGCCCGGTTCAAAGGCCCGGTAACTACGCCTACATACTCACCCTCGGCAAAGCGCGGCACACTCTCTTCGCTGATGCGACCAGCACGCAGATTTTCCGTATAGAGATTAATGCAGAGATTGCCTTCCGCGTAGTGAGGCAGGCGCTTTTCGAGACCCAGCGCCATGGCGCCAACGACACAACTACAATCCTCCCGCCCCAACGCCAGCACCCACCCGTAACGACGGGACACTGCGATCGCTTGGCAGGTGGTGAAACGATTGTTTAGATCCTTGGCGGGACGCTTCGCCCGTGCGGGCATCTCCTCCCAGCTGCGCAGGAACCGGACCGCGACCGGAAAGGTGTTGAGTCGTAGGTATTGATTGAGCTTCTCGTCGTATTCGCTTAGCTTCGCGGGTTCCATGGATACCTGACCTCGCTATCTATGCTCTTGCTACTACGTCGAAGGGTACAAGGCATTATACCCGCCACATCGGTGCTACGGAAAACGCACGGACCAAGCCGATGCTATGCTTCATTGATGATCTGGACTTTATTGATGAGATTCGCCGCGCAGGCACGCCGTGCGGCCGACAGCATAGCAACCTTGATTGCCAGTATGCTGCTTGTCGGTGCCCTACTCGTCTGCGCTGAAGCACCCGCTAACCAGGTGTACCGGTGGCTGGATGACACCGGCAAGGTACATTTCTCCGATCGACCGCCGGTGGGCGACAGTGCCGACGATATCGAAGTCAAGTCCTACAGGGGTAGCCCAGAAATATCCGCAGTCCCCGCAGAATCGGTCAGCGCCCAGGTAACTATGTTTACTACCAGCTGGTGCGGTTATTGCAAGCGGGCCCGCGCGTATCTCAACAAAATGGGGATACCGTTCGTGGAATATGATGTGGAGCGCGACGAAATCGGTAAGCGGGAGTACAAGAAGCTCAACGGACGCGGTGTACCCGTGATTCTCGTCGGCAACCAGCGTATGAACGGTTTCAGCGCGCCGTCATTGGAGAAATTGTTGCGAAACGCCGGTTTGCTCAAATGACGCGTTGCCAAGTTCGCCCCACGCTGTCACACCCTGCGAGAACGCCGATCTATTGCTGCGGCAGATAACGGCTCGGCTGCTTGATAATTAGATTGAAGCTGATGCTGATACGCAGCTCCTGCGAGAGGTTCGGGTGCACAAAGTGCATCACGAACGCCGGCCACATGAGGATCGTGCCCGGGGTTGGTGAGACCGTGAACTCGGGCTCGACCTGGGGGTCATCCTTGATGGCGTTCATGTTCACGGCGCTGCGCGGGTCGTAGAAGGTGATGCAACCCGGCCGCACATCGGCCCGATTTTGCAACGGTGCACGCGATTCCGGTACGCGTACATAATAGGTACCGCTCAAGTAGGCGTGGGGATGGTTATGTGGGTCGTGATAGTCACCGAGGCGATTGACGTTCGCCCATGCTTGTAATGACCAGTCGATCGGATAATCCATACCAGCGTGTTGGCAGTAATCGACGGCCGATTTGTGCACGCACTGGCGTAACCACTGGGCTGCCGGATTCTTGCTCGCCAGCAGATCTTCCCCGAGATAATCTGTCGTTAGGTTCTGATTCGCGGCCTCGCGCTCCAGTATCAGACGCTCAAGCTCAACATTGGCGTACTCGTGCCCTGGCAGTGTCCGCTGCAGGAACAACAGCGGCCACAGGAGGCGAAAACCGTCTTCAGCCTGCGTGTCCATAGCCCGTACTTTATAATGCGCGCTTGCTACCCGCCATCCCTGAGGCGGCTTGGTCTATTCGGCTACCACTGTGCTGCTTCTTTGTGGTGCATTATGCTCGTATGCTTTTTGGTATTATCGGTTGGGTTTGCTTGTCCGCAGGGGGGCTCTGTTCGTGAGGATAACGTCAAATAAAGTCATCGCTGGGTTGTTTGCGTTAGTCGGTATGGGTATCGGCGTATCAGCGATTGCGCAGCAAGACGCGAAGCGCAGCATCAGTAATATCAGGGGTGATCTGTACAGATTTCAAAACAACTTCCACTATTCCGTTTTTCTTGTGACATCTGAGGGCATCATCACCACTGATCCGATCGATGCCAATGCTGCCCGCTGGCTCAAGGCCGAGCTGAAAAAGCGCTTTAACAAGCCGGTAAGGTACCTCATCTATAGCCATGATCACCGGGATCACAGCTCGGGAGGTGAGGTGTTTGCTGACACGGCCACCGTCATTGCTCATGACAAGGCGAAGGCGACGATTCTCGGCGAGAAGCGACCGACAGCCGTGCCGAATATCACGTTTTCCGATCGTCTCACCATCGAGCTCGGGGGCAAAGTGGTGGAGCTCATTTATGTGGGCCGGGGTCATTCCGACAACTTGATCGCCTTGCACTTCCCGGCGGAACGGGCGGTTTACGCGGTCGATTTCGTCTCGGTGAAGAGCTTGCCGTACATGAACCTTTCGGACTCGTACTTTCCGGATTGGATAAATGCGATCAAAGTAGTGGAAGCGATCGACTTCGACATCCTAGTTCCCGGCCACGGAGCCGTGGGCGTCAAAGCAGATGCCAGCGATCATCGCGCTTACATGGAAGACGTCTACGATGCCGTACTGGCAGCTGCCCGCGCCGGCAAAAGTCTTGACGAGATGAAACAAAGCATCAAGCTCGAGCGGTACAAGGACTGGGCGCATTATGAAGAATGGCGGTCGCTCAACATCGAAGGTGTCTATCAGCGTATTAGCCTACAGCGACGCGGCAATTGATGACCGTCCACGGAGCTGCGTTCAGACATGTCGCATTCAGCAAAATTACTGCTCACCATTGGCGGCGCTAATGCCGCGCTGGTGGTCATCCTTGGCGCTTTTGGCGCGCACGCGCTGAAGGCGCGGCTCGCGCCTGAAATGATGGCGACCTATCAGACAGCTATTCAGTACCACCTTTTTCACGGGGTGGGCCTGTTGATCATCGGTCTGTTGGCGCTATGGCTTCCTGCCTCCGTCTACCTGCGATGGGCTGGCTGGCTCATGCTCGCTGGAATCGTGCTGTTCTCGGGCAGTCTTTATCTGTTAAGCCTGGGTGGCGCGCGTTGGTTGGGCGCCATCACCCCCCTAGGCGGTACAGCGTTTATCGCCGCTTGGGCCTTATTCTGCCTTGGTGTGTTGAAGTCGTAATGCCCCCTTGCTTGGGTCGACCCTATGCCTGCCCAGGGGTGGTGTCGCTGGGGCCGGCACCCATACCGCGCTGTTCGATTCCACGCCTGACGGCCGCGCGCCAAAATACCGCAAGCCAACCCGCTTCTAACGCTCGCTGGCGCTCCAGGAAGTGCGGGCGACCTGTCTGCCGTCGGTCGATGGTGGATGGGGCGGTTAGCAGCGTTGTCGCACGCGACGTCGCGGGGCCTCGGGCGCGTTGCCACGGCATTGCCAAGTGACCTCGGGCACGTCGCGCCACCCGGGTGCATGGGGGATCGGGAGACTCCGGACCGCTCTGGTGGCGCTTGACGCAGTCGTAGAGGAGCCTATACTTCGCGGCGAATCGTATGGAATTCGCGTTTAACGTGATCGCTCAGTGTCTCTCGCCCTGGTGGTGGCCGTATCGGCCATGCGGTCATGTCGCCGTTAGCATACCGACGTAGCTACTTGCGCCCGGCCTTGCATGACTCCCACGATACCGCCTGACCCTAGATTGTTCCCGCTTACCGCGGGAACAACGGCATCCACAAATTTTTCTCTTCGGAGCGTCTCAGCACCGATGTTTACGCGTGCTCGTTGCTTCCGTGCCAACCGGACTAACGATCACGGTGTCCTTGTTGAACCTATGGAGATAGACAGGTGATACATCCCCACTCAGAACTAAGAATGATCGATCAGAATATCGGATATGGCGTTTTTGCTACGAGCTTTATCCCGAAGGGTACGATTACGTACGTGAAGGATCCTTTGGAAATTGAGTTGTCGCAGACGTCATACGATTTGCTTGAGCCAGCCTATCAGGTGATAGCCGACAAGTATTCCTATGTAGATGAGTATGGCACCAGAATAATAAGTTGGGATCACGCCAAGTATGTAAATCACTCGTGCGACTGCAATACTATCAGCACCGGTTACGGGTTCGAGATCGCCATCAAGGATATAAAAGAAGGCGACGAGATCACCGATGAATATGGATTGTTCAATATGAAAGAGCAAATGACGCTCAGCTGTGCTTGTCGGAATTGCAGAAAAGTACTAACTGCTTCCGATGTGGACGTTTACTACGCGGGATGGGACAGGAAAATTAGACGTGCACTCAGGGAATTAACGCATGTTACGCAGCCGTTGATCCCCTTTTTGGACAAGGCAACCTATGCCGCGTTGATGAAATTCATCAACGGTGAAAGCAAATATAAATCAGTGTATTCGTTGAAGTACGTTCCGGACGTGGAGACGATACGCGAACCGGTATCCGTGGTCCCGATGTATTCCGCCGCCAATACCGTGGCTTGAAGTGTGTGCTAACGTCGTTTTCGCACGACGACCTTCAAGCTCGCACCCGTACTAGCGCCGATGCAGCGCCCTCCAGATGCGCTCTGCGCTAAGGGGCATGTCGAGGTGGGCAATGCCGTAATCACTGACGGCGTCGAGGACGGCGTTGACCACGGCTGGCGGTGCACCGACCGCACCCGCCTCACCCGCGCCTTTGATGCCGAGCGGATTGTTCTTGCACGGCACATCCTCGTTTAGCACGAGATCAATGGGAGGTACGTCATCGGCTCGGGGCAAGCCGTAGTCCATTAACGAGCCGGTGAGAAGCTGGCCATTGTGCTGGTCGTATACGCAGCGTTCGAGCAGTGCCTGACCAATGCCTTGGGCAACGCCGCCGTGGATCTGCCCGGCAAGCAATAGCGGGTTGACCACGGTGCCGAAGTCATCGGCCACGGTGTAGTGCATGACTTGTGTCGCACCCGTTTCGGGATCGATCTCAACCTCACACACGTGACAACCATTCGGATAGGTGCGCAGGTTCGGGTTGAAGGTCTCAGACGCCGACAGCCCGGGTGTCTCGTCCTGCGGTAGATAACGTGGATCGAGCGCGGCGCCGGCGACCTCGGCGAGCGTAAGCCGCCGGTCTGTGCCGATTACCTCGAAACCGCCATTGTCAAAGCGGATATCGGCCACGGCGGTCTCGAGCACCTCCGCCGCGAAGCGTCGCCCTTTCTCAATCACCGCGTCGGTTGCCTGGGCGCACACTACACCACCCACCGGTAGTCCCCGCGAACCGCCGGTGCCGTTGCCGGTGGCGATCAGATCAGTATCACCTTGCACCACTCGTACCCGATCGATCGATACCCCGAGGCGGTCCGCAACAATTTGTGCCAGCGCAGTTTCATGTCCCTGTCCATTCGACTGACTGCCAATCAATACCTCAATGCGACCGTCTCGGTCGACACGAACCTCAGCGGACTCGGATACCATGCCGCCACAGGCCTCGATGTAGTAAGCGATGCCGATACCACGCAAGCGGCCGTTAACGCGGGCAGCTTCCCGCCGGCCAAAGAACCCTTTCCAATCAGCTTGATCGAGCGCGATATCCAAGGTGTGAGCAAAAGCGCCCACGTCGTACTCCAGCTTCATGGGTGTGCGGTATGGCATCATCTCTGCCGAGATGAAATTGCGTTTGCGAATCTCCACCTGGCCTAGCCCGGTTTCTCGTGCCGCAGCGTCAACCATGCGTTCAAGCAGATATGCTGCTTCCGGACGGCCAGCACCGCGATAGGCGTCCACCGGTGCGGTGTTAGTGAATACTCCTGTCACCTCCGCGTGTACCGCGGAAAAGTTGTAGACCCCGGGAAGCATCATGGCGTAGAGGTCGGTAGGAATGTATGGCGCAAAGTTAGAGAGGTAAGCGCCCAGATTGGCGACAGTGCGCACACGTAATGCGAGGAAGTGTCCGTCAGCGTCAAGCGCGAGCTCTGCTTCAGATACATGATCTCGACCTTGAGTATCGGATACGAAATCATCCGCTGAACGCTCACCATTCCACCTGACAGCACG
This sequence comes from Candidatus Muproteobacteria bacterium, assembly GCA_003251795.1. Classification (GTDB taxonomy): domain Bacteria; phylum Pseudomonadota; class Gammaproteobacteria; order Acidiferrobacterales; family SPGG2; genus SZUA-472. The sequence continues at coordinate 27,144 of QKEI01000161.1, forward strand.
GTTGAGGGCGCGCGCGGCGAACAGCACGAGCGCGTGTTCGGGGTAAAGAAAAATCTTCATACCGAAGCTGCCGCCGACATCTGGGGTGACCACACGGAAGCGATCTTTCGGCAGTTTGAAAATGTCATCGGCCAGCTGATCGCGCAGCATATGTGGTCCTTGCGAGGGTGTATGTAAGGTAAAACGTTCGCCGTCCCACTGACCAATGGCCGCGCGCGGTTCCAACGGATTGACGATAATGCGATTATTGACCAGTCGTTGTTTGACTACTCTAGCCGCACGTTCAAACGCGGCGTCGGTTTTACCGCGATCGCCTCTTTGCCAGCGAAAGCAAATATTGTCGGGCGCCTCTTGCCAGAGCGGCGGCGACTGCGCCGTCGACGCCATGGTCGTATCGACCACAGCGGGCAGCTCCTCGTAGTCGATCTCGATCAACTCGGCGGCATCATGAGCAGCATCGACCGTCTCTGCCACAATCATAGCCACCGCTTCGCCCACGTGGCGCACTATGCCGTCGGCCAGTAACGGTCGTGGTGGCGTCACTAACGGCGTTCCATCCGTCTGTTTCAGCGGAATGAGACAGGCAATCGTTCCGAGTCCCGCCGCTCGCACATTTTCCGCCGTGTAGACGGCGAGCACGCCGGGCGCTGCCCGGGCGGCGGTGCACTCGAGTGAGCGTATACGGGCGTGCGCGTGATGCGAGCGCAAGAAATAGGCCGGTGCCGCGTCTGTTATTTGGATGTCGTCGGTATAGCGGCCTGCGCCCGTCAGCAGTCGCAGATCCTCAACACGACGTACACCCTGGCCGATGCCAAATTGTCCCATGTTCCAACTAGCTCGTATGTCCAGTCACGTCGAGTCGAACCCAGCGGCGACCACGAGGCGCACAGCGGATACCCAGGATGTGCTTGCCAGGGAGCGCGAAAACAGACATTCTATTTTTGTCCTGTGCCGCTGGTAACGCGACGTTGCTATACACTCTCAAAAGTAGACGTCGTAACCCAATTCGGACTTGGGTTGTCGTCTTGTTGTTGGTGGCTTGCTCCGATAACAGCAACAAACCTTACGTCGAGTTTATCGGCGGCGGGTTTATTTTCAACTACCGCCTAGCCGAGGCCGACTACGGCTTTGTCGTGAAGCCCATACGGCGCATACCTACAGGCACCATCCTGGAAGCACAGTTCGAGAACCCAAGCGGGGGTGAACCGATTGTTGTTCGCGATACCGCGAAATTCGGACGTCTGCAGTATGTTTTTCGCACTCCACCGGTGCACGGGGTGAAGGCCAACCACGATTACCAAGTGCACTTGCGCTTGTTGGATCCGGCTGACAAGCACGTGATCGCAAGCTACAGCAGGACCTTTCGCTCCGATGTCGACCAATCGATCCTGCCGGAACACCCCCCTGTGGTCGGACCCGGTTATCAGCGGGCGCCACCGAGGGGCGGTTGAGTGGGCCGTTTGCGTCCCCGTCAGGGGTCAGGTCGTCGGTCTCCCATGAATGCGAACGAATGTTGTGCGCGCATTCGCAGGCGGGCGGAACCAACTTACCAGAATGAGCCAGATCGGCGCGTCGCGGTTGCCGATGGCGGTACAACATGCGTGGATCATGAGCCGATGGCTACGATAGGATGTAGCTCTTCGTTTGCCCGGAGGACGCAACCATGCAGCTAATAAGCGTTGCGCTCGTCGCTATGTTGACGCTCGCTAGCACGACAGCGCGTGCCAATGAGCCGCGTGTGCAGGAGTATGCGGTGCCAAACGGCTCGCATCCGCACGACGTCGCGCCTGCGCGCGACGGCGGAGTGTGGTATACAGCGCAGCAGTCGGGCGAGCTTGGCTATCTCGATGTCAAAACCGGTAATACCCGGCACATCGCGCTGGGGAAAAACTCCGCGCCGCACGGCGTGATCGTTGGGCCCGACGGCGCGCCCTGGATCACCGATAGCGGTCAGAACGCTATAGTGCGGGTCGATCCGCAGACACACGAGGTGCAGGTGTTTCCGCTGCCGAAGGGAACGCCTTCGACCAATCTCAATACCGCCACCTTTGATAGCCGCGGCGTGCTCTGGTTCACCGGGCAGAGCGGCTACTATGGTCGGCTCGACCCGAAGAGCAGCAAGGTACAGGTGTTTGAGGCACCGCGTGGGCGCGGCCCGTACGGCATTTGCACCGCCCCGGACGGCAGCGTTTATTACGCGTCCCTCGCCGGCAGTCACATTGCTCGCATCGATACCGAGAGCGGCAAGGCAACCGTGTTCGAGCCACCGACACCCAATCAGGGCGCGCGCCGTGTTTGGGCGGACTCGAAGGGACGCATTTGGGTGAGCGAATGGCATGTTGGGCAGGTCGGTGTTTACGATCCATCCAACGGTCAGTGGCGCGAATTCAAACTGCCCGGCGTAGGTCCACGCGCCTACGCCGTGTTTGTCGATAATAGGGACATGGTCTGGCTGAGCGATTTTGGTGCCAACGCTATGGTCCGCTTTGACCCCAAGAGCGAGCAGTTTAGCGTCTTCGAGTTAGCGAGCAAGGGAGCGCAGGTGCGCCAGATCCTCGGCAGACCGGGAGAGGTCTGGGGGGCGGAGTCGGGAACCGATAAGCTTGTGGTCGTTCGAGTTCCGTAAAAATTGTGATCACATGGATAAGCCACGCATCCTGTTGTGGCTCGACGACGTCGAGGCCCCGAGAAGAGTCGTTGCCGTGCGAGCACTCCTTTTGGACAACCGAGGGGGTCACCGTGCTGCTGCACATCGGCGGACTACACCCGGCGCGCGACGAGATCGTTGCCGAGCTGTTCGTCGACAACGTCAAGCATTTTCTCAAGGGGCTACCGCTGCGGGCGTTAGTTGATTGCGCGCGCGGCTATTGAGAGGTTAACCGCAAGCCGTTATACATTCGGTTGGACGATATGAACAAGAGCAACACCAAGAGCACCCACGCATGCCAGATCTGCGGCGAGCAACGCGTAGCTCGATTACGACCAGCAATCGTTGTGCGGCCACCGGTCGCCGAGCTGATAAGAGATGAAATAGGACACTGGTCGGAGAATGGCTGGATCTGCCTCGACGACCTGCAGAAATACCGGCACAAGTACGTACAGCAACTGGTGCAGACCGAGAAGGGCGAGTTGACGACGCTCGAGCAAGAGGTAATCGACAGCCTAAAGGAGCACGAGATCCTGACACGCAATCCGGAAGAGGAGTTTGAGGCGGCAGCGACATTGGGTCAGCGGATGGCGGATCGTATCGCCGATTTCGGCGGCAGCTGGCCGTTCATAGCTATTTTCGCCGTGGTGCTTTTCTCGTGGATGTTCGTTAATTCCTCGGTGCTTATAGCCCGTCCGTTCGATCCGTATCCGTACATACTCCTCAATCTCGTATTGTCTTGCCTGGCGGCTATTCAGGCACCGGTGATCATGATGAGTCAGAACCGCCAGGAGGCACGCGATCGTCTGCATGCGCTACACGACTACCAGGTGAATCTAAAGGCGGAGCTGGAAATTCGCCACCTGCATCAGAAGATCGACCATATGTTATTGCACCAATGGGAACGGTTAGCCGAGATCCAGGAGATTCAAATGGAGCTAATAAACGAGATACGGCGCAAGTAGGGTGCGCGCGCGCCACGATGGGCGCGGCTGCGCTCGGACGCAACCGAATTTCAAGAGGTGTAATGAGCCGTAAGCAACACTGGGAAGGCATCTATCGGACAAAGGAGCCCGCTCAGCTCAGCTGGTTCGAGCCGCAGCCAATGGTGTCGTTGCGTTTTATCGAAGCAGCAGCACTTGTACGAGGCGCGCGTATCCTCGATGTAGGAGGTGGCACATCGACGTTGGTCGACTCGCTGCTTGAGCGTGGCTACCATCCAGGTGTGCTCGATATATCAGCGGCTGCGGTTGGCGTGAGCCAAGCGCGCCTGGGGGACCGTGCGGCGCAGGTTGAGTGGTTCGTTGGCGACGTGACGGAGTTTCACTCACCTCATGCGTGGGATCTTTGGCACGATCGCGCGGTATTTCACTTTCTCACCGAGGAGACTGAACAGTTGGCGTACAAAGAGGTGCTCTTGCGGACACTCGACGAAAGCGGACAGGTCGTCCTTGGCACCTTTGGGCCGCAGGGACCGCTGAAATGCAGCGGCCTCGATGTTTGTCGTTACGGTATAGCCTCGTTGGGGGAGCGTCTAGGCGATGGCTTCAGGCTACTACAGCACGAATTGGTAGAGCACGTCACGCCGCAGGGTGTCACCCAGCAATTCCTTTTCTGTCGGTTTCAGCGTGTTTGACAGGCCGCGCGACAAACTAATCCTGCCGGCCCTTAGAAAGGGCGCAATACTAACACTTCGGCGACTTCGTTAGTGCCGATCAGGCCCGCTCGCGTAACTTACTGGCGAACGCAAGCAGAAAACCCAATGATGCCTGTGTTTCGGGCTTGGACAACATGCCAAGCGTCGCAAACAGACCACCCTTGTGTGACGTCTCTGCTGCCTCCGTGGCCGCTTCATGCAAGGCGCCCTTGGCCACACCGGCGAGTACCGCCACTTCCTCATTCGCCAGATTGTTCACCATCTGCTCGATAAATACCGCGCCGCGCTCGACGATATTGTCGGTAACGGCGTTGCGCATAGCGTTCAAGAAGTGGATGAGCTCGAACAGGGTGATGATGCCGCCGTTGCGGTGCAACGTAGTCAATTCCTCCAGTAACGTGTGAATTGCTTCGCGCGTCTCAGGTTGAGTCATCTGATCGGCAAGCTCGAGCACACTGGTGGTGGCGACAACGCCACGCTCGACTATGTTATCGCTTACGGCGTTACGGGCGGCGTTAAGCAGGTGACCCATGTCTAACAGGGCGGCCAAGCCGCCGTTGCGGTGCAATGCCGTGAGGCCGTCGAGTAACGTATGTACCGCCTCGCGTGTGGCTGGATCGTTTAGGCGGTCGACGACCTCAAGGGCGTTGCTTGCGGTTGTGGCACCGCGCTCGACCATGCCGTCAGTTAGCGCATCACCCAGGGCGGTGAGCACTTGCTGCATCGGTTCCGGTGGCACCTGCATCGGCACCGGTTCCGGTTGTTGACTCGCTTGCGCCTTGCTCATGATGCCCTCCTTACAAGAGACCCCGGGCCGATAGCCAGTATAGGCGGTTATAGGCAAGCTTGAACCAGTGAATCATTTGGGACGGCGGGCCCGGATTCGGCGGCGTTGTGTAGTTGAACCATACGTAGGTGCCCGTCTTGGTACCGGTCTCGACGAAACAATAAACTTTACCATCGTACTCGCGCGCCATGCGGTCTTCTTGCAACAGCGACACGAGGTTGTCGACAATCGTGTCGGCCTCGAAATGCGCCGTCGATCCGGCCTTAGAGATGGGGATGTTAGTTGTATCGCCGACAACGAAAACGTTGTTCGAGCCTTCGCGATGCAAGGTTTTCGGATTGGTCGGTACCCAACCGCCTTCACCCAGTTTCGAATCCATGATTACTTGCGCCCCTTTGTGCGGCGGAATCGTCACCAGCAGATCGTAGGGCAGGGTGACACCTTCTTCGGAAGAAATGGTCTTGCCCTTGGCATCAACTTCCTTGGTATTAAAGAACGTTTCGTACTTGATACCAAGGCGCTCCATCTCCGGTTTTGCCCAGTTGGCGACTGGTTCCAGGGCGTGCAGGCGGCCGATGGGATAGGTATAGGTGATTTCCGACTTCTTCAACAGATCGCGCTCGCGCAGAAAGTCGTAAAGCATAAAGGTGATTTCTAGCGGTGCCACTGGGCACTTGTGTGGCACGTTGGAGTTCACGATCACCTTGCCGCCGGCAAACGTGCCGAGCGTTTCACGCATCTTGCGCGCGCCCTCCAGATCGTAAAACCAATGCGCACCTTCGGCGAGGCCCGGCACCTCTTGCGGCATGATACGAGAACCGGTGGCAATGACCAGATAATCGTAACCATAGCTCTTACCCGATTCTGTAGTCACCTTGTTGGCATCTACGTCGATACGAGTAACCGGATCAACAAAGAACGCGATGCGTCTATCGAGTACCTTGCGCTCGTCGCGAAACAGCTCCGCCTCGCGGATGCGCCCGAACGGTACGTACAAAAGACCAGGCTGATACATGTGTGTATCTGTGGCGCTAAGTACGGTAATGCTGAGTTGTCCAGACCGAAGCTCGTTGCCGAGCTGGCGGCACAGGCCATTGGCGACAATAGTTCCTGCTAGACCGCCGCCGACGATCAATACGTGTTTTGCCATGACTAGGTCTCCAGCGGTTGCTGCGAGACTCGGCGGCCGCGCTGCGACTGTCTCCGGCTACCGGTTCCCGCCATCGTTATTTCAGTTTTTTGACCACGATACTCCAATAACCGTCACGTTCCTCATTGCTTACGAGCTCGTGACCGACCTTGGCCACCCACTCCGGGATGTCCTTGGACGAACCTTTATCTGACGACCACACCTCGATTTCATCGCCGACCTGAGAAAGCTTAAGGGTGGCGATCATCTCCATCAGTGGACCCGGACAAAAAGCACCGCGGGCATCAATCTTGCGACGCTCGGCCATCATCGGTTGTCCTCTTGCCTAAAACGTTACCAAGTCGCCCGCCTCGGCGTCTGACAGAAATCTTGTCAAACCGAGATCACCGTCGAATAGATCGGTAACCAGGTTATCCACCGTCCAGCCCAACAGGTCAAGTGCCATGGAGCACGCATGGATCTTGAGCTGCCCCAACTCCCTACCTTGCTGCAGGAGCTGCAGCGTGTCGGGGGCCCTTCTTTCTAAAAGTAATTTAGAAAAAGCGCCGCCTTTATAGCGTTGCCGCGGTTCGATGTCTTTTGCAAAGGCAAAAATGGCATTCATGCTTACAAAGACTTCTACCGGCCGATCGGAGACGGCGGCGACAGAAGCCAGCATCGCCGCAATATGCAGTTTCTCGTGCTCGCCAGAAGATACGAGAACGAATAAGGGCTTCCCTGACATAGGATCATCATAAGAAACTCCCAGCCAGTGCCTTCTTGATCCAGATCAATGTTCTGCCTAATTGCCCTAGTCGCTAAAGTTTCTTGGCTGGTCAGGTAAGTGCCATCGACGAGGCTGTGAAGAGGCGTTTATGAAGAAGACGCGAGACACGGCAGTGCATCGCCCCCTCGAGGTTGGACAGGAACGTCATTCCGGCGAACTGGACCGGATATCGGAATTGTTGCAAAGCACAATGCCCAACTCTTGTTGTGATAGCCGGCGCAGCTTGCAATGCACGCCGCTTGTCGGTCTTTTGCAACGGATCATCCGGTGGACTGTTAGTGAGCCGCGCAGAGCTTTACACTCGTCGTTCGCCTAGAATAAGCGGAGAATAAGCTGCCAGTGATGGGGGAGTCGTTTCCGATCCCTAAATAACCAGCCGGGGCACCCAATGCGGCGGCCTGACTGGCGATTCAAGGCATAGGCCAAAGCCCCCAGCTTGTACACCGCGCAGGTTCTTGCCAGTGTGACAGCTGGTGCCTATACGCGGGCGTGAGTTAGCGCGGTGGTATTTTGATGGGGTGTTGGAGCGCGTGAGGCGCATGATGTTGTCGAGGTTAAGCACGTGGCGTGGCCGCACAGCGGCGTGTGCTCAAAGAAGGAGCATGCGCCAATACGCAGTGCTGATCTTCGTTTGGCTGGCGCCTTGCCTCTTGTTCCTCGGATGCACTCTGGCCAAGGTGGTTGTGGTACACGAGCCCGAACAACTGCCGGCACCGCCGCCGCAGACGCAAGTCGAACCTGAGCCGCACAAACAGAAAGACAAGGCGGTACCAGCGCCTCAACAGCAAGCAACACGCGAACAAGCGCGAAGAAAAACATCCACTACGCAGTCTCGTACCGAGACCACCCCGTCCTCTCCCCCTCAGGCTCAACCGGAGCCCATGCCCGTACAACTCTTGCCGGGGGTGACCATTCTCGTAAGCCGCGACATACCCGCCTATACGCGCGTGGCCAGTGAAATTAGCAAGCACTTGACGAAGCGCAGTAAGGTTTACAACATCGACGGCGACGCCGACGCAATTGAAAAAACGCTGCGTGAAGCCCAGTGGTCCGAGCGCGAGCAGGTGGTAGCTATCGGTCTAGCGGCG
>QKEI01000241.1 GCA_003251795.1 Candidatus Muproteobacteria bacterium
GGCCGAGTGGATTGCTTGGGCTGTTCAAGCATCGACGCGTTCGTGCGCTGTTGCGGGAGGGTAGCAAACGTGGCAATGCTTGAGGTGCGTGGTCTGAGCAAGCATTTCGGCGGCCTCGTCGCCAACGATGATATCTCGTTTAACGTCGAACCGAGACAGATCGTAGGTCTGATCGGTCCCAACGGGGCGGGCAAGTCAACGCTGTTCGATCTACTTACGGGCTTCTATGTAGCCGATAGCGGCGATGTGCATTTTCAGGGACGCTCCTTGCGGGGATTGCGGCCGGATCAGATTAATCGCCTTGGCATCGGGCGAACGTTCCAGAAACTCAAGCCTTTCCACGGCATGAGCGTGGAGGAAAATGTCATGGTTGGCGTGTTGCAACACACCGCCAATCTGCGTGCTGCGCGCGCACGGGCGCTGGAGGCGCTGTATTTCGTAGGCTTGCTGGAGAAACGTCGGGCGAGCGCCTACATGCTGAGCACCGGCCAGCGCAAGCGCCTAGAGCTGGCCCGGGCGATAGCCACGCAGCCGCGCCTGCTGTTGATGGACGAGGTTACCGGGGGTGTGGATCAGCGCAGCCTGCCTGGCTTGATCGAGCTAGTAAATCGCCTCAAGCAGCAGGGCATGACCATGATCATTATCGAGCACAACATGCAGGTGCTGATGTCGCTCGCTGATCGTATCGTGGCTTTGCATCTGGGGCGCAAGATTGCTGAAGGTACGCCTGAGGCGATTCAGAGCGACCGCAACGTAATCGAGTCGTATCTCGGGCTTGCTTATGCTTAAAGTATCCAACCTTGAGGTGAGCTACGGTGACTACCAGGTGATCTGGGGTGTGTCGCTCGCGGTCGATACCGGTGAGGTGGTGAGCCTGCTAGGTCCCAATGGCTCCGGCAAGAGCACGATCTTCAACACCATTTCCGGGCTGTTGCAGCCGAAGGCGGGGACGATCGAGTTCGAGGGTGAACGTATCGACCGTCGTCCCTCGTACCAGATCGTCCGCCGGGGTCTTTCGCACGTACTCGAACGTCGACGTGTTTTTCCCTATTTGAGCGTGCATCAGAACCTTTGGCTTGGCGGTTACCACGCTGACGCGCGGAGCCAGCGGCGACAAACGCTGCAGGAGGTGTACCAGTTATTCCCGCGGCTGCGCGAGCGCGAGTCGCAGCTAGCTCATTCGCTTAGCGGCGGTGAGCAGCAGATGCTGGCGCTCGGGCGCGGGTTGATGTCGCGGCCGCGGCTGCTGATGGTCGATGAACCATTTCTCGGTTTGTCACCCGCAGTAGTGAGGGAAATGATGCAGGTATTCCGCCGCATCAACAGCGGCGGCGTCAGTATTCTCTTTATCGAGCAGAACGTGCAGGTCGCCTTGAGCATGTCCAACCGGGGTTACATTCTCGAGAGCGGCCGCCTGGTGCTCGCCGGCGAATCGCAAGATCTCCTCAAGAGCGAAGAGGTCAAGCGCGTGTTTCTCGGGGGCTAGAGAGTCGGAAGGCTAAAACGCCGCGAGGCTGGTATTTAGCAGATCGGTGATCACCATTGCTCCCGGTTGATGGGTGATGCAAAGCGGCGGGCGGGCGTGTTCGACCGCGACCTGAGGTGTAACGCCGCAGGCCCAGAACACCGGGATTTCGTCAGCGCGCATATGCGGTGGGTCGCCGACGTAGGGTTGCTCTAGGTCGCCGATGCCGAGCAGCTCCGGCAGGCCGATGTGCACCGGCGCACCGTGCACATTCGGAAAACGCGAGGTGATCTGGATCGCACGGATTGCATCGGCAGGCTTGAGCGGACGCATGGACACGACCATCTTGCCGCGAAACCTGCCCGCGGGCACCGTATCGATGTTCGTCTTGTACATCGCCACGTTGTCGCCTCGCTCGATGTGTCGCAACGGTATACCTGCTTCGATCATCGCTTGTTCGAAAGAGAACGAACAGCCGAGCACAAAGCTGACGAGGTCGTCGCGCCACAGATCAATGATCGTAGTCGGCTCATCGACGAGCTGACCTTCGCGGAACACGCGATAACGTGGCAGGTCGGTGCGGATGTCTAGATCCTGTGCCAGCGTCGGCAGATGTGGATCTCCGGGTGCGCCCATGCCGATCAAAGGACACGGTTTGGGGTTGCGCTGACAGAAGGCGGCGAATTCGACGGCATATTCAGCGGGCAGTATGCAAAGGTTGCCCTGCACGTAGCCATGGGCCAGGCCTGCCGTGTGTCTTGTGTGTTTACCGGAACGAATCAGCAGTCGCGCTTGCTGCGCCGGATTCACATGCTGCGTTTGTTTCGCCGTTTGCCCCACCGCATTTGCTTGCAATGTCGTTATTGCGCTTTGAAGATTCTATAGTCGCCCGCCAGCGCCAACAACCAGCCACCCGCTTATAGCGGATAGCCACACCCATTGTCGGGAGCAAAAAAAAGCAATTACATCAGGCTCTTGCACGCACCCACGGGTCCCAGCGGCCCTTCGCCGGCGCGGGCGCTGCCTTCCTGGGGCGGGTGTTCAGTGGTGGCAAACGCGCTATGATAGATGCGCTCGTGGCGTCATGGGGCGTCCGGCATCTCATCACCTGTTTCACAATGGAGGAGTTCGAATCATGAAAACAACTTTCCCGCCCGTTAGATTGCTGTCTGTCATCGCGGCAGCGCTGCTCATGACGGTCTTGTCGGTAGGCACCGCTGTCGCTAAGACGGAGTTGTTGGTCTACACAGCGGTTGAGGCCGACGAGCTCGCCAAGTTCAAGCGTGAGTTCGAAAAGGATTACCCCGATGTGGACGTAAAGTGGGTGCGCGACTCCACCGGTATCGTCACTGCCAAGCTGCTCGCCGAGAAAGATAACCCTAAGGCCGATATCGTCTGGGGCCTCGCGGCAACCAGCCTGGTGCTGCTCGCCAATGAAGGCTACTTCCAGGGATATGCTCCCAAAGGGGTAGATAAGCTCGATCAGAAGTACGTCGATTCTGCCCACAAGCCTCCACTGTGGGTCGGTCAGCGCGCGTGGATCGCCGCGGTCTGCTACAACACCGTCGAAGCTAAGAAGAAGAACCTGCCTAAGCCGACCTCATGGCAGGATCTGACCAAGCCAGTCTACAAAGGCCATGTGGTCATGCCTAACCCGAACTCCTCGGGCACTGGGTTCCTCGACGTATCGAGCTGGATTCAGATGTGGGGTGAGGACAAGGCGTGGAAGTTCATGGACGGCCTGCACGAGAACATCGCCTGGTACACCCATTCCGGATCGAAACCGTGCAAGCAAGCGGCTGCCGGTGAGATTCCGATTGGCGTGTCGTTCGCTTATCGCGGTGCCAAGTCCAAGGCCAAGGGCGCGCCGATCGATGTCATTGCGCCTAAGGAAGGCGTCGGTTGGGATCTCGAGTCTTTTGGCATAGTGAAAAACACGAGCAAGCTTGACGCGGCCCGCAAGCTCGCTGACTGGTCTGTCAGCAAAGAAGCCCAGAAAATCTACAACGAAGAATATGCCGTGGTAGCAATGCCGGGCATCGCCAAGCCGGTGAAATACTTCCCCAAAGACATCATCGCCAAGATGATCAAGAACGATTTCGCCTGGGCGGCGGCTAATCGCGAGCGCATTCTTAAGGAATGGCAAACTCGCTACGGCGCCAAGTCCGAGCCAAAGAAGTAGTAGCATCGCAGCAATCTCGTAAATTCCCCAACCGCTCCGCTTCGTGCGGGCGGTTGGGTCTTTCTTTTGATGCTGCGGTGGGCCTATCATGGTCCCACGAGAGGTAACGCTATGGTGACGGAGTCACAGGCCTCAGCCGGCACCGAGCAGCGCATGCCCTATCTACGGATCGACAACGTCAGCAAGAATTTCGGCGCCTTTTCGGCCCTAAGAAACATCTCGCTTGACGTGTACCAGGGCGAGTTCGTTTGTTTTCTCGGGCCCTCGGGGTGCGGTAAAACCACGCTACTGCGTGCCATCGCCGGATTGGACATTCAGACCAGCGGTCGCATCGAACAGGGCGGCCGAGATATCTCGAGTCTGCCGCCAACCGAGCGAGATTTTGGCATCGTCTTCCAATCCTACGCGCTCTTCCCAAATCTTACGGTGTACAAGAATGTCGCTTATGGGCTGGTGAACCGGCGCACCAAGAGGACCGAGGTCCGCGAGCGCGTCGAGGAACTGCTTGAGCTGGTCGGTTTACCGCAGGAAGCGCCAAAATACCCGGCGCAACTTTCGGGAGGGCAACAACAACGCGTGGCCTTGGCACGGGCGCTGGCGACATCGCCGGGATTGCTGCTGCTTGATGAGCCGCTGTCTGCGCTCGATGCGCGCGTGCGCGTACACCTGCGCCATGAAGTCAGGCAACTGCAGCAGCGGCTCGGGGTCACCACTATCATGGTGACACACGATCAGGAAGAAGCGCTTACTATGGCTGATCGCATCGTCGTGATGAATCAGGGTGTAATCGAACAGGTCGGCACGCCATTGCAGATTTACCGAGAACCGCGCACGGCCTTTGTCGCCGATTTCGTCGGTACCATGAACTTTCTTCCGGCGGTGGTAGCCGGGCCGGATAAGGTACGGCTCGGCGATATCGAGCTTGAATGCGCCGGGGTGGACGGCCATGCGCCCGGCACCAACGTGACCGTGGCCGTACGACCCGAGGATGTCGCGGTGCGCGATGTGGACGTCGATCAAACCAACGGCTTCGACGCTCGCATTGTCGACATGGAGTTTCTCGGGTCCTTTTATCGTGCCAATCTTGCAGCCGACAGTGTTCAGAAGGGCCACATCACGGCCGATCTGTCGATCAACGATGTGCGCGATCTGTCGTTGACCAAGGGTATGACGATCGCCGTTGCCGTACCGCGAGAACGTATCCATGTCTTTAGCGGACAACCGTAGGGCGCGCTGACGATGGCGAACGCGGTGCTCGCCCAATCACGCGCGGCGCCACGAGTACGCGCCTCCCTCAGCCGGGATGACTGGATCATGCGCGGCGCCAT
>QKEI01000011.1 GCA_003251795.1 Candidatus Muproteobacteria bacterium
CCAGCGACCTTGTGTGCCTGGCAATCCGCGTGGGACGTACTCGGGCCGACTGATCAGGCTGCTCGTGTGGCGCGTCAGGGCGTACGTTACCCGACGCTTGATGATCTGTGCATCATGGATCCGCAGACACTTGTCGAAGTGCCTACCGACGGCGTGACCATCGGTGAACTGATGCTGCGTGGTAACACCGTGATGAAAGGCTATCTGAAAAATCCGCGCGCGACCGACCAGGCGCTGGCCGACGGCTGGTTTCATACGGGTGATCTAGCGGTGATGCACGCCGACGGGTACATCGAAATCAAGGACCGCGCCAAGGACATCATCATCTCCGGTGGCGAAAACATATCGAGCCTCGAGATCGAGGAAGTGTTGTACAGGCACCCCGCGGTGCTCGAAGCAGCTGTCGTCGCACGTGCCGACGAGAAATGGGGCGAGACACCGTGCGCCTTCGTGGCACTTAAGGTGGATGCAGAAAACGTAACCGAGCAACAATTGATCGAGTTCTGCCGAGACCATATGGCACACTTCAAGGTACCGAAGAAAGTGGTCTTCGGTGAGTTGCCGAAAACAGCGACGGGCAAGATCCAAAAAACCGTACTGCGAGAACGTGCGCGGGCGCTGAGCGAATAGGTGCAGTCGCTACGCATGGGCGCCCGCAAGAAGGATCTCGGGTCGGTCTACATCGTTGATCAAGTGGTCATTGTGTCTCACAAGTACACCAGTCGTATCCACTAGCACTAATGCCGCATCTCACCGCCGACGGTCAGCATCTCGAGTACACATGGGTCGGGCCCTCCGCCGACGCGGCGCCGACGCTGGTGTTCTTGCATGAAGGTCTCGGTTGTCTGGCGATGTGGCGAGATTTTCCGGCGCGCGTGGTGAGCGCCACGGGATGCGGCGCCTTCGTCTACAGTCGAGCCGGCTACGGCGATTCCGCGCCGCTCGAGCGCGCGCGTACGCTGTCTTATCTGCACGACGAAGCGCGGCTGCTGCCGGCCGTGCTACGGGCGATGGACATCGAGCGCTTCATCCTCATCGGTCACAGTGACGGTGCGTCAATTGCCCTGCTCTACGCCAGCAGCAGCGCGACTTCTGGTACGCTCGGGCTTGTCCTCGAGGCGCCCCACATATTCGTCGAAGACATCACCATCGAAGGGATCAAGCGCACGGGCGAGCTCTACCGCAGTACCGACCTGGCGCAAAGACTCGCCCGCTATCACGGTGATCAGACGAATGCGGTGTTCTGGGGTTGGTACGACACTTGGTTGAGCCCCGCGTTCCGAACCTGGAACATCGAGGCCTGCCTACCCGGCGTAAGCTGCCCGGTGCTCATCCTGCAGGGGGAAGACGACGAATACGGGAGCGAAAATCAGGTCGAGGCAATCACCTCACAGGTGTCGGGACCGGTAGAGCTGGTGATGTTACCCAACTGTGGCCATACACCGCATCGCGATCAACAAACGCGGGTAGCAAAAGCGATGGTGGATTTCATTAAACAGCTACGCTGACGCGCACCAACGCCTCAACCGAAGATACTAAAGTCCACCATCCATCGGTGCCACGCGGAACACCTGACCGCCGGGGGCTTGGAAGTAGAACCTCGACGTATCGGCGAACTCCACCTGCGTTACACCGAACTGACGCAAACGGCGTTCGAGCGACACGGGATCGGTAGTCTTGATCTCCATCCACGCTGCCTTCAGCTGGTCCTCCTCACTCAGGACGTTTTCATCTTCGACGAAAAACAATCCGACAACGAAGCCGTCTTTGAACTCGTAAAGATCCAGATCCGCGTAAGGATGCTGCTCCAACGCCTTACAGCCGAGGATATCAACATAAAACTGCCGCGCACGCTCCCGTAGACCACGCGCCAGGTGCATCTTCAGATGATTTCCAATGACCGTCATGCTCTGCCCTGCGACTCCTGATTGTGATCTGCCGACAGGACTTTTCGCATGTACACGCGTTGATAGCCGCGTTCGGTGCGGCGCTCCGTTTCGAAGTAGCCGAGCTTCTTGTACATGGCGATATTCTCGATCATACGCTCGTGAGTGTAGAGATCGAGTTCGGTGAATCCTTGCCGCCGCGATTCGGCCTCCGCCAACGCGATCAGTCGCCCGCCCAAGCCCTTGCCCTGCTGCGCCGGGTGCACGGCGACATTGTCGAGCAGAATCCCGCGACCTTTGAGAATCAACACAACGACGCCGATCACCTTGGATTCCTGCTCGGCAACGAACACCTGATGTTGCCGGATAACTTGGCCGTAATCATCGAGCATGGGGCCCGGTAACCGCTCCATGCGGGAAATGTAATGTTGATAGGCTGCCGCCACACACGCGGCTATCTGTGTCGCATCCTCAGGCCGAGCCGGTCGGATCGCTGTTTCGCTCACGCTGCTGCCGGGGCACCGCGACGGTATGCCTCAATATCAGCGCTAAGGGCTTGTATGGCTACCGCTTTGGCTTGTGCGTAGGTGAACATGAGATTCGGTGGGTGGCTTGGCGCGCGCATACATTCTACGCCCAAAGAATCCGCAGGTCGCAATAACGAGCGCCGGCAACCAAATCCACAATAACTCTGCTCTTAATACGGCCAGACCCCAGGGAGAAAAAAACGAGAAACCGATCGGCGAGACTTGGATAAACCGCCAGGGCAAGAAATACCGCTGCTCAAAGGGCCACAGGAACGCTATGCCTAGACCGCCTGTTGTCATGGCATCCAACACGCCATGCGACAAGGTACAAACAAATATGAACACAAAGGCAATCGGTGCTCTAGCCTTCAACGCACGACGCGCAGCGACGCCCAGCAATGCCAATAACACAGCAAAAACTATCGAGTGCGTAAAACCCCGATGGCCGAAGGCATGACCGTAGGGAATGTCCAATTGAAACGCAATCACGTCGACATCGGGTACAACAGAACAGATAACGCCAGCCAATAGCAAACGCAACGAGATCGTCTGGCGAGCGGGCGCCAAACCGAGCGCCAGCGGAACAGCGGGGTGAGTAAAGATCGTAGGCATGTTAGCTGCCGGAAGCGACTAGCGGGTTGGGCTATGATGTGCGACCGACCGACGTTGGTGAGATTCAGCGACCTTGTTCTCTGCTGAAATCGCTAGGATACTTTAAGCGCAAATCGCGACTCATGCGCATGGCGGCTTCGCGCCCGGAGTAATAACGCGGTATACGCGCAAGCTCCGTATAACCCAGCCGGCGGTAAAAGGTGCGCGCCCGTTCATTGGTTATGCGCACTTCTAGGCTAATGATAAAGGTGCCGGCAACCCGTGCGGATTTCTCTAACCACTCGATGAGTCGGCGTCCTATACCCAAGCGCTGGTAACGCACATCGACGGCAAGCAGGTTCAGGTGTGCGCTCTCTTCGAGAAAACGCATGATCGCGAAGCCGACAACATGATCGCGACTGCAGGCGGTCAAGACCACAGTATCAGGGCAGCGGATCTGCTGTGTGACACGGGCGGTGCCCCACGACCAGGGTAGGCCATGCTCCACGAGGTCGCGAGACATGACGCTGATGCGCCGGGCATCCTCCGGTCTCGCGAGCCTCAGTTCGATCGTTTTGCTCACACTGGCGAGGCCTGCTACCCAGCTATGTAGCGTTCGAGCTGGTTGATAATGAATTGTTGATCCGCAATGATCGCTTTAACCAGGTCACCGATCGAGATCATACCAAGCACCTGATCTCCGTCCATCACAGGGAGATGGCGTATACGCCTATCGGTCATAATAGCCATACATTCCTCGACGTTGAGATCTGGGCGGGCACAAACGACCCGTGTAGTCATGATCTCCTTGACGGGCGTTTCCTGGGAGGATCGGCCCTGCAGAATCACCTTGCGGGCATAATCACGTTCCGAGACTATGCCGACGGGCTTGCCGTGGTCCAGCACCAACAACGCTCCGACTTGCTTGTCAGCCATCTCCTTGATGGCCTCGAGGACTGAAGTATCAGGACTGACGCCCCACACATCATGTCCTTTGCTCTCGAGAAGCTGTTTCACCGTACGCATGTATGCCTCCCGCTTCGCAGCCGCTAAATCTTCCGCTCATACTACTCCGTGATGCGCTGACCGGAAAACCCACCGCCCCCGCTACCCTGCATCTAGCGTAGCACCCCCAAGCCCGCAAGCATCGCCCGCAACCGCTCAACGCGGTGGCGATTGGCACCAAGGTCAAAATAGCCGAGCCGTGAGGCCGAACGAACCGCAATGACACCCTCTAGCGAACGCAGGTGCAACTCGAGATCATCGACAAAGCCAAAAACTGCGCTCTCGCACTCCGCGTGCAGGTAATCGGCGCTGTCCGTCACGATATGCACGCCAGGTAAGGTGTCCAGGACACCGTGGACGGCCAACCACGCTCGGTCGGCAGAAACCGCCAACACTAACGGTTCGATCCGATGGCTTTTGTCCGTGACGTCACTGCAGACGCAGTTTGGGGCGGCGGGGCATCCGGTCAAGCAGCCGCCGAAAATGCCAAGATCAAGCGGGCGCTTTCCGGAAAAGTGGAACAACGACACGGCGCACAATAATCCTATTGGTCAACAACAGAGCCGTCACGGTGCAAACGAGTCTTGAGGGGCCTGGGTCTGAATGGGAAGCGCTGCTCCGCGTCCTGCGCCAGTTCTACGCCGATACCGGGTACGTCGGGGATAATAATGAAGCCTTTCTCAACCTGCAGTGCGGTCTTGACCAGGCCGGTCGCCACGGCTTCTCCGCCCATGGGAATATGCGCGGCGCGAGTCACTCCTTCCATTAGTGGGTACTCTTGCAGCGCAAAGTTCGGAATGCAAGCGGCCAATTGTACGCAGGCGGCGGTGCTCACAGGGCTCAGCGGGTTATGCGGCACTACCTGCACATAACGCGCTTCCGCCAGCGCTGCTATTTTTTTCGCATGCGTGATA
>QKEI01000057.1 GCA_003251795.1 Candidatus Muproteobacteria bacterium
CTGACAGCGACCCACCGCATCCCCAAGAGCATAAGCTGTGTCGGAAGTCGTTCTCGCGAATGTATACAAGAGTTGGGGTGATAACGTCGCCGTGCGTGACGTGAGCTTCACGGCTGAGCGGGGCAAGCTGCTCGTGTTGCTGGGACCGTCGGGTTGCGGGAAATCCACGACGTTACGCTTGATAGCCGGTCTCGAAGAGATCACCTCGGGGCATATCTATATCGGTGGACAGGAGGCCAGCACGTTGCCTCCGGCCAAGCGCAAGCTGTCGATGGTGTTTCAATCGTACGCCTTGTTCCCCCATCTCACCGTTGCAGAGAACATAGTCTTCGGGCTCAAGGTGCGCCGGGTCGAGGCCGGGGAGCGCCAACAGCGTCTCGCTCGTGTAGCTGAACTGCTCGGGTTGTCCTCGCTATTACAGCGGAAACCGGCGCAGCTCTCGGGGGGGCAGCGCCAGCGGGTGGCGCTCGGTCGGGCGATCATCGCCGAGGCGCCGGTTTGTCTAATGGATGAGCCGTTGTCCAATCTCGATGCCAAGTTACGCCAGGAGATGCGCGGGGAGATACGCAGTCTGCAACAGCGGCTCGGCATTACCATGATTTACGTTACCCACGACCAAACCGAGGCCATGAGCATGGCCGATCGCATTATTCTGTTGCGCGACGGACGGATCGAGCAAAACGGCGCGCCGGAAGAACTCTACACGCGCCCCGCCAACGCCTTTACCGCCTGCTTCGTCGGCACACCACCGATGAATCTGCTGCAACTGGTGCCGGGGGCGGGAGGTGCAGTGGTCGCGGGCACTAGCGCACCGGCGGTGCTCGAGGGATCAGCCGACGGCCTCATGCTGGGCGTGCGCCCGGAGCATATCTCGATTTCGCCACACTCCGGCGTCGATGCCGAGGTCGTGGATACGGAATACCACGGTGCCGACACAATCATCGGCTGTAAGGTTGGCAGTCAGTTACTTGCCCTACGGGCACCGGGGCGGGCAAACTTTGCTGTGGGCGCGCGCGTGCGTCTGAGCTGGTCAGCCGACGACGTGCACGTGTTCGAGTCCGAGTCGGGAAGGCGTTGCGAGAATGGTGCGCGTCCGCGCGATGTGAGCGGTAAATTGACCTGAGGTGCAACCCCATGCACGTCGGCGTACAGTGTGCAAAGCTAAACAATCACCATGAGGAGGAAACAGCAATGAAACGTAGAATCACTACCACGTTGACTGCGATCGGCCTGTCGTTGGCGCTCGGCGCGTTAGGGTCGATGCCGGCGATGGCGGCACCCATCGAGCTGACGATGTATTACCCGGTCGCGGTCGGTGGACCCTTGACCAAGATTGTCGACGAGCTGGTGGCGCAGTGTGAAGCGAAGGACCCGAATATTAAGGTCAACGCCGTCTATGCTGGTAACTACAACGACGCGCGCATCAAGGCGCTGACGGCGTTGAAAAGCGGTCAGCCCGCGCAACTTTCGGTGATGTTCGCGATCGATGTTTTTGAGTTGATAGACCAGAATGCCATCGAAGCGTTCGATGACCTTACGACTACTGCGGAAGGCTCAACAGTTTTTACCCCACCTTGATGGAAAACGGTCGCACGGGCGGTAAGACCTGGGGCATTCCGTTCCAGCGCTCGACCATCGTCATGTATTACAACAAGGATGCATTTCGCGAGGCCGGGCTCGACCCGAGCAAGCCACCGGCGACCTGGGATCAGCTCGTTGCGGATGCCAAGAAGCTGGTGAAGAAAGACGCCTCCGGCAACGTTTCGCGCTGGGGCATCGAGATCCCCTCGACCGGCTATCCCTACTGGATGTTCGGCGCACTCACCATGCAAAACGATCAGGTACTGATGAACGATGCCGGCAACAAGACCTACTTCGACAAACATGCTGTTGTCGAGGCGCTCAAGTACTGGCGCGAGCTTGGTGCCAAACACAAGGTCATGCCGACGGGCACGGTCGAATGGGGCACTTTACGCAGCGATTTTCTCGAGCAGAAGACAGCGATCATGTGGCACAGCACCGGCAACCTGACGGCCGTCAAGAAGAACGCCAAGTTCGATTTCGGCGTGGCCATGTTGCCGGCGAAGAAACGGCGGGGCACCCCGACCGGCGGCGGCAATTTTTATATCTTCAAGCAGGCCAAGCCGGAAGAGAAAAAGGCCGCACTGAGCTTTATCCGCTGCATGACCGAACCGGAGCGCACTGCCGAGTGGAGCATCAAGACCGGATACATGGGCATCAGTCCGGCCGCGTATCAGACCAAAGCGCTACAGGAATACGTCAAAGGCTTCCCCTATGCGGCGGTCGCGCGTGACCAACTGGAATATGCGACGGCTGAGCTTTCCACGCACGAGAACGCACGTGTGCGCAAGCTGCTCGACGACGCCATTCAGTCGGCACTGACCGGCGCCAAGTCACCCGAGGCTGCCCTCAAGTCGGCACAGAAATCGGCCGACGGTATCCTGCGGCGTTATCGCCGTTAGATGGCATACGGGAGACCGGCGTTGCCGGTCTCCCGTCTCCTCATGTCCAGGGTGCGCGGCGTTCGTTTGCAGACCCACGTTTACGGCTGGCTGCTGTTGCTGCCGGCGGCGGTGCTGCTCGTCACCTTCACGCATTACCCGACGGTCGCGACCGTGATTCAAAGCTTCTTCTCCACCGCCAAAGGAACGCGGGCCGCGGAGTTCGTCGGCTTGGAAAATTACCAGTTCATGTTGGAGGACGATCTCTTCTGGCAGGTGCTGGGCAATAATGTCGTGTTCGCGCTCGGGACCATTCCGGCCAGCATCGCGCTCGCGATGCTGATGGCCATGCTGGTGAACGAAAGCATTCCCGGCCGCGGTCTCGCGCGCATGGCGTACTTCACGCCGACCATCCTGCCGATGGTGGCGGTGGCCAACATCTGGCTGTTCTTCTATACGCCGGACTACGGTTTGCTCGACCAGATTCGGGGTCTGTTCGGATTCGGTAGCCACAACTGGCTGGGAGATCCGAATACGGTCATGGGTTGCATTATCGTGATGACGATCTGGAAAGAGGCTGGTTTTTTCATGATCTTCTATCTGGCGGCGCTACAGGCGATCCCACCGGAGTTGCGCGAGGCGACCATGTTGGAGGGCGCCGGCAAGTGGTATTACTTCCGTCGCGTGGTGTTTCCGTTGCTGATGCCGACCACCGTGTTCGTGCTGGTCAACGCCGTCATCAATTCCTTCAAGCTGGTCGATCAACTGTTCATCCTGACCAAAGGTGGGCCGGATAATGCCAGCAATCTGTTGCTGTATTACATCTACCAGGTAGCCTTCGATTACTGGGATACCGCAGCGGCCGCTACGCTGACGGTGGTATTGTTGGCGATTCTGGTGACGGCCTCCGTCAGCCAGTTCTATTTCCTGGAACGCAGAACCCACTACCAATGATGCAGCAATCTTACTACTCGCTGGGACGCTTGACCGAGATCATCGGTACCTGGTTACTGGCAATCCTATGGGCGTTGCCGCTACTGTACGCCTTTTGGAGCGCGTTTCATCCGGCCGAATTCTCCACGCGCTTCGATCTGCTGGCGCCGCTGACGCTGAAAAATTTCGCGAACGCCTGGGGAGTCGCGCCCTTCCCGCGTTATTTCCTCAACACCTTTGTGCTCGTGACGATGATCCTCGTTGCTCAGTTCATCATCTGCACGCTGGCGGCCTATGCGTTCGTGCGTTTTGCGTTTCTCGGGCGTGAAGTGGTGTTCGTGCTGGTGCTGGTGCAGCTCATGATCATGCCGGACGTGCTGATCGTGGAGAACTACAGGATCATGAGCGCCTTCGGGCTGGTCGATACTATTCTAGCGATCGGTCTGCCGTACATGGCGAGCGCGTTTGGTATTTTCCTATTGCGCCAGACGTTCAAGACCGTGCCGAAGGAGCTGGAAGAGGCAGCACGCGTGGAAGGGGCCTCCACCATGCAGATCCTGTGGAAGGTTTATATTCCGCTGGCGCGGCCGGTTTATCTGGCTTATGGCCTGGTGTCGGTGAGTTACCATTGGAACAACTTTCTCTGGCCGCTCGTTATCACCAACTCGGTGGAGACGCGCCCGCTCACCGTGGGCCTGGCGATTTTCGCCGCGCCGGAATCAGGGGTTGACTGGTCGATCATCACTGCCGGCACGCTGCTGGCGGTGGCGCCACTGTTGATCGCGTTCCTGCTGTTTCAGCGCCAGTTCGTGCAGTCCTTCATGCGCGCGGGTATCAAGTGATCGCTATCGTCTGCTGGAACATCCGCTATGGCGAGGGCCGTGATGGCCGCGTCGATCTGGCGCGCATCGTCGACACCGCCAAGGCCATGGGTGATGCCAGCGTGCTGTGCTTCCAGGAGGTGGCGCGCCACTTTGCCGCTATCGATAACGACGCGGACCAGGTCGCCCTGTTCGCGCAGCTTTTACCCGGCTACGAAGCGGTGTTCGGCGCTGGCACCGACCTTGGGTCCGCGCAAATCGGCAAACGCCGTCAGTTCGGCAATCTCATTCTTACACGCCTGCCGGTGCTAGAGGTGGGCAATCATTTGTTGCCGCGACCGGCGACCGAGGAGACGCGCCACATGCAGCGCGGGGCGCTCGAGGTGACGCTGTCCACGCCCTCCGGACCCGTGCGCGTGATTACTACGCATTTGGAGTATTTCTCGGTGGAGCATCGTGCCGCCCAGGTCGAACGCTTGCGCGTGTTGCATCAAGCGGCCAGCGCCCATCCGCTGATCGAGCCGACGGAACCGGGCGCTGACGCCAAGCCCAAGATGGCGCCGATCGGACGCTGCCCGACGGTCCTATGCGGGGATTTCAACATGGAGCAATCGGAGCCGGCGTACGCACACCTGCTGCAGCCGTTCGACGACACCACGCCGGCTTTCGTCGATGCCTGGGACGTCGTCCATCCGGGTGTCGAGCACCCGGCGACCTGCGGGATCTACGAGCTTGTTCACTGGCTGGCGCCAAACTGCCGTGACTTCATGTTCATCACGACGGATCTGGCCGAGCGCGCGCGCGCTCTGGATATCGACGCCAAGACCGACGCCTCGGATCACCAACCCTTGCGCCTGCGGCTCGACCTCTGACGTATGGACAATTCTCTGGTCTCGACGATCGGGAGGCGATTCCTTGCAGCCACTTAGCTCGCTACCAGCGGCCGTGCGTCACCGTATTCGCGGCGTGTTTTTCGACGTCGATAACACCTTGACGACGGACGGTCGTTTAACCGCCGAGGCGTATGCAGCGATGGAACGCTTGCAGCAAGCAAAGCGCATCACCGTGCCGATTACCGGACGGCCCGCCGGCTGGTGCGATCACATCGCCCGCATGTGGCCGGTCGATGCCGTGGTAGGCGAAAACGGCGCATTCTATTTCCGCTACGATCACCAGACGCGTACCATGCACAAGCGCTTTCTGCAAAGCGATGCGGAACGTGCACACAATCGACAGCGCCTGCAGGCGTTGCGCGAGACAATTCTCGCGCAGGTACCGGGGGCCGGGGTATCGTCCGATCAGCTCTACCGCGAAGCGGACTTGGCCATCGATTACTGTGAAGACGTGCCGCGCCTGGCGCAGGCGGACGTGGAGAAGATTGTGAGCTTGTTCGAGCAGGCAGGCGCAACCGCCAAGATCAGCTCGATCCACGTGAACGGCTGGTTCGGTAACTACGACAAGCTAACGATGACCCGCATGATCATGCGCGAGGTGTTTTTCGTCGATCTCGACGGCGCCAAGGATGAGTTTATCTTTGTCGGCGACTCTCCCAACGATACCCCCAGCTTCGCCTACTTTCCTCTCTCTATTGGCGTCGCCAACATCCGCGAGTTTGTCGGGCGCCTGAAAGCGGAGCCCGCTTACATCACGCAGAAGCCATGCGGCGCAGGCTTTGCCGAGGTCGTCGACACATTGCTATCTCCTGACTAGCCGCGCCTCGTGCTCGCGGGGTATCGACCCGCTCGTGGGCGGCCAGCAGACGTTTTCAAAAGCAAGAAAGTAGCTAGGTGATGCGTTTGCGTACGGCGGCAGACACAAACTCGCTGACCACCACGACAGCGAAGATCGCGAGCAGCATCAGCGAGACTTCGTGCCAGGCGAACTGGTTGATGGAGGCGTAAAGCATGATACCGATGCCGCCGGCGCCGACGAAGCCGAGCACCGTCGATTCGCGAATGTTGATGTCCCAGCGGTAAACGATGGTGCCATAAATTACCGGCAGCACTTGCGGGATCACGCCGACGATCAGAGTCTGCAGGCGCGAAGCGCCGGTTGCTTCGATGGCCTCGACCGTTCCTTGGTCGATCTCCTCGATCGCTTCGG
>QKEI01000081.1 GCA_003251795.1 Candidatus Muproteobacteria bacterium
CGGCACCGCTAAGCTAACCTTCAGCGGGATCGGCGTGTATAGTCCCGAATTGTTTCGCGGGTGTAAGCCCGGTAAGTTTCCGTTGTCGCCGCTCCTGAATGGTGCCATACGACGTAATCTGGTGAGCGGCGAACACTATGGCGGCCAGTGGGTCGACGTTGGTACTGAGGATCGCCGGCAAGCGCTGCAGGTTCGCTTGGCGTCGAAATCGAGTTGCTGATCGGGCCTGTCGAGCGAAGTTGGCAAAATAAAACCGGTAGCATGCGATGCATGCTACCGGTTTAGAGAAACGGTTGCGGGCTATTTCGGCCCCTTACCGGCACGCCGTCAGCCGTTGGCTGGCGGCGGTAGGATATGGAACCCCCCCGCTAACCGACTTACTTCTTTTTCTTCGCCTTCTTAGCGGTCTTCTTTGCAGCTTTCGCTTTTCTCTTCTTAGCCATAACGTACTCCTTTGGGTTGTGGTTAGAGGCTTACATGGGAAAAGGGGCAAAACGCCCCGTGGGTACTGCTTTCGCAAAACAGAAAAGACAGCCATTGGCTGCCTTTTCCTGACTTCCAGGGAAAGAGGACATCTCGGCGAGCCGGGAAATCGCTTTCCCGAAGGCCGTTTCGTACCGATGCTTCTTATTATTGATTGTTGTAAACGAAAGTCGCGATCGATCCAAAACTGTCGTATACCTTTGCCTAAGCGTCTCCGAAGCGATTGCCGTTGATGTAGTGTTTCACGTTCCTTTGCAACGTCTTCATCAACCCTGATTCGTGCAACCTCTTACCTTGCGCTTACAGCGATGTTAGACAACTCTCAACCTTGTCTAGCACACATGAATAACGTGTCAAGCATAAATGTAAATACGATTCAAGAAAATTGCAAACACTTTTTACAAAATTTTCTTGCTGATGACAACCTCATCGAAGGCGATATGCGATGCCTCATCCGCACTTCGAGTCACCGCAGTTGAGACATGTCATACATCCATCCGTTTTGATGACAGCCTTGGTCAAACACTTCTGACAAAGTTGTGCTTCCGTCGGAAACCCACCATTGGCGCCATCGTTCTGACCCTCTGAGGAGCGAAATTGTTCGCGCTTCTCAGCCAGATACTGTTGGCGTTGCTCATCGGGCTCCTCTGTCGCTATCAAGCCGATCATCTTCAGGTGGCGCTCGATCACATCACCTATCTCGGCGACCAGTGAGGGCGTGTACTTACCCTTCTTGAAATAGCCTCCACGTGGGTCAAAAACGCTGTGCAGTTCCTCGACTAAGAAGATCACGTCGCCACCCTTGCGGAACACGGCGGAGACGATGCGCGTAAGCGCCACGATCCACTGGAAATGCTCCATGCTCTTGGAGTTGATGAAGATCTCGAAGGGACGGCGCTTTTCGTGCTCGGTCCCCGGATTCAGCACTATGTCATTGATCGTGACATACAACGCGTGCTCGGTCAGCGGCGTCTTTATCTTGTAGGTGCTACCCAGCAACATCTCGGGACGCTGGAGCTTCTCGTGCATCTGGATGACGTTGCTTTCGGGAGCGCTCTTGGCTTCCTCACGTGCGACCTCGTAGCCGATGATCTTTTCTTCGATCTTGATGGCCATTGTTATCTCTCCTGCCTTTCTCTACCCTGTTTTTTGGTCAAAATCTGCCGTAATAGCCTTCTTTTAAGGCATCAAATAGGTTGGCGGCGGTATGCACCTCACCGTCATACTCCACCTCCTCGTTGCCCTTCACCTCGATTACCTCTCCGCCTTGCAGTTGGAAGCGGTAACTGGTGTTTTCCAGGTCCTTGTCCTTGACTAGGACCCCCTGGAAGGCCTCGGGATTGAAGCGAAACGTCGTGCAGCCCTTGAGCCCGCGTTCGTAGGCGTACATGTATATGTCTTTGAATTCCTCGAACGCGAAATCGGTAGGCACATTAGCTGTCTTGGAGATCGAGGAGTCGACCCACTTCTGCGCCGCCGCCTGTACATCGACGTGTTGTCTGGGCGTGATGTCATCGGCCGAGACAAAATAATCCGGCAGCGCGTGCTCCGGTACCTCAGCGGTGGCTGCGGCTTCGGCGTTCACGAGGGTGCGATAGGCAAGCAGCTCGTAAGAGTACACCTCCACCTTTTCCTTGGTCTTGCGCCGCTCGCGGATGACGTTACGACTGTACTGATGGGCGAACGATGGCTCGATGCCATTGCTGGCGTTATTGCCTAACGACAGGCTAATGGTACCGGTGGGCGCGATCGAGGTGTGGTGCGTGAAACGGGCGCCGCGTTCGGCGATGCGTTCAGTTAGCGCCGGGTCGAGCTGTTGCATATAGCGGCTATAGCGGGCCAACAGCACTCGCCCCGGTACCTTATCGCCCACATCGAAACCATCACGCCGCATCTCCGGGCGACGCGCCAGCATCTCTTCGGTGACGGTAAACTCATCGAGCATGATAGGCGCAGGACCCTTCTCTTCGGCTAGCTCGACCGCCACCTCCCAGCCGACCTCGGCCATCTCGCGGGCGACGCGTTCCGTGAACTCCAGCGAGGCTGGCTCGCCGTATTTCATCTTCAGCAGCGTGAGAGTAGAGCCCAGCCCCAGAAACCCCATACCATGGCGGCGTTTGTAGGTGATCTCGTGACGCTGGCGATCCAACGGTAGGCCGTTGATCTCGACCACGTTGTCCAGCATGCGAGTAAACACCGCCACCACCTCGCGGTAGCGCTGCCAGTTGAACCGCGCCTGCTGACTGAAAGGGCGCTCGACGAACCTGGTCAAGTTGACCGAGCCGAGCAGGCAACTGCCGTATTCAGGCAATGGCTGCTCGCCGCACGGATTGGTCGCGCGGATGTTCTCGCAGAACCAGTTGTTGTTCATTTCATT
The DNA here is from genome assembly GCA_003251795.1 of Candidatus Muproteobacteria bacterium. Taxonomy (GTDB): domain Bacteria; phylum Pseudomonadota; class Gammaproteobacteria; order Acidiferrobacterales; family SPGG2; genus SZUA-472. The sequence goes on from QKEI01000081.1 coordinate 2,861, forward strand.
GATACGGTCGATCAGAATGAACCCCGGCTCGGCATAGTCGTAGGTGGACGCCATGATCATGTTCCACAGGCGTCGAGCGGGTAGGGTCTTGTAGACCTTGCAGGCGACCTGGCCTAGGTTATTGGTGATGTAACCGCTGCGCGTCGGCCATTGACGCCAGATGATACGGCTGTCCGCTTCCTCGTATTCCGCCCGCATCGCTGGAAACACCAGGTCCCAGGGCGCGTCATCCTTGACCGCCTGCATAAACTCATCGGTGATCAGGCAGGACAGATTGAACTGACGTAGGCGCCGGTCCTCGCGCTTGGCACGAATGAAGCTGGCGACATCCGGGTGGGCGATATCGAAGGTCCCCATCTGCGCGCCGCGACGACCGCCTGCGGACGACACCGTGAAGCACATGGCGTCGAAGATATCCATAAAAGAGAGGGGACCGGAGGTGTAAGCTCCGGCCCCGCTGACAAAGGCCCCTTTGGGCCGGAGGGTAGAGAACTCGTAACCGATACCGCAGCCGGCCTTCAGAGTCAGGCCGGCCTCGTGCACGGCACGCAAGATGCCGTCCATTGAGTCCGGGATAGTGCTTGATACTGTGCAATTGATGGTGCTGGTAGCGGGTTTGTGGTCCTGTGCCCCGGCGTTAGAGATCACACGTCCCGCCGGGATCGCCCCCTGCTGCAGCGCCCAGAGGAAGCGCTCATACCAGTGTTCGCGCTTATCCGGAGCGGCTTCCACGTCTGCCAGGGCACGGGCGACCCGCTTATAGGTGTCGCCGATGTCTTGGTCTATAGGCTCACCGGCCATGGTCTTCAGGCGGTACTTCTTGTCCCAGATGTCGAACGACGCGGGCTGGATCGGTATCTCGGTGTTGGACTCTGGTTTTGTTATTAGTTGGACGGCCTTCATGGTCGGTCTTACCTCCTTCTTTATAATATACACAACATATTGTAGTTTGCAGCTAGACTAGACCCAGGCTATAGGGGTGTCAAGCGCAAAGCCTCCAAGCAGATAAACGGCGCGCACCGGGGGGTCGAGCGGTTGACGGGGGGGATTCCTATATATAGTCAGGGGAAGGTTGGCAGGTGCATCCGGCCCGTGCCGCACGCGGCGGGGCGAACGCTGGCGCCCATACTCGCGCTACCCCGCGCTAATCGAGGGCGAAACCGAAAGCCTCTTTGAAGCGCGCGGCGAACTCGGACGGGGTCAAGCGATGATTTTGCGTACCGTAGTGTGCAATCTTGATGGCACCCATCAACGAGGCGACGCGTCCAGTAACCTCCCACGGCAGCCCACGCAAGAGCCCATAAAGTAGACCGGCGCGGTAGGCGTCGCCGCACCCGGTCGGATCGTTCACCCGGTCGGGCTCAGCCACCGGGATCTCCAGGCACTCGCCAGCGGTGTAAATGCGCGAGCCTTCGGCACCGCGGGTAACGATCAGCGCCTGCACCAGCTGCGCCAACCGTTCGAGCGATCTGCCGGTGCGCTCTTGCATCAGCTCCGCCTCGTAGTCGTTAAGTGTGACCCAGGTGGCCTGCTCCAGGAAGCGTATGAGCTCCTCGCCACTGAACATGGGCATGCCTTGGCCGGGATCGAAGATGAATGGAATGGCGCCAGTCGCGAATTCTTCGGCATGCTGGATCATGCCTTCACGTCCATCTGGCGAGACGATACCGAGCTTCACACCATCGGCGTCACCGACATGATTCTCGTGGGAGAGATTCATTGCTCCTGGATGGAATGCGGTGATTTGGTTGTCGTCCGTATCCGTGGTAATGAAGGCCTGTCCGGTGTAGCTGTTGTCGATCACGCGGACGTGTCGACGGTCGATCCCGCAACGATCCATCCAATCAGCGTAAGGCGCGAAATCCCTGCCGACGGTCGCCATGGGCAGCGGCTCGCCGCCGAGCAGCTTGAGACTGTAGGCGATATTGCCGGCGCAACCGCCGAATTCGCGCCGCATGTCCGGCACCAGAAACGACACGTTCAAGATATGTACCTTGTCCGGCAAAATGTGATTCCTGAAGCGGTCGCGAAACACCATGATAGTGTCGTACGCCACCGAACCGCAGATTAATGCTGACATATGAGGGTTCATCCGCTCTGCAAGAGTGATGCGCGGGCGTGCCACGCCCACGCGGTGCTCGATTCTTGCAGAAAATGCTCCCGCCGTCGAAGTCCTTGCACATACGCCGACTGATGCTGTTTGGCTAGAGAGCGGGCTCTGTGGCTAAATAGCGGGGTTCACACCGCGCAGGCAGATCCACCATCAGTGCCGCAGGCGCGCAATTCCTCCGGAGGAAGCAGTGGCATCGCTAGAGACGACCTTTTTCGGTAACAGTTTGCAGATATGGTTGAGCGCGGCCTTTTTGGCGCTCGCCTTGTTTATCGTCATGCGTATTGCTAAGGGGGTCTTGATAGGACACCTGGCCAAGCTCGCGCTGCGCACAAAGACAGGGGTAGATGACCTTGCGGTTGCGCTGCTGCAGAAGACAAGTCTCATACTGCTGCTGGCGCTGGCGATCTATTTCGGGAGCACCCTGTTGCAGCTGCCCGCCAAGGTCAGCGGGCTCATCGATCGCCTATTGATAATCGTCTTTCTGCTACAGGCCGGCATATGGGGCGACGCGCTGATTCGCTATCGCCTCACCGACGTCGTCAAACGCAAGACGGCGGAAGACACCAGCAGCGTCGCCACCATAACGGTGCTCGGTTTCATCAGTCGTCTCGTAGTCTGGTCGATCGTCGTACTGGTCGGTCTGGACAACCTCGGCTTTAACATCACAACGCTCATCGCCGGTTTGGGGGTAGGCGGTGTCGCTGTTGCTCTGGCGACGCAGAACATTCTCGGGGATCTGTTTGCCTCCATTTCGATTGTGTTGGACAAGCCGTTCGTCGTTGGCGACTTCATTATCGTCGGTGATTATCTCGGCACGGTTGAATATATCGGTATTAAGACCACACGCTTACGCAGTCTCTCCGGGGAGCAACTGGTTTTTTCCAACAACGATCTGCTGGGCAGTCGCATCCGCAACTACAAGCGCATGTCCGAGCGCCGCATCGTCTTCTCTATTGGTGTTGTTTACCAGACGCCATACGAAAAATTGCAGGCCATTCCCGCTATTATCCGTGAGATCATCGAGGCAGAATCGAACGCCCGCTTCGATCGTGCCCACTTCAAGGAGTACGGCGATTTTGCTCTGATTTTCGAGATTGTCTATTATGTCAGCAGTCCGGACTATAACGTTTACATGGACCTGCAGCAGGCCATCAATCTGGCCATCTTCCGCCGTTTCGAACAGGAACAAATCGAGTTTGCCTATCCGACGCAAACTCTGATCATAGAGAAAGGGACCAGCTAATGGCAGCTCATGGTAGCAAAACGTTGGATGACGTTGGCCGGTTAGAGCCCACAGCGGCGCGACTGGTCGTGGTCTCCAATCGTCTGCCGTTCGTTTTGTCGCGCAAGCCATCGGGTGAGTGGAATGTGCGCCCCGGCTCGGGCGGCCTGGTAAATGCCCTGTTGCCGGTACTGCGCAACCGCGGTGGTCTGTGGGTCGGTTGGACGGGCGCCATCGACGGCAGCGTCAGGGAGCTTGAAAAAGCGCTTGCCGGGCTTACCCGCGATGCCGGCTATCGCCTACAGCCGATCGAGCTCACGGGCGAACAGCGCGACAAGTTCTATTACGGTTTCTCCAATGAGGTCATCTGGCCGCTATTCCATGATCTGCAGACCAACTGCAATTTCGATCCTGAGTTCTGGCGCGTCTATCGCCAGGTCAACAACAAGTTTGCCTCAGCCCTGCAACAGCGCACCGAGCCTGATGATTTTGTTTGGGTACATGACTATCACTTGATGGAGGTGGCACGCGAGCTGCGTGCTCTGGGCACGCGCTGTAAGCTCGGCTTCTTCTTGCACATCCCGTTTCCCTCACTCGATATTTTCCTCAAACTCCCTTGGCGTGCCGAGATCTTGCGGGCGCTGTTGGATTTCGATCTGATCGGCTTCCAGACACTGCGTGATCGTCGCAATTTCCTGCAATGTGTGCGTACGCTGGTGAAGGGTCCTTCCGTGCGCGGCAAAGGACAAGTGATAGAGTTACACTTGGAAGAACCCGGGGTCGGCGCGCCGGCACCGCGCGAGTTGAGAATCGGGGCCTTCCCTATCGGCATCGACTACAATAGTTACGCTGAGCTAGCGGCCTCCGAAAGCGTCGCCCAACGGGCGCTGCACTTTCGCGAGAGTCTGCGCAACCGCCAAATCATCCTCGGCGTCGATCGGCTGGACTATACCAAGGGTATCCCCAACCGGTTGATGGCGTTCAAGAACGCTCTGCAGCGTTTCCCCGAATTGCGCCAAAAGGTTACCCTGGTCCAGCAAGTGGTGCCGAGCCGTGAGGACATTCTCGAGTATCACAATCTGCGACTCGAGATCGAGCATCTGGTGAGCGCGATTAACGGCGAGTTCACCGAACCCGGCTGGGTGCCGGTACACTATATCTTCCGCAGTCTCAAATTACCCGAGCTGTTAGCATACTATCGTGCGGCCGATGTCGCCTTGGTTACGCCCCTGAAAGACGGCATGAACCTGGTGTCGAAAGAATATTGCGCCGCCAAGGTAGATGAGGACGGGGTGGTCATCTTGAGCGAGTTTGCCGGTGCCGCCGCGCAGCTGCAGCGCGGTGCCTTGTTGGTCAACCCGCATGACGTCGAGGCGGTCGCCGATTGCATCTACGAGGCTGTCACCATGGCTCCCGAAATCAGGCGGGCGCGCATGCGCCGCCTGCGCCGCACGATTCGCGATACGGATATATTCTGGTGGGTGGACTCGTTCCTGCGGGCGGCCATCGAGAAAGACCTCAGCCACTTCCCGCTGGTAGAAGATTACGTACCGGAGACCGAATCGGTTTTGACGCACTGATCGGCCTTGCCTAGGCTGTTTAGATGGGATATGGCGGAGCGCCGATGGCGCGCCACGCCTGACAAATGAGCCACTCGCCAAAACACTCGCGTTTGCACTTTGACGCCGTCATCTTCGATATGGACGGTGTCGTAACCAATACCGCCAAGTTGCATGCGCGTGCGTGGAAACAGCTGTTCGATGATTATCTGCGGCGTCGCAGCGCCGAATCGCAGCAGCCGTTTGTGCCGTTTGACATCAAGTCCGACTATCTCACTTATGTCGATGGCAAGCCGCGCTATGAGGGCGTACGCAGCTTCATCACCGCGCGCGGTATCGATTTGCCCTACGGTGATCCCTCGGATGGAGAGGGCAGCGACACGATCTGCGGCCTTGGCAATGCCAAGGACGAGATCTTCGAGCACCTGTTACACGAGAATGGACCGGAGGTGTTCGAGACCACGGTGGTGCTGATTGAGCAGCTCAAGTCCCGCGGCGTCAAAGTCGGCATTGTCACCTCGAGCAAGCATTGCCGGGACGTGTTGCAAATGGCGGGGCTTGACGAGCTGTTCGCCGCCCAGGTCGACGGTGTCAGCGCGGAAGCACTGGGTCTTCGCGGTAAGCCGGACCCCGACATTTTCCTGAAGGCGGCTGAGCTGCTCGGTGTGACCGCAGACCGTGCCGTAGTGGTAGAAGACGCCGTATCCGGCGTGCAGGCGGGACGGCGCGGCCGCTTCGCCTTGGTGCTCGGTGTCGATCGGGGCCACAATCGCAGCGCGCTGGCAGCTAACGGCGCGGACCTTGTCATCAGCGACCTTGGCGAGATCACAGTGGAGCAGTTAGAGAGCTGGTTTGCCGTGGCACTGCCTTCGGCGCTCGCGCGTCGTGACGAAATCGCACAGCGTTTGCGCGGCCGACAAGCGGCGGTGTTTCTCGACTATGACGGCACGCTCACAGCAATTGTCGCGCGGCCCGAGCTGGCGGTGATGGAACCTGACATGCGCGAGGCAGTGCGTGCACTCGCTCGCTGTTGCACCACGGCGATTGTTAGCGGTCGTGCGCTCGGCGACGTTGCCAAGCTCGTGGATCTCAGGGAACTCTATTATGCGGGTAACCATGGTTTCGAGATCAGTGGCCCGGACCATACCGATATTAGCTATGCGCCGGGCAAGCAATTTTTATCGGCCGTCAACGATATCAGTCGGCGGATCGAGGCCGGCATTGACGGCATCGACGGGGCTTTCGTCGAAAACAAAGCGTACTCGCTGTCGGTGCATTATCGCTTAGCGGCGCGCGAAGACGTGCCAAAAGTCGAGCGGATTGTCGATCAAACGCTTGCAAGCTTTCCCAATCTCGCCAAACGTCATGGCAAGGAAGTCTTCGAGATCCGCCCGAAGATCGACTGGGACAAGGGCAAGGCCGTGCTGTGGCTGCTTGAGGCGCTCCAGCTAAACGGGCCGGCGGTGTTGCCTATCTACGTCGGCGATGATGTCACCGACGAGGACGCCTTCGCTACTCTCAAAGGTCGCGGCATTGGTGTCTTGGTTACCGATGTAGCGCGGCCGTCGGCGGCGGAGTACTCGTTGCACGATGTCGGCGAGGTAGGACAGTTTCTGCGCATGTTGGCAACGCTCACTTGCGCTAGCCGACCATGAACGATTGGTCGTTGGTGTACGAGGGGTTCGATCCGGGCCAGCAGGCCCTGCGGGAGGCATTGTGCACCCTCGGCAACGGCTGTTTTGCCACGCGCGGCGCTGCCGAGGAGTCACACGCGGACGAGATTCACTATCCCGGAACGTATGTAGCGGGAGGCTACAATCGCCTGCCAAGCCAGATAGCCGGACATACCGTCACCAACGAGGACCTGGTCAATTTCCCCAACTGGCTGTTGCTGTGTTTCCGCCCGGGCGACGGGGACTGGTTCAACCTGATGGCGGTCGAGATCCTGTCCTACCGCCAGGAGCTCGACTTGAAGGCAGGTGTGCTGCGGCGCGCGGTACGGTTTCGCGACCACCAGGGCAGAGAATCGATGGTAACGAGCCGGCGCCTGGTGCATATGGCCGAGCCGCACGTCGCCGCCATCGAATACGCGATCACACCCGTTAATTGGCGGGGACGCTTAATCGTACAGTCGGCGCTGGACGCTTCCGTGGTGAATGCCGGCGTCGCGCGCTACCGCGAGCTAAATTCCAAGCACTTGCAAACGCTCGTCGTCGGCGAGGAGGGTGCCGATACTATCTACCTGTTGGCGCAGACTAGCCAGTCACAGGTACGCGTGGCCGAGGCTGCGCGCACACGCGTTTACCTGGAGGGGCGCGAGCGCGAAACGCGAAGACACCTGCTACGGGGAGAAGAATCTATCGGTCAGGAGTTAGCGTTTGAGCTTGCGCCGGGACAAACCGCGACGGTCGAGAAGATCGTAGCGCTTTACAGTTCGCGCGATTGGGCCATCAGTGAACCCTCGCTCGAGGCGCGCCTGACGCTTACTCGTTGTGGCCGTTTTCATGAGTTGCTGGATTCTCACGTGCGCGCCTGGCAGGCGCTGTGGCGCCGCTGCGATGTGACCATCGGCGCGCGCGACAATGAGCAGATGGTATTGCGGCTGCACATCTTTCATCTGTTGCAATCGGTGTCACCCAATAGCATCGGCCGTGACGTGGGTGTGCCCGCTAGAGGACTGCATGGCGAGGCCTACCGTGGCCATATTTTTTGGGACGAGCTCTTTATCTTTCCCTTTTACACCTTCCGTATACCCGAGATCACCCGCAGCCTGCTGCTATATCGCTACCGACGCCTCGGAGTGGCGCGTTGCCTTGCGCAGGAGGAGGGTTACCAGGGGGCCATGTACCCTTGGCAAAGTGGCAGCAACGGGCGCGAGGAGACTCAGTTGCTGCACCTGAACCCACGCTCCGGTACCTGGGGCCCCGATATGAGTCGGCGCCAGCGCCATGTCAATGCCGCCATTGTTTACAACGCCTGGCAGTATTTCATGTTGACCGGTGACAAGGAATTCATGGCGCTTTATGGCGCTGAGATGATTCTCGAGGTCGCCCGCTTCTGGTCAAGTATCTCCAGTTATAACAAGAAGACTCGGCGTTACGAAATCATCGGTGTCATGGGCCCGGACGAATACCACGAAAGGTATCCCGGTTCTGACGAGCCGGGTTTGCGCAACAACGCCTATACCAACGTGATGGCGGTATGGGTACTGGAGCGTGCCCTGGAAGTACTTGATCTGCTGCCACCCGAGCGCTGCCGTGAGCTCAAACACAAGATCGGGCTGCGCTCAGACGAGCTCAAGCGCTGGACCGACATCAGCTGCAAGATGACAGTTGCTTTTCACGCCGAAGGCATCATAAGCCAGTTCGAGGGCTACGATGATCTTGAAGAGCTCGATTGGCAAGCTTACAAGGACAAGTACGGCAACATCGAGCGTCTCGATCGCATACTCAAGGCCGAGGGCGATTCCCCGGATCGGTACAAGGTCTCCAAACAGGCCGATGTACTGATGCTTTTTTACCTGTTGCCACCGAAGGAGCTGCGCCGCATATTCAACCGGCTCGGTTATCAATTCGATGACAATACAGTAAGACGCAACATCAATTACTACATGCAGCGCACTTCTCACGGTTCCACACTGAGCAAGGTCGTGCACGCCTCGGTGCTCGATCGTATCGATCGCAGCCGCGCTTGGGACATGTTCTGCGCCGCGCTCGAAAGCGATATTACAGATGTGCAGGGTGGTACTACGCCGGAGGGCATCCATCTCGGCGCCATGGCGGGTACCGTGGACATTGTGTTGCGCCATTACGCCGGTATTGATACCACCAGCGAGGTTATTGCCTTCTATCCCCGGTTGCCGCCGCACTTGCACACATTGCACCTGCGCTTACGACATCGCGGGCAATGGTACGAGCTCAACATCGAGGATGAGCGCTTCACGCTGTCAGTCGATGAGGACGGCGCGCAGCCGCTGACGGTCAACGTGCAAGGCAAGCGTCTCAAGCTTAAGCCCGGTACTACACACAAGTTCCAGCTTACCGCCGCCAAGGCGACGGGCACCGCGCGTACGGTAGTGAGAGCGAATGCGAAAGCGGGACGCTAAAACGTCAGCTTGCGGTAGATGTCCGCGACCTTCAGGGGCAGCTTGTTGACTTTATCGACCAGCGTGTAGTTAACCGGCCCGTACATATGCGGCAGGTAGTCACGCGCCTCAGTGTCGATGGTGATGCAAAACGGATGAATGCCCAGCTGCTTGGCTTCGATCAGCGCCTGGCGCGTATCCTCGATGCCATAATCGCCGCCGTAACCGTCGTAGTCGTCAGGTTTGCCGTCGGATAGCGTCAGCAACAGCTTGGTGCGGGCATCCACTTCGTTCAGTAGGCGACTCAGATGACGGATGATAACGCCCATGCGCGTGTAGTCTTGCGGGCGTATGCCGCTGATGCGTGCTTTGACGGTATTGGCATAGGGCTCGGCAAAGCCTTTCACGCGAAACAGCTCGCAGCGTTTACGCGTCATACCGGAGAAGCCGTAAATGGCGTAACGGTCGCCAAGAATCTCCAGTGCCTCGCAAAGCAGCACGAGTGATTCCCGTTCCGCTTCGTTGACCCAACCCTTGGTAGAGCCGCTCATGTCGATCATGAACATGACGGCGATATTTCTGTCGAGCTTTTGCCTGCTGATAAAAACCCGCTCGCTCATCTCCATACCGTGACGCATGTCAGCGTAGGCCTCGATGGTGGCATCGAGATCGATGTCATCGCCGTTGTTTCGCCTGCGCAACAGTTTGTCTTCGCCGCGCAAGGCCTCGAAGGTCTTGCGCAAGTGCGCAACCAGACCGCGGTACTTTTCTAGCGTACGCTCGACGAAGGGCTCGGTCGCGGGGTGCACGTCGAGCTCCCGTAACACACACCAGTTCTTGCGGTAGTGTTGACGTCGGTAATCCCATTCGTTGTAAAGGAGCGCTCCTTCCTCGTGATATACGCCTTTCCAGACATCGGCTGGGTCCCTGATAAGCCTGTTCCTGACATAGCCGCCGTCCCCGCCAGCCACCAGGTATTCGGGCGGTATTTCTCCCAGATCCTGTAGGATCGACGCCATCAACGTCTGCATCTCTAGCGGCGGCACAATGGTCTGGCTGCCTACATACAACTCGAACCTGGCTGACTGTGCTTGCGTTGGTTCAGCGTTTTGTTCGATGCGCAAGCGTTTGAGCAGCTCTGTGGGCGCGAGCGCGCGGTCGTGCTTGAACTCCTGTAGCAGACGTGCGAGTGCGCTGGTGAATGCCGAACGCTCGCGCGCTAGGCGCTCGAGCATTGCGCGCTCAACGCGCTCCGGAAACAAGGTGCCCTGGTAACATAGCGACGTAGGCAACTCGGCATGATAGAGCTGGGGCAACAACACATAGCTGTCTTCGACGGAAGCCTCCGCGCGCTGCAAACGTCCCAACGCGCTGTTCCAGCTCTCAGGATACGCTAACTCCCCTAGGCTCTGCTGTAGTTCGAGCATGTCGCGGTGTAAGCCGGCGAGCTCGGCGCGCAGCCGTGCGTTGAGGCGGATGGTTTCTAGTGCGTGGAACACGCGTAAAGCCTTTTGCGGGTCACCGAATTCTCTGGCGAGCCGCAGTAATGGCTGGATCGCGATCGTAGCGTCGCCTCTAGCAACACGATAGGTGCCGTACGAAATCTGCGCCCACAGGTGCGCTGCCATGGCCTTGTACAAACGAAAATTCGCACGCTGCTCAGGGAACACGGCAAGACGCTGGGGCAAGTACAACGTCGTCGTATCGGTGTAGGCCTCACCACAGGTACTCTCGAGCTTGAGCTCGCGGCCGGATAATCCTTGCACGAACAACTGCAGCACGCCGGCGACCTCGTCAAACACAACACCACGCACGCGCGCCTCGAGCTCAGCCGCATAGTCCGGCAATTCCTCCAATGCCGTCACCGCTGGGTAGAGACCATTGCTATCGTAGACGTCCATGGCATGAATCAGCCAGTCTTCTACCCCTGGCCTATCCAGGGTTGTCAGTGCCTGCGGCGCGTGAAGAGCGAATTGGTATGCCAGCTCGGCATTGGTTTTGGCGATCACACCGACCCAACGCAGCACGAAATCCTGCTCGCTTCGTTTAAGTCTGGCGAGCGCCTGGGCGGGCCCGCGTGCATTGCGGCGCGCGGACATTATGGCGTTTAGTTGCTCGTCGAGCGCTTCTTCGATTTGCTCGACTCTGAGGCGGTTGTCCGACATGAACACGTCTTGGCAGCGCTGGGCTGTGGGGTGGATAGGCGCGACCTTCAGAAAAGCGACGCGCTCAGCTCGTTGATGGCGTTCAGCATCTCCGGATCGTCGGTGAGGGGCTCAGCGACGGCACCGCGACAGGCCGCGCGTGCCTCCACGCCCGCTGCGATCAACTTACCGGCATGTACCAACAGGCGCGTGCTCGCTCCTTCATCGAGCCCGCTACCCTTGAGTCGGCGGGTCATAGCAGCGAACTTCACCAGCTTTACCGCGGTGTCGTCGCTAACACCGGTTTCATGTCGGATAATCGCCTGCTCGAGCGCGGCTTCCGGGTAGGCGAACTCGATAGCGACAAAACGCTGGCGCGTACTCTGCTTCAGGTCTTTGAGTACACTCTGGTACCCCGGGTTATAGGAAATCGTCAAGCAGAACTCAGGTGTGGCGTGCAGCAGCTCCCCGGTCTTCTCCACTGGCAACACACGACGGTCGTCGGCCAGGGGATGGATGACAACCGTGGTGTCTTTACGCGCTTCGACAATTTCATCCAAATAACAGATGGCACCGACGCGCACAGCTCGTGCCAGTGGACCATCGACCCAAACGGTTTCGCCACCCGTGATCAAGTAGCGGCCGACCAGATCAGAAGCCGTCAAATCATCATGGCAGGCAACCGTGATCAAAGGCCGTTGCAGGCGCCACGCCATGTGCTCGATGAAGCGTGTCTTGCCGCAACCTGTCGGTCCTTTGAGCAGCACCGGCAACTGATGCTTGTAGGCCGCCTCAAAGAGCTCCACTTCGTTTGCGACCGCGCGGTAATAAGGCTCGAGCTTTAAGCGGTATTCCTGCGACTTGACGATGCGCGCTTCCACTGCCTGGTGACCGTGTCGTTGCGGAAAATGAGTATGCCAAAAAACAATAGGCGCAACAAAGAGTTAATGACGTGCTGTGATTTCTTACAGAGTATAAGCATCCGTGCCACAGGCGTTGCAGTTGCTCACTGAGTTTGTTGTACGCGCGACGCGCTATCCCCGGGCGCAGACTCCCGTGCCGATGGACGAGCACAGGAAGCGAGATCGCACCAGGCTCTTTTTTATTCGTCTATGTCGTGTGAGCGAGATTGACGGGCGCGCTGCTTTGCCGCAATGAAGTCCTTGTGCGGCACGTGCAGCAGACCAGCGATCTTGCGCACCAGGTGATCTTCGTACCTGTCCGCCCGGCCATCGGCATAGGCCACTTGCCACATGAGCTCAATGACTCGCGTTTTTTCCTCGGCGCTGAACGACCTGTTGATGAGTGAAGTGAATTGGTAGAAATCCGTCGCGTGTTGTGCTTCCTGTTCTGCTAGGCGCAACAATTCTTGTGTCTCTGCCGCAGAGATGGCAAAGGTGGTCTCTAGTGCTTCGGCAACAGATGCTAGCTCCTCCGGTTTAACCTCGAAGTCGGCACGCGTCATTTCGATCAAGATCGCGCTTGTTGCTATGCGTAGGCGCTGCTCCCCGTCGGTCGCCTGCGTCACGGGGTGGGGGGCGATGTGTTTGTCGAAGAACTGTTTGATGGTTCCCAGCACTGCCGGGCCATTATCCCAGATGGGACAGCGAGGCGCATCGATTGGACGCCCGGCGCGGGTCTCTTGAAGACCCCGACCCAGGCATGGATTTGAGCGAGCAGCGGGAAACTAACCTGGCGTCTAAGCAATATCATGGCTCCCTCGATACAGTCGGACGTGCGAATGGGTTTGCCTAAGGGCACGCTGGCGTTACACTGTGTCGGCATAAAAGCCCGCCGGAGCCATAGTCCTTCCTGACTCATACCGGGGGTAGGGTATACCCGTGGTATCGACCGTCAGCACGATCTCAGATTATCACCGCATGTGGATGGCAAGCGTATCCAGGCGGGGGCCGGTGTCGGCACATCCAGCAAGTCGTTTGCGACTCGTGACTCAGCATATACAGGAGCAATCGCCGGTAATCAGACTGGCGATTATTGGGGAATAGATCTATGCGGCGTGTCGTCATTACCGGGGTCGGCATTGTTGCGAGCATCGGCAACAACAAACAAGAAGTGCTGAGCTCGTTGCGCGAGGGCCGTTCAGGTATCGAGTACAGCCAGCAATATAAGGACCTCGGCCTGCGCACCAACGTGCACGGTCCGCTCCACCTGAAGCTGGAAGAGTTCGTCGATCGCAAGCTGAGGCGCTTCATGGGAGACGGGGCAGCGTTCAATTATCTTGCCCTGCTGCAGGCAATAGAGGACGCTGGCCTCGAACCTAGAGAGGTTTCGAACGAGCGCACAGGCCTGATCGTCGGTTCTGGTGCTGCCTCCACCGAAACCATATTGCGTGCTGATGAGGTGATGCGCACCAAGGGTGCGCGCAAGGTCAACCCATTTACGGTTCCGCGCACGATGTCGAGCACGAACGCGGCGTGTCTGGCTACGACTTGCCATATCAAGGGCGTCACCTACTCGATCAGCTCGGCTTGCGCCACTAGCTCTCACTGCATTGGCCATGCCGCGGAGCTGATTCAGATGGGCAAGCAAGATCGCGTTTTTGCCGGCGGTGGTGACGAGGTGCACTGGTGCATGACGCTGGTGTTCGATGCCATGGGTGCGTTGTCCTCCAAGTTTAATGACCGACCACGGGCAGCGTCGCGCCCCTATGATGCTGATCGCGACGGCTTCGTGATCTCCGGCGGCGGCGGCGTGGTGGTATTGGAAGAGCTTGCACAAGCGCGTGCGCGCGGTGCCAAGATCTACGGTGAGATTGTCGGCTACGGCGCAACGTCCGACGGCTTTGATATGGTGCTGCCCTCCGGCGACGGCGCCGTACGTTGTATGCGGCAGGCGTTGGCAACGGTAAAGGGCCCAGTTGACTACATCAACGCTCACGGCACTAGCACGCCAGCCGGCGATATTTGTGAGCTCGATGCGATCAAGACTGTTTTTGGCGAGAAAGTTCCGCTCATAAGCTCGACCAAGTCCCTCGGCGGTCATGCGCTTGGCGCGGCGGGCGTACATGAGGTGATCTATTCTTTGTTGATGATGGAGTCGCAGTTTGTGTGCGCCTCGGCAAACATCGAGCACCTCGATCCCGGCGCAGTCGGCATGCCGATCGTGCGCGAACGATTGGACAGCACGCCGTTGCGTACGGTGATGTCAAACAGTTTCGGTTTTGGCGGTACCAACGCCTGCCTGGTATTACAACGGCCGGAGGATTGATCGCGCATGCCCCGCCCGCGTGGCCGCTCACAGGGAGACGCGCTGCTGGGCCATCGTCTGGCTTTGGCGGCAGCCTTGCTGGTTGTTAGCATGGTGGTGCCGGCCGATGAGGACTATTGGTGGCTACCGGTACCCCTGCAAGGCGACCCACCGAACGAGCACCATCCCTTGACGCGAGACCTGTCGGCCAAGGTTTGTGGTTATTGTCATCCGAAACAGCACCAGCAGTGGCGTGAATCGCTGCATGCGCTTGCTATGTCCAAGGGGTTGATTGGGCAGCTGGCGACCACGAGTCAGCAGAACCGTGAGGCGTGTTTGTCATGTCACAGCCCGCGCAGCGAACAGTGGGCGACATGGAAAACGCTTGGCTCATCCGCGCTCGGCAAGGTTGACGGCATCGACTGCGCCGGCTGTCATGTGCGCGCTTATCATCGCTTCGGCCCACGCGATGTCGCTGAAACTCCTCACGGCAAGGTGAAAGGTCTGGAACTGTTCAAGCGCTCCGAGTTCTGTCAGAAATGTCACCAATTTCCCCCTGGCCAGGGGACTGTGCTCAACGGCAAGCCGCTGGAGAACACTTATAACGAATGGAAGGCCTCGCGCTACAGCCGTGAAGGCAAGACTTGTCAGAGCTGCCACATGCCCGATGGCCGCCATGAGTTCAAAGGCATTCACGATGCGGAGATGACGCGCCGCGGCTTGCGAGTGCAAGTACTGCGTACCGCCAAGGGTATGTATGTCGAAGCGAAGAATGTCGGCTTATACCACGCCACGCATCACCATTCGCGCGGAGACAACCGAGCAGGGGAAGGCGAAGCACGCAGAGTTTGTGATTCAGCGGCGCGTCACGTGGGACCCGCAGAAAGGCTGGCGCGAGCTAAGCGATACGCGTCTGCTGCCGGATCAGTCGCTTGAGCTAAGGTTGCCGCTCATGCCTAACCAGGGTGCCAAGGTTACAGTGACGGTACACCCTGACCAGGACTACCATGAACGTGTCTACCCGATGCTGCTGGCGGCACCGATCAAGCTGTCACAACAGGATCGAGCCATGCTTACGGACGCGCGCGATGAGGGTATCGGTCGCGCGTATAGGCTCTACGATTTTGAGTGCACGGCTTGGAAAGGCAAAGAGCAGGCATGTGGCGATGGCCGCCTCGCCGTCAATAAATGATATTCTTCGCCGTTGCTCGCTCTAGGGGCTGGGCGCAGATAAGGCATGTAAGGCCTGTTGTAGCACGCTCAAGCCCTGGCTCAGCAGCGCGTTGCGCCAGCGCGCTGCGCGCGGACAAAAGCACTGCAGCAACTCGGCTTTGATCTTGCGGCTAAAGACGCTATCCCCGCCATGGTGATGCAGCCAGTTTTCTCGACGTAGCGCCTGCAGCACGCGCAACGGTGCAAAGGTACCGAACTCCAGTGTGAGGGCGTACACGCGGGCACTAGCAAACACGCGGGTGCTTAGCTCGCGGACTGAGCCACTAGCGCTATAGTTAACGCTCGCCGGGTTGGTGCTACCGATAATGGCGCGATCGCCAAACCATTTGCGCAACTGACGTAGCGTTGCCGCTTCCAGCGGTTCCGTGGGTAGCAACTGATAGTCGCCGTACGAACCCAGACCGGTGTGTACGTCGATATGGATCACCAGCCCGGCCCCGGCGACCGGGGCGTCGTGGAGAATGCGCTCGAATATGTCGATTGACGGCTGACGCCGGTCGCCGCCATAGAACAGTCCGTCCGCGAAAGTGTACTGCCCGCCGGCGATGGCTTGCTGCGTCGCCGCGAACCCGTAGCGCAGCGCGCGCAACAACAATCTAATGGTGAAGAAATCAGCGTGTACGCGCGAAGAATAGGGATCCAGCAAATCACGAAAGCTGCGATAGCCCTCGTTGCCGGGGCCGGGGAAGCTTTGCAGGCAATTACGGTTGAGGTCTACATTGTGCTCGTTGACGCGCCGTAAGTGGGCAAAACCATAAGGATTAAGAGCGTGTACCAACAGTATTCCGGTACGACCATCGGCCGCGGGTGCCAGATCATGGATAAACGCCTGCTGCAAAGCACTGCCGGCAAAGCCTTCGATGCCGTGAATGCCGGAGCTCACAAGCAGCGCGCGCGTGGGGTTGGGAGCGCCAAAATAGGCTGCGTCGACGCTTAGCGCTTCGCCGTTGGGACCGGGCGCATCGATGGGGTAGCTCTGCAGCCGGGCGCCGCACTCGCCAGCAGCCCGTCTGAAACGCTCGCGCGCCGTTAAGAAATCGCCTGCAAAGTGTGCAAGCAACCGGTACTACGCCTCAACGGCACGCTGCCACTCGAACATCGTCCGGTACCCGGGGAACGGCGCTCTGTCCTTGGGCGAAGTCCATGAGTCGCTTGATGGGTAACATCGCTCGTCGGCGCACCGGCTCGTCGATCACGATCTCACGGTGTCCGTGCCTTAGCACTTCATGGAGTTTCTCCAGGCTGTTCATCGCCATCCACGGACAACGCGCGCAACTCTCGCAGGTCGCCCCTGCCCCCGCTGTCGGTGCCTCGAGGAAGATCTTCTCGGGAGCAGCTTGCCTCAACTTGTGCAGGATGCCGCTGTCGGTGGCAACGATGAACTTGCGCGCGCTCAGTTGCCGCGCAGCATCGATGATGCCGGTTGTGGAGCCGACAACATCGGCCTGCTCAATGACGCCAGCCGGCGATTCGGGATGCACCAGCACCGCGGCATCGGGATGCTGACGTCGGAGCACTCGCAGCAGATCGGCCTTGAACTCCTCGTGTACCACACAAGCTCCTTGCCACAGCACCATATCCGCGCCCGTTACCTTACGCACATAGTCACCGAGGTAGCGGTCGGGCGCCCATAGGATTGTCTCGCCGCGTTTGGACAGGTAATCGATGAGCTTGACAGCGATACCGGAGGTCACCACCCAATCGGCGCGTGCCTTCACCGCCGCACTGGTATTGGCGTAGACCACTACCGTCCGCCCGGGATGGCTATCACAGAAGCGGGCAAATTCCTCGGCCGGACAACCTACATCCAGTGAACAGGTCGCATCGAGATCCGGCATGAGCACGCGTTTTTCCGGGTTCAGGATCTTTGCGGTCTCGCCCATGAACCTTACACCGGCCACGACCAAGGTTTTTGCCGGGTGCGCGTGGCCGAAGCGCGCCATCTCCAGTGAGTCGGCCACAAGGCCACCGGTCTCATCGGCCAGATCCTGCAGCTCGGGTGCGGTGTAGTAGTGAGCGACCAGCACTGCATCTTGCTCGATGAGCATGCGCTTGATGTTGTTCTTGAGCTCGCCTGCTGATGCTATAGGAAGGGTGGGCGCGCACGACGGTGGAGCCATCTGCGTCTCGACCTTTTTGGCCAACGGGTTGTTTTTCATGGTATGCCTCACTGCACGGCTGTGATGCCGCGTCCCATTCTGCTACTTAATGATCTCCACTTTTCCAGGAAACTTGAGTCGGTAAAGACAGGCAGGCCGGTGATTACCGTTGCGGCGCAATTTACCCGTCTTCTCAATACGCTCGAGCGCCAGCACGCGCTTGCGAAAGTTGCGCTTATCGAGCGGCCCGCCCAATATGATCTCGTAAACGGTTTGCAGCTCGCTCAAGGTGAACTCCTCGGGCATGAACTGAAACGCAATCGTCGAGTAGTCAAGCTTGGCCACTAGCCGCTGGTGCGCCATGCTGACTATTTCGGCGTGATCGAATGCCATTGTCGGTAGACTGTCGAGGGTGAACCAGGCCACCGCCTTGGCGTCGCTCGCCGAGCGCACGTTTAGCCGATCCGAGGGAATCAGGGAGTAGTAGGCGACCGAGATCACGCGTTCACGCGGGTCGCGCCTGGGGCTGCCACAGGTGTGCAGCTGCTCTAGGTAAACGCCGGCGACCCCCGTCTCTTCTTCGAGCTCGCGCAGCGCACAGGCTTCCAGGTCCTCGTCGATACCGACAAAACCGCCCGGCAACGCCCAGCTGTCGGCGAAAGGCTCGCGAGCCCGCTTAACCAACAGCAGCTTGAGCTTCTGTTCTCGGATGCTGAAGATCACGATGTCCGTCGTGACCGCGGGGTGCGGATAGCTGTAGCAGTATTGCATAGTCTAAATTAGTGTAACGAGTACACTAAGCTTTTTTCAAGGATAGTGTGATTACTACACTATGTCAAGCCCTAGTTGCCCGCGGTAGTTTCAAAAAGGACAAAAAAAACCCCCTGGATAGGGGGATGACAAAGCCTCTAACCACTATTTCGTTGTTATTGCGAAACTACTTCCGCCTGCATCTTCTGAGCCTGCTGGGCTCGGCGCAGGACGAGGAACTCTTGGTGTGCGTGCGCCTTGAGCGGGGTAGTGACCCCTGAGGACAGCAATTATCTTAGTATACGGGAGCCGAGTCTCGATAGCTCGACCTCCTGTCATCAGGTCGAAAGTGTCTGAAAATACAGGGTTTTTTACCCAACTCAGGTATAACGTCGGCGTCTATTAGTCCTTGATCAGCTGTACGTATGGCTCCGTACGAAACGTCCATTTGCCGCTATCGCGGTCGTACTTGGAATTGACGAAAACCCTCCATTTATCGTCGTCGATCTTGGGAAAGTCAGTGCGGTAGTAATAACCTGGGTAACGTGTCTCCTCGCGGAACTGAATGTGCCGCATGTGGCACTCGGCGGCGATGATGCGATGATAGTTCTCCCAGGCGCGTAACAACTCATGTAAATCCTTGGCGCGCGTCTTCAAAGAGTCCTGTTTCAGCATCTCGAGCTTGCGCTCGGCCACCTCGAGCATCTTTGCGTTCGTGCGATACCAGGTCGCCACACCGGCGACATACTCGTCCATGATTTTCTGCAGCCGAAGCTGTAGCATTTTTGGCGTGATGTAGTGGGGATTGACGTCGATCGCCGTGGTGTAGTCTTTGTGCTCCAGGAACGTTCGTACCGGTCGGTAGATTTCCTCTACCAGGTCATGGACGCTGTGCACCGGCTCGGGCTTCCAGCCTTTGTGGTCGAGCGCAAATTTCACCATGCTCTTGGCGGCGATGCGCCCCTCCGTAAAGGAACCACTGGAGAACTTGTGCCCCGAGGCGCCGACGCCATCGCCGGCGGTGAATAACCCTTTTACCGTGGTCATCCGGTTGTAACCCCAGCTCCAGTGTGATGGCACTCCTGGAATGTCGGTCGGGCCGGATACCCAAATACCGGCGCACCCGGCGTGTGAGCCGAGCAAGTACGGTTCGGTCGGCATTAGCTCGGAGGGCTGTTTTTCCGGCTCGATGTTTTCCCCCGCCCATACCCCTGCCTGGCCGATGGTCATGTCAAGAAAGTCCTCCCAGGCCTCGGCTTCCAAATGCTTAACTTGCTTCGGCGTCATGTTTTTGGCCAGTTCGGCCATCGCTGTAGGCGTGTCTATGTAGATCGGCCCGAAGCCGTTACGCATCTCCTCCAACATGAGATGATTGCGCACACAGGTTCCGTAAGGTGGCTTGCCGTATTTGCCGTACTGCTCAAGCGTGTGCTTGTTCTTTTCCTGGTAGTCTTCGCCGTAGGCATTCATAGCCTTAGCCTTGAACAGCAAGAACCAGGCGCCGACTGGGCCATAGCCGTCCTTAAAACGTGTCGGCACGAATCGGTTCTCCATCATCGTCATCTCGGCACCGCACTCTGCCGCCATGGCATAGGTGGAACCTGCGTTCCAGACCGGATACCAGGTGCGGCCAATGCCCTCACCGACAGAGCGTGGCCGAAACACGTTGACAGCACCCCCGGCCGCGATGAGGCAACACTTGAATTTGTAGATGTAAAACTTGTGATCGCGCACGCTGAAGCCGACGGCGCCAGCCACCCTGGCGGGATCGTTCTTGTCGGTCACGAGGCGTACGATAAACACCCGTTCCTGGATGTTTTCTATGCCCAGCGATTTCTTGGCCGCCTCGGCCACGATCCCCTTATAGGATTCGCCGTTGATCATGATTTGCCAGCGCCCGGAGCGCACCGGTTTACCGCCGTCTACGAGTCGCTTGCCCTCGTCGCCAGGCTGCTTCCAAACCGGCAACCCCCACTCCTCGAAATTGTGCACTGAATCGTCAACGTGCCGACCGACGTCGTACACCAAATCCTCGCGGATGATGCCCATCAGGTCGTTGCGCACATAGCGCACATAGTCGGCCGGATCGTTCTCGCCCATATAGGTGTTGATCGCCGACAATCCCATGGCGACGGCGCCGGAGCGGTCCATAGCCGCCTTGTCGACCAGCTTGATCTTCAGCCCAGTGCCCTCGGCCCAACGCATGATCTCGAAGGCACAACCGCAGGCGGCCATACCGCCGCCGATGATGAGGATGTCGACCTTCTCTTCGATAATTTCCGGCTTCCCGAAAAAATAGTCGTTAGCCATAGTCATTTCTGCACAAGGCCCTGGAAGTCTCAGCTGTGGATAAACTGGCTTAAGTCACACGCGTGCGTGCCACGAGTGAACAACACCCCAGGATTACTGATTTCATCCATATTAACTTCGGGTTTGCCTGCATAGGGATTGATCGAGTCCTCTGCCGTGGTACGCGTAGGAAACTCGAAGCGCTTCATGTTGCCGTTGCGGAAACGGATGGTCCACGTGATGGAGTCGGTAGCGCGCAAAGGCTGCACCATGCCGCCCAACGGTACGACATCTGCGTAATGGCGTACCTCGATGGCGTTTAGCGGGCACACTTTGACGCACGCGTAACATTCCCAGCACTGCTCGGGTTCTTGGTTATAGGCCTTCATGGTGTGCCCGGTGTCGCTGCCGTCCGGGTCGAGCTTCATCAGGTCGTGCGGGCAGATGTACACGCAAGCAGTCTTGTCCCGGCCCTTGCAACCATCGCACTGATCAGTGCGTACATAGGTGGGCATTGCGTCTTTCCAGCGAGTTCCCGAGGA
>QKEI01000137.1 GCA_003251795.1 Candidatus Muproteobacteria bacterium
ACCGTGCTTCAGGTTGTCATCGACCATGGCGTTGCCGCCATACTTGATGACAATAGTCTTGCCACGAAAGCGCTGAATATAAGGCAGTGCCTCGGTAAGGATCTGCGCGCGTTCGGCGGCCTGCTTTGCAGAAATCGTCATACTCTCCTTCCCTTCCCCTATACCTGCTGCACCGGGGAAACGGGTTGACTATACAGATGTCGCGCGTGCAACTTACCGCATTTCGCAGGCAAAGTCAGGATTCCGCCTAACCCTTAGGGGCGGGACCGGTGCCCTGTCGAACCCAAAGCAGCGGATCACAAAAACAAAAGGCCGCCGAAGCGGCCTTTGCCAGATACTACCCGATCAGCGTGTCGAGCGGTTATTCACCTTCGACGGTGATCTGCTTGGGTTTCACCGACTCGCTCTTTGGCAACACGAGCTCAAGCACACCATCCTTGTATTTAGCCTTAACCTTCTGTTCATCGACTGCATTCACAAGCCGGAGGCTTCGCACATACTTGCCATAATGGCGTTCCTGCCGAATTATGCGGCCGGCCTGTTTTTCTTCCTGCTCGCTCTTGGTCTCAGCGCTGATGTGCAGAACGCCGTCCTCCAACGTGACACTGATGTCATCCTTTTTGACACCCGGCAGCTCAGCGCGGACCAGGTATTGCTCATCGTCTTCGCTGACGTCGACAGCGGGGATCAACGCGCCCCGCGGAGCCTGTTCTAGCGCACGCAGTGGCCTGAAGAAACCCTCAAACATATTGTCGAAATCCTCATCGAGCCACGGAAACGCGCGTCGCTCGGCCTTCCAAGGTATTAAGTTTGCCATGACTACCTCCTTTAGATCTGCCCACATGATGTGACAATGATTTGCGTACGCGACAGCGTCGCGTAACGCCTGCCTTGGCGGCAGCTAATCACATCGCTTGGGGTCTTAGGTGGGGACGGGCGCTAGAATTTCAAGCGTCGCATCCCGGGAACGGCCTTGGCCTAAAGGATGTAACGCGCCAAATCTTCGTTGCCGGCCAACTGCGACAGATGTGCCTCAACATACGCGCGATCAACGGTGACGCTTTCCCCAGAACGATCAGCGGCCTCGAAAGAGATCGTCTCGAGCAGGCGTTCCATGACCGTATGCAGACGGCGTGCGCCGATGTTTTCCGTGCGTTCATTGACCTGCCAGGCGATCTCGGCAATGCGCCGCACCCCATCGGCGGCAAACTTAAGCTGCAGCCGATCGGTCGCCAGCAAAGCGCTGTACTGCTCGGTCAATGACGCATCGGGCTCCGTCAAGATGCGCACGAAATCCTCAGCGCTGAGAGGGTCCAATTCCACGCGAATCGGCAAGCGTCCCTGCAACTCCGGAATCAGATCCGAGGGCTTGGCCAGATGAAAAGCGCCGGAGGCTATGAAAAGAATATGATCAGACTTCACCATGCCGTATTTCGTCGACACGGTGCTGCCCTCCACCAGCGGCAACAAATCACGCTGTACGCCTTCGCGTGAAACATCCGGTCCGCGCGTGTCGGAGCGGCCGACGATCTTGTCGAGCTCATCGAGAAAAACGATGCCGTGTTGCTCAGCGCGCTCGACGGCGCGTGCCTTGATATCGTCCTCGTTGATCATGCGCCCGGCCTCTTCCTCGGTCAGCAACTTCCTGGCCTCACGTATTTTGACTTTACGCGAGCGCGTGCGCCGTCCCCCCATGTTCTGGAACAGGCTTTGCAGTTGGCTCGTCATCTCCTCCATGCCGGGTGGGGCAATAATCTCCACACCCACATTCGGCGCGCTGAGCTCGACCTCGATTTCCTGATCGTCGAGCAGGCCTTCGCGCAATTGTTTACGAAAACGCTGGCGCGCAGCGCCGCCTTCCGGTTTCGTGGTTTCGGCTCCGACGGCGAATCCTATATCACGCGCTGGCGGCAGCAGAATGTCGAGGATGCGGTCCTCGGCCGCGTCCTCGGCACGCCGGCGCACCTTCTCCATCTCCTCCATGCGTGTCATCTTGACTGAGATGTCGACCAGATCTCGCACAATGGAGTCGACATCGCGCCCAACATAGCCGACCTCGGTGAACTTGGTCGCTTCCACCTTTATGAAAGGCGCATTGGCCAGACGCGCGAGGCGTCGGGCGATTTCGGTCTTGCCAACCCCGGTAGGTCCAATCATAAGAATGTTCTTCGGCGTAATCTCGTTACGCAATTCTTCGTCCCCCACCTGGGCCCGGCGCCAGCGATTACGCAATGCAATAGCGACTGCGCGCTTAGCTGCGCTTTGCCCAACGATATGTTTGTCCAGCTCCTGGACGATTTCCCGCGGTGTCATTTCTGCCATAGCCATAACTAATCGCCCAGCTGTTCCAGGGTCATGAAGCGATTGGTATAAACGCAGATGTCGGCAGCGATCGTCAGACTCTTCTCGACGATGCCGCGCGCGTCCAGCTCGGTGTTCTCGAGCAATGCGCGCGCTGCGGCCTGCGCGAAGGCTCCACCGGAACCGATACCAATCACCCCCTGCTCCGGCTCGATAACGTCACCGTTACCGGAAATCAACAGGGTATCTTTCGTGTCCGCCACCAGCAGCAACGCCTCGAGCTGCCGTAACGATCGTTCGGTACGCCAATCCTTTGCTAGCTCTACTGCCGCCCGCACGAGATTGCCCTGGTGTTTCTCAAGTTTTCCCTCGAAACGTTCAAACAGCGTGAGCGCGTCTGCCGTGCCACCGGCAAAGCCGGCGATCACTTGATCCTTGTAGAGCCGGCGCACCTTGCGAGCGTTTCCTTTCATAACGGTGTTGCCCATAGATACCTGGCCGTCGCCGCCGATAACGACTGCGGCGCCCTTCCTCACGGACAGGATGGTGGTGCCATGCAACGCCTGTGACACGGGGTGACTTGCCATAGTTTGATCGAATCGATGAAGTGTGCGGGCCACGTGCCGCAACGCAATGCTCATTGTAACAATTAGCGCCTTGGGGGTTAAACGGCGCGTGCCGTACCGGCGCCCATCGTCAGGCTGGGTGGGGACTAGACGCGAGCTAGGCCTTGCGCAAAGCCCATATCAAACGATAACCCAGCAACAGGGCGAGCACGATCGCATAGATCAGCGGCTCCGTAATATCGCTTTTGACCAACCACCAGAAGTGGACGACGCCAAGAATAGCGATGATGTATACCAGCTGGTGTAGTCTCTGCCAACGCTTGCCGCCGAGGCGCCTGACCATGCCGTTGGTGGATGTCAGGGCGAGCGGTATCAGCAACATGAAGGCGGTAAACCCGACGGTGATGTAGGGGCGCTTGTACACGTCCTCGATGATCAAATCCCACATGAAGAACTGATCCAGCCATACGTAACTGATGATGTGCAAAGCAGCGTAGAAAAAAGCAAACAGTCCCAACATGCGGCGCACGCGAATCACAACGTTCCAACCCGTCAAACGGCGCACGGGAGTCACCGCCAGTGTGATCAGCAAGAATCGCAGTGTCCAGTCGCCGGTAAACAACCTGATCGTCTCCACCGGATTGGCGCCCAGATTCTCGTGTACACCGTCCCAAACGAGCCCGGCCAATGGCAGCAAACAAACAACGAAGAGAATCGGTTTGATGACCCAACGCAGCCACTGCACCGACGTGATCGAGCGTGCCGGATGGACCGCCAGCGCTTGAGGATTGACTACCATCTTGTCGCCTGTCTGCCTCAGTAGTACTTCTTGAGATCCATGCCAGCGTAGAGTGACGCTACCTGTTCAGCGTAACCGTTGAACATCAAAGTCGGACGCTTGGGTGCGAACCAGGAATCCTCACCGATCCGACGTTCGGCCTTTTGGCTCCAGCGCGGATGGTCGACTTCCGGATTGACGTTGGAATAGAACCCGTATTCGCTGGATGCAGCGTTATTCCAGGTTGTGACCGGCTGTTGCTCGACAAAACGCATTTTGACGATGGATTTGATACTCTTGAAACCGTATTTCCATGGAACCACCAGGCGCAACGGCGCGCCGTTTTGATTGGGCAACACCTCGCCATAAAGACCGACACCGAGCAACGTCAACGGGTGCATGGCCTCGTCGATGCGCAATCCTTCCTGATAAGGCCAGTCGAGCCCACCACCAAAAAGGCCGGGCTCTTGTCCCGGCATCTGCTCGGGGTCGTACAGCGTTTCAAACGCGACGTACTTGGCGCGCGAGTTGGGCTCAAAACGTTTGATCACGTCACCGAGCGGGATGCCGACCCAGGGCACGACCATCGACCAGGCCTCTACACAGCGCAACCGGTAGACCCGCTCCTCTAACACATAGGGCTTGATGAAATCGTCGATGTCATAGACCCCGGGCTTGTTCACCTCGCCCTCGACGGCAATCTTCCACGGGCGCGTCTTCATTTTCGGTGCGAGCTTTGCGGGTGAGCTCTTGTCGGTGCCGAACTCGTAGAAATTGTTGTAGCTCGTAACGTATTCGTAGGGGGTCAGCTTGTCGTCGACCCGATAAGCGCTCTTGCGCACCCCCGCGAGCTTCTCACCGGCCGAAGCGCTGGAGGGCAGGATCAAACCCGGAGCCAACGCCCCGCCGGTAACGAGGGCCGCGGCACGCAGAAAACGGCGCCGCTGCAAAAACACTTCCTTGTCAGTAATTTCCGAGCTCTTAATATCCGAGGTTTTCTTGATAATCAGCATCGCTCTACTCTCTCCGACGTCTGCGCGGCTGGGGTCTGGGTCAGGTTCCCCGTGAGCATTCAAGCATACCATTGCCGGCACGCGCCGCCGCGTTAGCTGGGTGGACTCCTTCGGCGCACCCAAAGACCACAAGGTGCGCCCGGGTTAGCCCCGCGCTCATAAATAGCGTACACCACCAGTGGACCCCTGCCTCTAGGTATTTCTACTTGAGGCCCTAAGGAGGTGCGATCTTTCCACTGGTATGTCTAGTT
>QKEI01000077.1 GCA_003251795.1 Candidatus Muproteobacteria bacterium
ACTTGATATAGATCACGGAATATTGGCCACCACCATGCGGTAGTAGTGCGACCGCATTCAGTCCTAACTTGGAGGTTCCGTCATGGCGGGCAGTACGCGTGGTCTTCTTTTGGCTTTTGCAGTGGGGTTGGGTATTACCGTACCAGCAACAGCACTGGCTACAAACGGCTACTTCTCTCACGGCGTCAGCATCAAGGAAAAAGCCCTGGCCGGCGCGGGTACGGCGTATTCACAGGATAGCCTTGCCGCGGGAACCAACCCGGCTGGCATGGTGTGGCAGGGAAACCGCTGGGATGTGGGTCTGTCGTGGTTCCATCCTGAGCGCGAGTACACAGCCAGCACGGTCCCTGCTGGTCCTCCGCCACCCTTTACAGCGTTTCCTGGTTCGGGTGGGGCCGGTGATACGGTCGAGAGCGGGTCGACAGATTTTTTTATCCCGCAGTTCGGCTGGAACAAGATGTTGAATGAGAAAAGCTCGATCGGCGTGAGTGTGTTCGGCCGCGGCGGCATGAATACCAACTGGGCTGCATCCGACACATTAGGTGGAGCTGGTGTGTACGGCGCGGGCACCGCGGGTGTCAATCTGGCCCAGCTTTTCATCATGCCTACCTACGGACTCAAGTACTCCGAGAAGGGTTCATTCGGTGTGAGCCCGATCATCGCCTATCAGCAGTTTTCGGCGAAGGGCATCAGCAGTTTTGCGCCGATCTCCAACGATTCGGCGAATCTCTCCAACAACGGAACGGATAGCTCGATTGGTTACGGTGTGTCTCTCGGTTGGCAGGGCAAGGTGGCGAAGACCGTGATGCTCGGCGTGGCATACCAAAGCAAGATCTACATGGAAGAGTTTGACAAGTATAAGGGGTTGTTTGCCGAGCAAGGCGATTTCGATATTCCCTCGCAATGGAGCCTAGGTTTGGCCTGGGATGCGACGGCGAAATCCAAACTAGTATTTGATATCCAGCAGATCAACTACTCTGACGTCCCTGCCGTTCACAATCCGAGCATATCAAGTATCTACAGTGTGCCGGTGCCCAGCCCTAGCACCTGTTTTGGCGGGAACAGTAGTAAATGCCTAGGTGGAGATGATGGAGCTGGTTTCGGTTGGGACGATATGACTGTGTATAAGATCGGCTATCAATGGTCGAGCGGCCAGAATTGGACCTGGCGTGTCGGGTACAGCTATGGCCAGCAGCCCATCAACGCCAGTCAGGATTCCCTGTTTAACATCCTTGCGCCCGGTGTGGTAGAGCAGCACTTCACCTTCGGTTTCAGTCGCAAGTTCGGTAAGAGCGGTGAGTTCAACTTTGCCAGCATGTATGCGCCGCAGAAGTGCATCTCCGGTCCAGCGGATCCGGTTGGTGATTCCAGCGGTCAACAGATCGAGAATTGCATGTTCCAGTATGAGCTGGCATTGTCTTACGGTAAGCAATTCTGAAGGACACACCGTTCCCACGTGTTACGAGAAAGGCTGCGAATGACCCGCAGCCTTTCTCGCTTGTGCGCTGCTAAGAGACCTCTATCAATCCGCTCGGCACGGCTACCAATCGTGTCGTCGCCGTGTTGAAATAGGGTATCGATTTTCTTGTTGATACCAGCGCTGATCCTCTCCAGGCCATGACCACAGCACCCGAAAAGCGTCTGCTCACCCTATTGCAGCGCTTGCCGTCGGAGCAGGTACAGCGCCTGCTCGAATACGCCGAGTTTCTGTTGGAACGCCACGGGCTGCCCGAAGAGACGCCAGAACCCAGAGAAATTCCGCGGCCGGCAGAGGAGACAGTGATCCAGGCGATCAAGCGCCTGTCCACCAGTTATCCGATGCTGGATCGGCGCATGCTGTTCAATGAGACTTCGGTGCTGATGACCCAGCACGTACTCGGCGGGAGAGCCGCGATCGAAATTATCGACGAGCTTGAACGCCTATTCCGTCGCCAGTACGAATCTTTCATCGAGGGACGGCAAGACGGCGAGCAGCGCTAAGACTAAGGGCATGAGCCAAGGCCCGCTACCACCGGGAAAGCTGCCGGCGGCGTTGTTGCGTGAGCTGCTGGCATTGGCACCAACGCCTGGTCCCGAGCTGCGTCTGCCGCCTGCTGTCGGCGAGGATGCGGGAGTGATCGATGTGACGAGCGGCGCACTGATTGCCGCCACCGATCCGATTACCCTGACGGGCCACGACGTCGGCGCCCACTCGGTCGTCGTCAATGCCAACGATGTCGCCGTCATGGGGGCCCGTCCGCGTTGGTTTCTCGCGGCCGTGCTGCTGCCCATCGGCACGACAGAAGAAGATGTGCGGGCGCTTTTCAAAGGACTCTACACTGCGCTCGAGCACATCGGCGCGACCCTAGTCGGCGGCCACACCGAGATCACGGCAGTCGTAAGGCAGCCAGTAGTGATCGGGCAGATGCTAGGGCTGCGGCAAGACGGCCAGTTCATTCGCACGGGAGGCGTACAAGAAGGGGACGTCATCCTGCAGGTGGGGCCGGCGCCCATCGAAGGGGCAGCAGTATTGGCCAAAGAAGCGCAGCCGCGGTTGAGCGCGGTGGCGCCCGCAGTGCTGGCAGCGGCGCGCACGGCGTTGCGCGATCCCGGCATCTCCGTGGTCGAACCGGCACTGCGTGCGAGTACATTGGGCGCGACGGCAATGCATGACCCGACCGAGGGAGGTCTTTCGGCCGGTCTGTATGAGCTTGCCGAGGCATCAGGCATCGCGCTGCGCGTCGATGCCAAAGCGATATTGTGGTTCGAGCCGGGAATCGCAGTGTGCGGGGCACTAGGTGCTGATCCTTGGGGCGTACTCGCATCGGGAACGTTACTGGCGGCTTTTCCGCAACGCTTGGCCGATCAAGCCCTGAGCGCGCTCACGGCTGACGGCTATGCGACGGCGGTGGTTGCTCGCGCCGTCCGTGGCACCAGTGTCGAACGAACCGATGGCGCGCCCTTCGTTCGTTACGAACGCGACGAGCTATCCCGCCTCCTTTCATGAGCGGCGGTCGCAGTATCGCTTTGTCATGAACATCACCTTTCTTGGCGCAGCACGCGAGGTAACAGGATCCTGTTATTTGATCGAAACATCTGAGCTACGTTTTCTGGTCGACTGCGGCATGCATCAGGGACAGGAAGCCGCCGCGCGCAATCGACGGCCATTTGCGTTCGATCCGAAAGCGATCGACTTTGTGTTGTTAACGCATGCGCACATCGATCACAGCGGATTGCTGCCCAAATTGGCGCTTGCTGGTTACACCGGCCCAATCTATACCACTGAGGCTACGGCCGACCTGCTTGCGGTTATGCTGCCGGACAGCGGTCACGTGCAGCAGGCGGACAACGAGCGCGAACAACGCCATCCGGACAAGAAATCCCCGCACGTTGCTAACAGCGTAGCACCACTTTACACAGTAGAAGATGCGGAACACTGCCTCAACCTGCTGCACCCCGTGACCTATGATACGGTGTTGCAGCCACACTCACGCATCCGTGCGCGTTTCCGTGATGCCGGTCATATCCTCGGCTCGGCCATCATCGAGGTGTGGGTGAGCGAGGGGGTGCAGGGTACCAAGCTCGTATTTTCGGGTGATCTTGGGCAACCGAATCGGCCGATCCTGCGCGATCCCACAGTAATCGACGACGCCGATTACCTCCTCGTAGAATCAACCTATGGCAATCGTGCGCACAGGAGCCTGGTGAGCACCCTCGATGAGCTTGTCGAGGTCGTCAACCGCACACTCCACGAGAAACAGGGTAACGTCATCATTCCCGCGTTTGCGGTCGGGCGGACGCAGGAGATACTTTATTATTTCAATCAGCTCACACGGCAAAAACGCTTACGGCCTGTGCAGCTTTTCGTCGATTCGCCTATGGCCACAGCTGCCACGCGCATTACCTTGGAGCATCTGGCACTGTTCGATGAGGAGGCAAAGAGGCTCGCGGCATCGCGCGACACGCCTGGGAATACGCCCACGTTGCGCTTTGTAGCCAGCGTCACGGAATCGAAGATGCTCAACCATATTCAATCCGGGGCGGTTATCATCTCTGCCAGCGGCATGTGCGAAGGTGGGCGCATCCGTCACCATTTGCGGCACAATCTTGGCAGCGCAAGAAACTCCATTGTCTTTACGGGTTTTCAAGCGCAAGGCACGCTCGGCCGCCGGTTGGTAGACGGTGACAGACGCGTGCGGTTGTTTGACGAAGAGGTGCGCGTGAAGGCTGAGATCCACACGCTCGGCGGACTCTCTGCGCACGCCGATCAACCGGCGTTGCTCGCGTGGTTGGGTGGTTTCAAGCAGCCGCCGGAGCGGACCTTTATCGTCCATGGCGAAGAACGGGTCGCACTAGCCTTTGCTGAGAGTGCCAGCACCACTCTCAGCTTCAACGTCAGCGTGCCGAGTGTCGGCGAGCGGGTGGAGCTGGCGATGCTCGAAAAGAGCGAGCGCCCTAGGTAACGGGTTACATTTCGCGCACAAACGCCGGCTTTGATCCTTGTCAAGGCGGCGGGTGCGCAATCGAAAGAATATAGCTACTGGGGTCGACCTGGCTGCGGTGAATGACGTGGCGCTGTCGGGAAAATTTGGGTCGCCGACGCGTATCAAACAGGAAGGTACATCATGGAAATGGCAACGGCAAAGAAGTCCGTCGATCAACAGGGTCCGCTCTCCGCGGAAGAGCTCGGCAAGATAGATGCCTACTGGCGGGCGGCGAACTATCTATCGGTCGGGCAGATTTACCTGCTCGATAATCCGTTATTGCGAGAGCCACTCAAGCTCGAGCATATCAAGCCGCGATTGCTGGGTCATTGGGGAACGACCCCGGGGCTTAACTTCGTCTACGCCCATATGAACCGGGTCATCAAGGCGCACGATCTCGATGTCATTTATATCACCGGCCCCGGGCACGGCGGTACCTCGAAGGTACCTATAGTGAGGTGTATCCGAATATCGGGCAAGACGCCGAGGGTATGAAGAGACTATTCCGCCAGTTTTCCTTCCCCGGCGGTATTCCCAGTCATGTGGCACCGGAGACGCCGGGATCCATTCATGAAGGTGGAGAGCTCGGCTACTCGGTAGCGCATGCCTACGGTGCCGTGTTTGATAACCCCGATCTCATTGCTTGTTGCGTGGTCGGCGACGGTGAGGCCGAGACCGGTCCGCTGGCCACTGCCTGGCATTCCAACAAGTTTCTCAATCCGGCACGTGACGGTGCGGTATTGCCCATCCTGCACCTCAACGGCTATAAGATCGCCAATCCAACTGTGCTCGCGCGCATCCCCGGCGGGGAGCTCGAGAGCTTGTTCGTCGGTTATGGTTATAAGCCCTACTTCGTCGAGGGTTCAGATCCCGAAACCATGCATCAGCTGATGGCAGCTACGCTGGATACCGTCATCGGCGAGATCAAAACGATTCAGCGTGAGGCGCGCAGCACCGGCGTTGGCCAGCGTGTGCGCTGGCCGATGATCATTCTGCGCTCGCCCAAGGGTTGGACCGGTCCAAAGGAGGTCGACGGTAAGAAAACGGAAGGTTATTGGCGATCGCACCAGGTGCCATTCGCCGAGATGGCCAGTCAGCCGGGACACGTGAAATTACTCGAGCACTGGATGAAGAGTTACAAGCCGGAAGAGTTGTTCGATGCCGAAGGCAG
>QKEI01000248.1 GCA_003251795.1 Candidatus Muproteobacteria bacterium
GCCTTGGAACCGGGGTCGGCACCGACCACAACGTAGTCTGTTTTCTTGGATACGCTGCCGACAACCTTGGCACCCCGCTCCTGCAATTTCGCCTTCGCCTCATCGCGTGACATCGACGTCAGCGTGCCAGTGAGCACGAAGGTTTTGCCTGCGACGACGCTGGTCTTTCGCTTGCGTTCTGGCGCTTGCGGCTGCACACCCGCCTTGCGCAAACGTCGAATCACCTCGCGGTTATGCTTCTCGTGGAAGAACGCGTGGATGTCTTCCGCCATGTTCGGACCAACGTTGGGCAGCGTCTCGAGCTCCTCGCGGCTCGCCTGCATGAGTGCATCGAGGTCACGAAAATGCTCGGCTAGCAGGCGGGCAGTCGCCTCGCCCACTTGAGGAATACCCAATGCATTCAACAAGCGTGCCAGTGACACCTGTTTGCTCTTTTCGATCTGCGCGAGCAGATTCTGCGCTGACTTCTCGCCCATGCGCTCGAGCGCTGCAACATCGGCCCTCTTCAGCGCGTAGAGATCGGCAACCGTGTTGACCATTCCGCGTGCCACCATCTGTTCGACAAGCTTGTCGCCCAGTCCTTCGATATCCATGGCACGGCGTGAAGCGAAGTGTAGCAGCGCGCCTTCCGATTGGGCGGCGCAGTACAGTCCACCCATGCAGTGGTGCGCCACCTGCCCTTCTTCGCGCAACACCGAAGAACCGCATACCGGACAATTCTTTGGCATATGCCAGGGACGGGCGCCTCTGCGACGCTTTTCCTTAACGACAGCGACTACTTCAGGGATCACGTCACCTGCGCGGCGTACAATCACGGTATCGCCGACACGCACGTCCTTACGCTCCACCTCATCGAGGTTATGGAGCGTGGCATGCGTTACCGTCACGCCGCCCACCTGAACCGGGTGCAGATGCGCCACGGGTGTAATCACCCCCGTACGTCCCACTGAAGCAATAATGTCCTCGACCACCGTGGTCTCTTCATGCGCCGGAAACTTGTGGGCTATCGCCCAGCGCGGTGCCCGCGCGGTGAAGCCCAGTCGCTCGCGCGCCGTTAGCTCATCGACCTTATAGACCACGCCATCTACCTCGAAGGGTAACGTCTCGCGCTGCTCGACCATGCGCCGATGGTAAGCGATGCACCCCTCTACCCCTTTGACCACATCAAAGAAATCGGTAGTGCGGAAACCCCAGTCCCACAATCGCCTGGCGATTTCGGAATAACGCCTGCCGATCGACGTCGATGTCTCACCCAGTCCCCACGGAAAAAAGCTGAGAGGCCGTGCGGCGGTGACGCGTGGGTCCAGCTGACGCAGGCTGCCGGCAGCAGCGTTACGCGGATTAGCGAACACCTTGTCGCCACGTTTCAGTTGCTCGGCATTCAGTCGCTTGAAATCAGCGATCGGAATCACCACCTCGCCTCGGACCTCAAGCACCCGTGGCCAACCCTTGCTATGCAGACGCAACGGGACAGTATTAATGGTGCGTACGTTCGCCGTAACATCCTCGCCGGTGGCACCATCACCGCGCGTACCGGCTCGCGTCAGGCTTCCGTGTTCGTAACGTAGACTGATGGAAGTGCCGTCAAACTTCGGCTCGGCAGTGTAGCTTACCTGCTCTACACCGAGCCCCTGTCGTACACGGCGATCCCAATCGCGCAGCTCGTCATCATCGAAGGCATTGTCCATCGATGTCATCGGTACTGAATGCGTTACTTTGGCAAAGGCGGCGAGTGGTGCGGCGCCGACGCGCTGCGTAGGGGAATCCACCGTAACCAACTGTGGGTGTTCTTGTTCGAGACGTTGCAACTCGCGCAGCAGACGATCGTACTCAGCATCGGAGATCACCGGCGCGTCGAGTACGTAATAACGGTAGTTATGATCGTTGATTTGGTCGCGCAGCTGCGCTGCGCGCTTGGCCGGCGCTACAGCCGTCATGGGCCAAAAAATCGCAGTGCCGTTTCGCTGCCTGGGCTTATGCCGAGCGCACTGATGTCGCTCGCGATCCGCTTGATCTGACGTTGAATCGCCGACACGCCCTCGTCACTCAGCGGACGCCTGTCCTGGTCTGTCAGCTTTCCTCCGAGTGATTCACAAAGGCCCTTCGCCGTATGCATCATCTGTTCGAACACGTGCACGGGTTCAGACACGCAGGGAACGGTCATGAACAGCGTCAGCCCCGTTGTCTTGAAGCGATCGATGGTCTAAATAAATGACGGCAACCGTGCGCATTGTCGCTCTTCAAGTGGTAAATATTCATCGCCCCAAAGTCCATGCCCTGTTGCCGTGCCGCGTGTGCGATCGCTGGACCACTGAAGACCCCATCACTCTCGGCAATGACATTGACGCTAGCAATAACATCGTATTGCTCGGCAACACGTTGCAGCTCCTGTGTACGCGCTAACGCCTGCTCAATCGTCAGCGATAATTTCATAGGCCGGCTGAAGGTATCCGCCAGCTTCAAGCCTAGCTGTACGAACGCGTTGAGCTCGGACTCGTTGGTAGGTCCATTCGCGTCGACCAATTGCATCGCGAGCGCCAGATCGCTGTACTGCGCGTCGTCGGCATCTTGCTCCAGCGAGGACCAGCGCCCCACCAGGTAACGCAGCCCACAGAGCTGTCTCGGTCTCTCCAGCAGGTACTCGTTTTGTCGATAGATCCCGAGCGCCCGATCTCGCAACAACGGGCCCGATCCCGGCAGGTAAATAATGAAATCGATTTGTGGATTTGGCCCGTGTTCGTGCGCCTGGGGAAACAGATTCTGGAAATCGATCACCTCGCCGTTGACCAATGAGCGTCGGCTGCGGCCAGCGCCCGGGCCCAGGTTCAAAGGCTTACTGGCGATCTGCTCTACGCTTTCGAGCTCACGATAGATGGGCGAGTCACGGTTCGTGCTGGCCGGCGCGATCTCAAGGTCAGATTTCAGCGACCTCTTGTCGAGATCGAGCGGTGGTCCGGGATTGATATCGAGGTAAGGAGTGCGTTGCCCACCAGTGATTCCCGTATCCGCGCCATCCGCCTCATCGGCAGTCGCTGCGGCACCTTCTGAGCGTCGCGTCTTGCGCTCTTGCTCGCGCCTACTCAGGCGCACCTTATCGAACGTACTGACCACAACGGCCACGACAATGACCGCGCCGATCAACAGCAAAGCACCCTGCAAACCCATCAGCGTGCTGCCATCTCCAGCGCTTCGTCGAGGTCCACGGCCACCAGGCGCGATACACCGGGTTCAGTCATCGTCACACCTATCAACATCTTGGCCGTTTCCATACTGATCTTGTTGTGGGTCACGTAGATCATTTGCGTCTTGTCAGACAGCGTCGTCAAGGTTTCGCAATAGCGTTCTACATTGGCGTCATCGAGCGGGGCATCCACCTCATCAAGCAAGCAAAACGGTGCGGGGTTTAGCTCAAACAGCGAAAATAGCAATGCTACCGCGGTCAAAGCCTTCTCGCCGCCGGACAATAGGTGGATCGTACTATTGCGCTTTCCGGGTGGGCGCGCCATCACTGACACGCCGGTCGTTAGCAGATCGTGTTCGGTGAGCTCCAGGTAGGCGCTGCCACCACCGAAGAGTCGCGGGAAGAAAGACTGAAAACCACTGTTAATGCGATCAAAGGTCTCCTTGAAGCGCGCGCGCGACTCACGGTCCATCTTGCGAATCGCCTCCTCCAGCGTCGCCAACGCCTGCGACAGGTCATCGTGCTGACGATCGAGGTAACTCTTGCGTTCGGACTGTTCCTCGTATTCGTGCATAGCCGCCAGATTCACCTCTCCCAGACGCTCTAGCTTGGCCTGCAGCTCCTGCATGCGCATCTGCCACGCTTCTTCGTCGGCATCCTCCGGTAATTCCGCCACCACTTGTGCGAGGGTGAATTCGCCTTCACTGACCTGCTCCGCCAGGGCATCGCGGCGGGCGAGCAACTCCTGGCGATGCACGCGCGCCTCTTCATGCAATTCTCGAATTTCCTGCACTCGTTGCTCTTGCTGAGCCCGCGCTTGCTCTCGACCACGCAAACCCGCATCGAGATCACCGAGTTGCTTGCGCGCCTCGTTCAGGCGCGCCTCTACTTGCAGGCGTTTTTGCAGGAAATCATCAAGCCGCTGTTTAAGGGCAGCGTCCGCTTCGCCTTTGTCGACGGCAACAGGCTGTAATTCCTCGCGTCTTACGGCTAGCTGTTTCAGCTGCGCTTCCAGACGCACCACACTCTGACGCGTGGATTCGAAGGCTGTCTGCATACCCTGACGCTCGACTTCAAGCTGATGTAGCTGCTCTTGCGCCGCGCTCGCCGCTGCCCTCTCCGTTTGTAACTGTGTTTGCAAGCTAGTGCGCCGTTGTGTCAGTTCCTGGCTATGGCGCTCATGGCTGTCACTTTGCGCTTCCGCCGCCTGCAACAAGCGGTGCGCATCTTGCAAGTCTTTCTCATCACGCTGTAGCAGCGCTTGCAACTCACCCAGCTCGTGCTCTATTTGCTCAGCGCGAGCTTGCAGCTGCGTCTGCCGCATCTCTTCGCGCGCCTGTTGCTCACGGAAGGCGGCGCGCTCGCTGATACACACGCTCAATTGCTCCTGATACTGCTGGCGTTCGCCGTCGAGCTGCTCAAGCAAATTCTGCAAGCGCGCGCGTTCCTGCATCGCTTGCGTCAGGCGTTCTTGCAACTCCGGCTGCTGCGCCTGCAGGGACTCGATCTCGCGCTCCCGCACCAGCATACCTGCCCGCTCTGATTTTTCCCGCGACACGCTCACCCAGTTACGGCCAAGCCAAACGCCTTCGCGCGTAATGACAGACTCGTGAGCGGCCAAGTTGTTGCGCATCGCTAGTGCTGCGCTCACGTCGTCCGCCACATAGATGCCAGCCAGCAGCGGCGCCAGGTCCACATCGCTTTGCGCCTTATCAAGCAACATCGCCGATGTACCGTGCTTTCTGGGAGCGGCTGCCGCTTGACGATCAAGTAATGCCAACTCGGGCGTCTCGCCATTGTTCAAGTCGGTGACATATCGATCCAACCCGTCGACACACACGGCCGTCAGCCGTACCCCAAGCGCCCGTTCCACCGCTCGCTCCCAACCCGCATCGACGGCCAACAACCCGGCGAGACGGGGCGCCTTTTGCAGTCCCTTATCGGCCAGCCACTCGGCAAAAGCGGCATCGTGCCGACCCTCCGCTGCAGCTTGCAGCTCCTGCAATGAGCTCAGACGTGCTTCACATCGGTGCTGCTCGGCCTGTAGCGTTTCCAATTGGCCTGCTAGTTGTGCCTCACCGGCGCGCGCATCGCGGATGGATTGCTCGGCGCCTTGCAAACGCTGCTCGGCAGCGCTGCAGACGGAATCGTGTTTGGCTGCCTGTTGTTGCAACTGCGCCGCATCCGAGTCACTGCGTGCTTGTGCGATATCCTTATGCTCGCGCTGCAGCCGCGAGCTTCGTTCTTGCAACTGGCGCATGTGCTGTTGTTGCTGTTCGATGCGCGCACGCTGGATATCGCGCACCTTCGCTGGTTCGACGGCGGCGGTGGCGAAGGCATCCCAATCCGCTTGCCAGCTGTTCATCGCGCTTTCCGCTTGCTGCAACAATTCGCGCGCGTGGTCGTGTTGCCGGCGCCTTTCCTCGAGACGCGGCGCGCTGCCCTCGAGCCCGCTGCTCAACTCTTTCAGCTGCTGCAGATCCGCTTGCAGATGCTTGCTCGCTTCTTCCCAGGCCTGATTTACCTGTTGCAACTCACGTAAGCGTTGATGGTGACTTTCGCGAGCATGCTCGATCGCCTGCTCGACGCTCGCAATCTCTGCTCCGACCGCGTAAAACTCCCCCTGGACGCTGTTGAAATGGTCAGACGCCTGCGTTTGCTCGCTACGGATCTTCTCGATAGCGGCCTCGATGGAACGCTGGTCCGCGATCGCACCTTCCAGCTTGGTTTCCTCTGCGGCAATGCCGCGATCCGCTTCTTGCACCTGGACATCGAGTGCACGCCAGCGCAGCGCCAGCCATTGTGCGCGTGTAAGGCGCTCTTCGCGCTTGTACTCTCTGTACCGCTCGGCTGCGCGCGACTGTCGTCGCAGCCGTCGAATCTGAGTTTCAAGCTCGCGTCTGATGTCCTCGACGCGTGCCAAATTCTCGCGGGCGTGACGTATGCGATTTTCGGTCTCCCGACGACGCTCGCGGTATTTCGATATGCCGGCGGCTTCTTCGAAAAATACGCGCAACTCCTCCGGCTTTGCCTCGATCACGCGCGTTACCATATCCTGCTCGATGATCGAGTAGGCGCGTGGCCCGAGTCCGGTACCGAGAAACAGATCCGTAATATCCTTGCGCCGGCAACGTGTCTTATTCAGGAAATAATCGGAGCGCCCGTCGCGCGCTGCTTCGCGACGAATCGAGATCTCAGCGTAGCTCGCATAGGGTCCGCCAACGCTGCCATCGCTGTTGTCAAACAATAACTCGACCGAGGCCTGGCCTATCGGTTTGCGTGCACTCGAGCCGTTGAAGATGACATCCGCCATCGAGTCTCCGCGCAAATTCTTTGCGGAACTCTCGCCCATGACCCAGCGTACGGCATCGATAATGTTGGACTTACCGCAGCCGTTGGGGCCGCAGATACCGATGAGATTGCTGGAGACAGGGATAGTGGTGGGATCTACGAATGATTTGAAGCCGGCAAGCTTTATGGTCTTCAGGCGCATGAAAGCTTTCTGTCAGTTCCTGCTGACAGGGCGCATATTACGCTACAATTCGAAAAGTAACACATGGAGTTGTCGATGCCTACGGGGCCCAGCAAGAAGCTTGAGACTTTCGATAATCCGCATCCACAGCGCGATTATATAATCGCCATTCGAATTCCGGAATTTACCTGCCTCTGCCCGAAGACCGGGCAGCCCGATTTTGCCACGCTTTACCTGCAATACGT
>QKEI01000202.1 GCA_003251795.1 Candidatus Muproteobacteria bacterium
GTGCTATTCGTGCTCTGCATTAAGAACCCGCTGTTGTCCTGTACTCAAATAAAGGCTTAATGGAGGAGGGCAATATCATGAAACGTCGAAAATTCCTCAAGACGACAGTAGTTGGCGTATCTGCTGGCACCATTGCGGCACCTGCGATAGTACGCGCCGCGCAGACGTTCAGTTGGAAGATGACCACCACCTGGCCCCCACAGTTACCGTTTTATCAAGTAGGGCCGGGTAGCGCAGAAGGTATGGCCAAGAACATCGAGGAGATGTCCGATGGTCGCCTCAAGATCAAAGTGTATGCGGCCGGTGAGCTGGTACCGTGGAACGGGGGCTTCGATGCTGTTTCCGCGGGCACCGTAGAGATGAACCATGGCGTTGCTTACTACTGGGCCGGCAAGCGCTTCGCAGCACAGTACTTCGGTACGGTGCCTTTCGGCATGAGCTACGCAGGACAAACCGCCTGGTATTATCACGGTGGTGGGCTTGAACTTTGGAATGAAGTTTATGAGCCGTTTAACCTAGTGGCGATGCCGTGCGGCTGCACCGGTGTGCAGATGGGCGGGTGGTTCCGTAAGGAAATGAACTCGCTGAAGGATTTCCAAGGCTTGAAGATGCGTATTCCTGGTCTTGCCGGCAAGGTTTACGGGCAGATCGGGGTGAACGTAAAGCTGCTTGGCGGCGGCGAGATTTTCCCGGCTTTAGAACGCGGCGTGATCGATGCCGCCGAATGGGTCGGTCCGTACCAAGACCGTCGTCTGGGGCTGCACAAGGCTGCAAAGTTCTACTACACCTCCGACTGGCACGAGCCGTCAACGACGTCTGAGCTTATCGTTAACAAGGCCGCGTATAACAAGCTACCCAAGGACCTGCAGGCCATCGTGCAAGCGGCGGCGAGAGATGCGCATGTCACCAGCTATACCTGGGCCGAGGCCTATAACGCAGATGCGCTCGAGGATCTGGTCAAGAACTATGGTGTGCAGACACGCCAGTTTCCACCGGATGTGATCAATGCGCTGCGCAAGGTAACGTACCAGACGCTCGAGGAGGAAGCGAAAAAGGATCCGATGACCCGCAAAGTGCATGACTCCTTTATGGCGTTCAAGAAGAAGCACGACGTCTGGGGCAACCTGAGTGAAGCGTACTTCCTGAGCATTCGTTAGCAGGCATGCGGTCCCGCTGCCTCGGCGGGACCGCTTTTCCTTTTCAAAAGCATGCAGGCCAAGCCATTGCGTGATACGCAATAATGGGCGGGGGTTGTTTTGAGTAAGGTGGTGCCGTGAAGGAGCGCGAACGAGCGCGTTCTTTAGCGTTGCGTATTGCCGACGTCCTTGAGACGTTCATCGACCGCTTCGGTCGCTGGACGTCCTGGTCGGCTCTGATTTTGGTGCTACTGGTCGCAAACAACGTGATCCTGCGTTACTTGTTCAGGATCGGACCAGTATCGTTGCAAGAGCTCGAGTGGCACTTGCTCTCACCGATCGCACTGATTGGCATGTCCTATGCGATGCGCCACGGTGAGCACGTACGCGTCGATATCTTCTACGAGAAATTCTCCAAGAGCACCCGCCAGTGGATCGACCTGTGCGCCGCCGTGGTTACGATTATCGTCTCCATCGTCATTATCAAACTATCACTCGGATTGGTGGAGCAGGCTTACGAGTCGCTTGAAGGGTCGCCCGATCCCGGCGGTCTGCCGTACCGGTTCCTGCTCAAATCTTTCATCCCACTGGGTTTCTTTCTACTGTCGCTGCAGGCGCTTGCGCAGGCATTGCGGCTCGGTATCGATTTGGGCCTGGGGCGCCGTCATGGGTAGCGAGGCGCTCGCCATCTTGATGGCGTTTGGTTTCTTTTTCTTGTTGTTCATTGGTTTCCCGGTAGGGATTGCGCTGGCCGCCGCGGGATTACTGTTCGGCTACCTGGGTTTCGGCATCGGTCTGTTTAACCTGTTGCCGCTGCGTATTTACGGCTTGATGGAAAACTACACGCTCATGGCAATTCCGCTTTTCGTGTTCATGGGGGTGATGTTGGAGCGCTCGCGGCTTGCCGAGGAATTGCTCGACGTTATCGGTCACGCCGCCGGCGGCCTACGTGGCGGTATGGGACTATCGATTATTCTCGTGGGTGTGCTGATGGGTGCTTCTACCGGCATTGTCGGCGCCACCGTCGTCACGCTAGGGTTGCTGACGCTGCCGGTCTTCGTACGACGAGGTTACGACAAGGGGCTCGCCTGCGGCACCATATGTGCATCGGGTACGCTCGGACAAATCATCCCGCCGAGCTTGGTGCTTATCTTGCTTGCCGACATTATGGGGCAGTCTTTGGGCACGCTGTTTGCGGCGGCGATGATACCCGGCCTTGTGCTCGCCGCCATCTATGCCATCTACATGCTGATGGTCGGTTGGCTCAACCCGAAGATGGCGCCCGCCATACCGGCTGCAGAACGGGCCAGCATGCCGCGTGCTGAGCTGATCAAGAAACTCTTTGTCGTAGTGTTACCGCCAATAGGGCTGATCTTTGCGGTGCTCGGTTCGATTATTGGTGGTGTGGCAGCACCGACAGAGGCCGCGTCGATGGGTGCGCTGGGTAGCATACTGGTGGCCTCACTCACGCGGCGTTTCAGCTGGCGGGTGCTGACTGAGACCGTACAGGGCACGGTCAAGATCAGCGCGATGGTGTTCTTCATTCTCGTCTGCGCGCAGGCCTTTTCGCTCTCGTTCCGTGGTCTCAACGGCGAACAGCTGATTGCGGACATGTTCGCGCTCGTGCCCGGCGGTGAGACGGCTGACATTATCTTCCTGCTGGTGCTGCTCTTTATTCTTGGGTTTTTTCTCGAATGGATTGAGATCTCTTATATCGTGCTGCCGCTGTTCTTGCCGGTCTTTGCCCACAGCAACGTCAATTACGTCTGGCTTTCCATGCTGGTGTGCCTCAATTTGCAGACCTCGTTCCTTACCCCACCCGTCGGTTGGTCGCTGTTTTTTCTCAAGGGTGTCGCGCCACCCGAGGTGTCGACGCGTGATATCTACCTCGGCGTGACGCCATTCGTGGTCCTGCAGCTGATCGCGCTGGTGATCTTGTTCAATTTTCCGCAGATCGCTACCTGGTTGCCGCACGCGATTGGCTGGGATTAGCGTGGTGGCTTCCTTGCACCGATTTAGCAAGCCGTCGAA
Organism: Candidatus Muproteobacteria bacterium; assembly: GCA_003251795.1. Classification (GTDB taxonomy): domain Bacteria; phylum Pseudomonadota; class Gammaproteobacteria; order Acidiferrobacterales; family SPGG2; genus SZUA-472. The sequence goes on from QKEI01000202.1 coordinate 3,168, forward strand.
AAAGAGTTCTTCAGTAGCCTGCTAGAATGCCGCTACCAAGCCGTCGCTACGCGGGTCAGCGGCGCCTTCGATTACCCCGGACCCATGGCGCACGAGCGCGCCGGCGTGGCCCATCACTTCATCGAATGCGCCGACGACCTCGACGTCATGGCCGGCCGCAATCAGCGCGGCGACCACATCCGCCGGGAAGCGGTTTTCCAGGCGTAAGTTTGTCTTGAGCGCGCCCCACGTGCGCCCCAATAACCAACGCGGTCCGGTTACAGCCTCCTGCAATCTCTGCCCGTAGCGTACATAGCGTGTGTACACGACCGCCTGTGTCTGCGGCTGGCCCTCGCCGCCCATGGTACCGTATACCATTGTGCGTCCATCATCGAGCAGCGCCATTGCAGGCTGAATCGTGTGAAACGGCTTGCGTCCGGGTCTTAACTGATTTTGTTCACCCTCACCGAGGCTGAAGCTAGTGCCGCGGTTCTGCCACAAGATCCCGCTTTGCGGCAGCACCACCCCCGAGCCGAATTCCCAATAAACACTCTGGATAAAGCTCACGGCGCGGCCCACGCTGTCGATAGCGCCGAGCCAAACGGTGTCGCCGCCGCCGGGATTAGCCCCCCACGGCGCAGCCCGTTGCAGGTCGATGCTCCGTGTCATCTGCTCCAATTCCGAGTCGCTAAGAAAACTCTCGGGCGCAACATCCATGTAAGCCGGATCGGTGACATGTTTATCGCGTACGCGGAAAGCGCATTTACTGGCCTCGACCAACCGGTGCACATAGTCGAAGCCATCGGCTGTATCGCAACCGATGCGCTCGAACAGCGCCAGTATGATCAGCGAGGCCAGGCCCTGAGTCGGCGGCGGCATGTTGTAGGCCGTCGCTGCTTGTAAGCGCACGGCGAGCGGCGCGACCTCATGTGCCCGCTGCGCCGCCAGATCTTTGGCAGTTAACGGACTGCCCACGCGTTGCAGATCGGTGGCAATCGCTTGTGCCAGCTCACCACGATAGAAATCCTCGAGCCCCTTGCGACCCAGATGTCCGAGGGTGTCGGCCAGCAACCGTTGCTTGAACAGGGCACCGACCGTTGGCGGTTTGCCGTTTTGTAAGTACGTTTCGGCGAACCCAGGTATATCGTGCAACTCAGATTGTTTGGCCAGCGTGTTCATGTGCTGGCTACGGGTTACCGGGGCGCCGGTGTGGGCGTAGTACTCAGCGTCTTCCAGCAAACGTGCCAGGGGCAGCCTGCCGCCCCAGCCCCGACTGATGTCCAATGCCGCCTGCCATCCCGATACCGCTCCCGCCACAGTGTTGGCGGCCAACGGCCCACGCGCGGGGATATGCGCATGCCCGCGTTCGCGGTAGAACGAAATGTCCGCGGCAGCCGCGGCTGCGCCGCAGGCATCCATGCCCAATGGTGTACCCGCACCGTCATAGATCAGCCAGAAGTTGTCCCCACCGAGACTGTTCATGTGCGGATAAACAATGGCGATCGTTGCGGCCGCGGCCACCATCGCCTCTACCGCGTTGCCGCCTTCGCGCAACACGCGCAAGCCGGCCTGTGCAGCCAGGTGGTGTGGCGCGACCACCATGCCGCGCGTTGCTCTGGGTGTCTGTAACATGGACCGGTATGAAATTAGCGCGTCTTTCGAGCTTATGTGGTGGCATAGTCTTGGTTACCAGGTCGACAGTCAAGTTACCGGTGCACGTATCA
>QKEI01000170.1 GCA_003251795.1 Candidatus Muproteobacteria bacterium
GATCTCGCGCAGCCTGCCTCTGCCCGACATCGTGGTCATAGAATGGGCATGGCGCGAACAGGGGTTGATCTTAGCGCGGGGCAATCCGCTCGGCATCAAGCAGCTCTCGGATGTTTACCGCCCGGGCGTGCGATTCGTCGGTCGCCAGGAAGGCGCTGGCAGCCGCGTGCTCTTGGATTATCTACTGCGCAAAGCGGGCCTCGACCCCGACGGCCTTCCTTACACGTCGCAGCCGGCGCGTGACGAAACCGACGTTGCGTTCGCCGTGCGCAACAACCACGCTGATGCGGGGCTCGGCATAGCCGCGGTTGTACGTCAGTTTCAACTCGACTTCGTGCCGCTACACAAAGAGCGCTACGATCTGATCATCACCCGTCGTGACTATTTCGAGTCGCCGTTCCAGCGACTACTGGCCTTCACACGAAGCAAGCAGTTCATCGAGCGCGCAAACGAGTTGGGTGCCTATGAGCTGCGGAACCTCGGCCGCATTTTGCTCAACGCCCCTTAACGCGCGACGACCGTTTGCCGAGCTCAGCGGCGCGCGCGCATCGACGCCGTTGCAAAGAACGCCTGCTGACCACCGATCTTGTAGTCGTTAATCACCTGTTGACCCTGCGGCGAAAGCACCCAGTCGACGAACTTCTGCCCATCGGCCACCTTGACCTTGGGACACTTTGCAGGGTTCACCAGAGTAATGCCGTACTGATTAAACAAGCGTTTGTCGCCCTCGACGACGATTGCGAGGTCACCCTTGTTCTTAAAATTGAGCCAAGTAGCACGGTCGCTGAGCGTGTAGGCGTTCATAGCACTCGCCGTATTGAGCGTGGCTCCCATGCCCGAGCCGGTCTCGCGGTACCACGTGCCGCTCGCCTTCGGGGCATCTACACCCGCCGCCCTCCACAGGCTGAGCTCCTTCTTGTGGGTACCGCTATTATCGCCGCGTGAAGCGAATGGGGATTTCGCAGCAGCGATTTTTTGCAGCGCTGCGGTCGCGTCTTTCATGCCTTTAATACCCGCGGGATCATTTTTAAAGCCGATGATGACGAAATCGTTGTACATCACATCATAACGCTTCACACCAAAACCGTCGGCCACGAATTTCTCCTCCGACGGCTTATGATGCACGAACAACACATCGGCGTCGCAGTTGCGTGCGTTCTTGATCGCCTGCCCGGTTCCGACCGCTACTACGCGTACTTGGATGCCGGTCTGCTTGCTGAAGATCGGCAGCATGTACTCGTATAAGCCAGAGTTCTGCGTCGACGTGGTCGACGCCACGATGATGAAGCGGTCGCTGGCCTGACCGACCGTGATGCCGAATAACAGCAGCACAGGAACCAGCGCATACAAAAGTCGTTGCTTCATACTCTCCTCCTATAGGGTCTTTTATAAATACAACTTACCTTCCAAGAACGCTGCGGCCGGTTGCGACTGCGGCTGTTTGAAAAAAAAGCAAGCGGCGGTTTGCTCCGCCAATCGCCCTTGGTGCAGGAATAGCACCTCCGACGCCAGGCGTTTGGCCTGGCCCAGATCATGCGTGGTCATGACGATCTTGGTGCCCGCGGCATCGATCGTGTGGATCATGTCTTCGCATGCACGTGTAGCCGCCGGGTCGAGATTGGCCGCAGGTTCGTCCAAGAACAGCACCTGCGGCTGCAGCGCCCAGGCGCGTGCCAACGCTAGACGTTGCTGCTCGCCGCCGGAAAGCACGCGCGCCGATCGTCCCGCCAGCGCAGTAAGACCCGCCTGCTCGAGCGCCCACGCTACGCGCTCCCGACGCGCCTTGCGCTCGCGCATACCACTCATGCGCAGGGCATAATCGACGTTCGCTGCAACCGACCGGCGCAGCATGACCGGGCGCTGGAACACCATCGCCTGCGCGCGACGGACATCGTTTGATGCGCCGATATTCCAGATGATGCGACCCGAGGTCGGGCGCAGCAAACCATGACAAAGACGTAGCAACAGGCTCTTGCCAGCGCCGTTCGGTCCCATGACGACGGTAGGAGGACCGCCCTCCACAATGAGTGACAGACGATCGATCAGCTTCTTGCTACCGACCTCGAACGAAACTTCCTCCAAGGTGAGACGCAAGTCTTCCACCATCTCCGTCTCGCCGTTCCACGCTGCTAAGAAATTCACCATCGCAGTGTCGCACTAACCATAGAGCCGTCTTGCGGTGTTTTGCACGGCTAGCGCTGTCGAGTTAATACCGAGCACTAGTAGCAGGAGGATAATTCCCAGCCCCAACGCCAAGGCGAGATCGCCTTTACTGGTTTCCAGCGCAATCGTCGTCGTCATCACGCGAGTGACATGGTTGATGTTTCCGCCGACGATGATGACTGCACCGACCTCGGCGCTGGCGCGTCCGAAACCGGCGAGAACGGCGGTCAATAAACTGAAGCGCCCTTCCCATAACAGCGTCCAGATCGCACGGCCAGGGCCGACGTTGAGTGAGCCCAACTGTTCCGCGTACTCCTCATTGAGATCGGCCACAGTCTGGCGTGTTAGCGCCGCGATGATCGGGGCAACGAGGATGGTCTGGGCGATCACCATGGCCGTCGGGGTAAACAGCAAACCGAGCTCGCCGAGCGGACCCGCGCGCGAAAGCAGTAAGTAGACCAGCAGTCCGACCACCACCGGCGGCAGACCCATGAGTGAATTCAGCACGGCAACCAGAACGGTGCGGCCGGGAAAGCGGAACAGCGCGACCGCCGCGCCCAGCGGAAGAGCGACGAGCGCGGCAAGCAGCACCGCCGTCAGGCTGATACGCAGGGAGAGGCCGACGATTTCGAGCAAGTTAGCGTCGAGCGACAGGATCAGCTGAAAGGCCGTGACAAAGGCTGTGCTGAGATCGTGCATCGTTGTGCATGGGCCGCCGAAAGGGGCTTGAAAGTATGCATTTTGTGTTATTTTTGCGCAATGATCAGGATATTTCAGAAAAAAACGCATACGTATGCACTCATATGCAACCCCGAAGTAACGATTCCGCGTCCAGGTCCTGCCCTCTTAGGCTTCACTGCCGTCGGCCGTGAAGCGTCGTAGAATCGATGCCTACGAGGTGCAACCAATCCCGCTAGCGCAAGATACGAGGACGACACATGCGACTCGACGCCGCACAGCTCGCACGCTTTCATGAAGACGGTTTTCTGATCCTGCCGAAACTTTTTAGCGTGGCCGAGGTTGAGCTCATGCGGGCTCAGCTGCCTGCCTTGTTTGCACAATCGTGCCCGGAAAACTTTCGCGAAAAGGGTAGCGGTGCTGTGCGCACAGCCATGGCACTGCATCGGCGCAACGAGGTATACGCGCGCCTGGTCCGCCATCCGCGCCTGCTCGAACCGGCGCTGCAGATTTTGGGCGAGGACGTGTATATCCAGCAGGTGAAAGTCAATGCCAAGGAGGCGTTCTCGGGCGAGATCTGGCAATGGCACTACGACTTTGCCACGCATCATGGAGAGGACGGGGTACCCCAGCCACGTGCCCTCAACCTGCATGTGTTTCTCGATGAGGTGAACGAGTTCAATGGCCCGTTGGTCTTCATACGTGGCTCGCACAAGCGTGGCCCGGTACGGACCAGTCTGGATACCGTCACTACCAGCTACCCTCTGTGGACCGTGGACAACGTGACCGTTACCGAGCTCGTAACCGAAGGCGGGTTCGTATCGGCCAAGGGCCCGCCAGGTACTGCGCTTATCTTTGGCGATACGCTGGTGCATGGCTCCTCGATCAACATGTCACCGTGGCCACGGCGCATCTTTTCGTTGATCGTCAATCCGGTCAGCAACGCATTGACGCGCGAAAAACGCCCTGACTATCAGCACCACCGCGACCTGACACCCGTCGTCGCACTTGCGGATGATTGCCTGTTTACCGGAGTCGCGGCGTGAAGCCCGTGAATACGGGCCATTTCTGGGCACCACTAAGCGAAAGCGATCCACAAGTCGCGCAAGCAGTGCAAGGCGAGCTCGCGCGCCAACAACAGCAGATCGAGCTCATCGCTTCCGAGAACCTGGTAAGTCGCGCGGTGCTCGAGGCGCAGGGCTCAATCTTCACTAACAAGACCGTTGAGGGTTATGTCGGCCGGCGCTACCACGGCGGCGCCGAATACGCCGATGCCATCGAGGCGCTCGCTATCGAACGCGCTAAACGGCTATTCGCTTGCTCGTACGCCAACGTGCAACCGCATTCCGGTAGCCAGGCGAACCAGGTGGTATTTCTCGCTTTTCTCAAACCAGGCGACAAGATCCTGAGCATGGCCTTGGCAGCCGGCGGCCATCTGAGCCATGGCGCGGCGCCCAATCTGTCCGGTAAGTGGTTCGCGATCGCACAATACGGGGTGGCCGAAGAGTCTGGCCTGATCGACTATGACACAGTCGAAGCGCTCGCCAGCGAACATCAACCTAAGCTCATCATTGCCGGCGGCTCGGCGTATCCGAGAATCATCGACTTCGCGCGCTTTCGCCAGATAGCGGATCGCGTCGGCGCGTTGCTACTCGTCGACATGGCACATTTTGCCGGCCTGGTAGCCGGCAACATGCACCCGAGCCCGCTACCTCATGCTGACATCGTCACAACCACCACCTACAAGAGCCTGCGCGGTGCCCGTGGCGGTCTGATCCTGGCGAACGATGCCGCGATCGCCAAGAAGATCGACGCCGCGCTGTTCCCCGGGCTGCAAGGCAGTGCCATGCTGCATGCTATCGCCGGCAAAGCCGTGTGCCTGGGAGAGGCGCTTCGTCCTGAATTTCGTGAGTACGCAAAGAAGCTGGTCGACAACGCCAGGCAAATGGCGGCCACATTGCAGGCGCGCGGCTACAAACTGGTCTCCGGCGGCAC
>QKEI01000034.1 GCA_003251795.1 Candidatus Muproteobacteria bacterium
AGTGACTTATCGGATAGTTAACAGACTGATCTCCAGCCTGCCGCTTATTGTTACGGTCGTGTGGTCCTTTCAATCACACGCCGCCGACTCACTAGACATCATAAAGTATCGCCAGGCGATTATGAAATCCCAAGGCGCCCACGCGACAGCCGCTGCCGAAATCATAAAAGGCAAGGTCCCCTACGACAGCGATCTGTCCTACCACGCAGCAGCGCTCAACAGCTCCACCCACGACTTGATGAAACTGTTTCCTGCTGGTTCGGACTTCGGCGAAACACGCGCAAAAGCCGAAATTTGGAGTAAGCGCAGCGAGTTCGAGAAGGCGGCCAATGACGCCGAGAAAGCTGGCGGCGCGTTTCTTGCGGCGGTGAAGGGCGGCGATAAGACCGCCATCCGCAAAGCCTTCGGTGATCTTGCAGAAACTTGCAAAGGGTGCCACAAGCATTTTCGGGAAAAGAAGGAGTAACGAGGCGTTCTCTTGCGGGGTGACGCGGCGAGGGCCTGCGCACGCAAGCGGTTAGCCTGCGCAGGCTTGCTGCTCTGGGTGGCGGCGATTCATGCTGCGTCGGATGACCAGCTACGCCATGGCGAGTATGTCTTGCATGCCGCCGGTTGCGTCAGCTGTCACACGGATCACGATAACAAGGGTCCCTTTCTAGCGGGTGGGCGCGCGCTGGAGACCCCCTTCGGTACGTTCTACACGCCCAATATCACTCCAGATCCGAAATTCGGTATCGGACGCTGGAGCGACGCGGACTTTGCGCGCGCTCTAACCGAGGGCGTCGGTCCCCACGGTGAAAACTTTTATCCGGCGTTTCCCTACACCAGCTACACGCGCATGAAGCGTGCTGACCTGCTGGCGCTGAAGGCCTACCTGTTCAGCGTCAAACCTGTAGCACGCAAGAACAGACCGCATGAGCTCGCGTGGTACCTGCGCTCCCGCACTTTGCTGTGGTTCTGGAAGCTCTTGTACTTCGACCCTGGTGAGTATCACGCCGATCCGAGCAAGCCGGAGGACTGGAATCGAGGCGCTTATCTGGTGACAGCCATGGCGCATTGCGGCGAGTGCCACACGCCGCGCAATTTTCTCGGCGCGCCCGGAGCCGCTTTGCGTTATGCGGGCACCACCGACGGACCTGATGGCGGTGTGGTACCGAATATCACGCCCGACCCCAAGACCGGGATCGGGCGTTGGCGCTCAAGTGAAATCGCCGAGTATCTACACTCCGGAGCTACACCGGACGGAGATTTCGCTGGCGGCCTTATGGCTGAGGTGATCGACGACGGGTTGCGGTACCTCGATAACGCCGACATCCAGGCGATCGTGACCTATATCCGCTCGGTTCCGGCCATCGAGCATCAAATAGAACGAAAAAAGAAAAAGAAACCCGGTCCATTCGAGTAACGAGGGCCTTCGCTTTGCCCGCGCGCACGCGGTACTGTATCCGAGCACCGTTGCATCTCGCTAAGCGACTGCGGTAGCTTTAGCAGAGGGGGTAGTACAACATGGCCATGTTATGGTGGGTCGAGCTGCGCCAGGCAGCTGCCCGGCGCGCTGGTGGTGACTTACGCCGCCCGGTGTAGGGGACAACGGTGCAGCGCCCTGCCCTTAGAGCAAAATACCGATCGGCGTCGCTTGCCAAAACGACGCGCCCCAGTCTGTCTGCCATCGTGCCCCGTAGCAGGTTATTCGCACTGCTCGACCGGGGACGCAAGTCTTCCGTCATTTGGATCACTGGTCCGCCAGGATCAGGCAAGACGACCCTGGTCAGCAGCTATCTCGACAGTCGCAAGCTCAACCACATCTGGTACCAGCTCGATTCAGGTGACGCCGACGTGGCGACGTTCTTCTATTACATGAGCCTGGCGACTGAGGAACGCGAGAGTAGAAAGAAGGGAATGCTTCCCCTGTTGGCGCCGGAATACCAGACAGACATTTCCACGTTTGCGCGGCGTTACTCCCGCGATCTCTTTCAACGCCTAACAACACCGTTCGTGCTGATCCTCGATAACTATGACGAAGTTCCATTGCAGTCGAACTTCCACCAGATCATGCCCGACATGTTGTCAGAAGTGCCGCCGAAGGGTTGCGTTATTCTGATCAGTCGGCGCGAGCCTGCCCCTTCGATGGCGCGCCTGCGTGCGAGCGGCGCGTTAGAAGTTATCGGCTGGAACGAGCTCCAGCTCACCTTGAACGAAACCAAGGCTCTCCTGAAATTGCGAGGCCTGAAGCTGGCACGCCCAATGGTGCTGCAACTTTACGAGCGTACCCAGGGATGGGCGGCCGGGCTCATGCTTATGATCCAACAAGCCGAGCGCGATCGCTTGCCTGCGGCGATTCCGAAGGACTCTGCACCGCAGATCGTCTTCGATTTTCTTGCGGGCGAGCTGTTCCAAAAATTGGACAACACGACTCGAGACTTCGCCCTCAAGACGGCGATTTTTCCACAAATGACTGCCAATATGGCAACCGAGCTTACCGGCAATCCCGACGCCGCCAGGCTGCTCGCCGATGGTCATCGCAACAACTACTTTGTTCATCTGAAGCAGGCACAACCCGAACCTGTGTACGGTTATCATCCGTTGTTCCGGGAGTTTCTATTGGCGCGTGCGCGTGTCGATTTCAAAGAAGCACAGCGCAGAACGCTGCAACGCCGAGCCGCGCAACTCCTGGAAACAACGGGGCAACTCGAGCACGCCGTTGAGCTGCTGACTGACATACCTGATTGGAACCAATTGGCTGACGTTATTCTCCAACACGCCGCCTCGATGTTGGAGCAAGGTCGAGCACAAACGCTTTCACAATGGCTCGAAGAGCTGCCGGCGGAGGTGTTGCAGCGTAACCCCTGGGCACTCTATTGGCTTGCGACATGCCGGCTGGCGATTGCGCCGCGCGAAAGCCGGCGTCTTTACGAGCAAGCATTCTCAATGTTCAAGGAGCAACCGGAACAGGACATAGAAGGTCTGCTGTTGGCCTGTGCGGGTGTGATGGATGCCATTCTCTACGAGATGGACGATCTCACTCGCCTGGACAGATGGATCGCGGAGCTCGACTCGTATTTGAAACAGAGACCCGATTTTCCTTCGCTGCAGGTAGAAGCACGGGTTACCTCCGCCATGTGCCTCACTTTGCTGTTACGACAACCGTACCATGCCGAGATCACTAAATGGCTAGAGCGCGCAACATGCATCCTGCCCACGCTGCCCGATCCTAACCAACGGATCGTGTTGGGTCTGATTGTGGCGCTCCATGCCATGTGGACAGGGAGATTTTCCGACGCACTGGCAATTGTTAACGCGATGCGCGACATCTCCACCTCACCAACGGCGTCACCACTAGTATTGACCGGATTGAAAAACATCGAATCCATGTATTACATGCTCATCGCCGATGGCGAACATTGCATCGCGGCTGTCGAGGATGGTCTCAGGGTTGCGCGCGAAACCGGTGTGCAATTATGGAGCTATCAAACACTGGTTAACGGCATTGGCGGCGCGCTTGGTGCTGGCGATCTGGAAACCGCCCAGCGATTACTAGCAGAGGCGCAGACCTACCCTGAAGCTAGCCGTCTCGACATGTGTATCTACCATTATTATGCCGCCTGGGATGCCATGTTGCGCAACGACACACTGCATGCTTTCCAGGAGCAAAAGCGCGCGCTCAAGTTGGCGATCGACGTGGGCTGCCCTCACTTTGAGGTGCTTTGCCGATTGGCGTTGACGCAAGTGTTGTTTCACTACGGCGACGAACGCAAGATCGTGCGCCATTTGCGCGAGGTGCATCGAATCGCCAGGAAGATACGCAACCACTTACTGGAGTTCATGTGCCTGTTGGGCTACGCACAGCTTGCACTGGCGCACACGCGCAAGCGCTCTGGTCTTAATGCGTTGCGCTACGCGCTGGCGTTAGGACGGGAGCACGGTTTCATGCACTTTGTCTGGTGGCAACCGAAGGTAATGGCGCGACTTTGCGCCCACGCCCTCGATGCGGACATCGAAGTGCCGTACGTCAGGCAATTGATCAAACAGCGGGGATTAATTTTGGAAACCCCCGGTGTCAACGTGAGGAATTGGCCCTGGCGGTTCAGCATTTGCACATTCGGACAGTTCAAATTGCAGTGCGAGGGTGAAGCCATTGGTTTTTCCGGCAAAGCACAGCGCAAACCGATGGATCTTCTGCGTGCTCTTATTGCCTTTGGCGGTCGCGAGGTCAGCGAAGATCGCCTGACAGAAGCGTTGTGGCCACGGATCGACAGTGACTCAGCACATCGATCATTTACAACCACCCTCCATCGATTGCGCAAGTTACTCGGCGAGGATAAGGCGCTCGTGGTAAAGGAAGGAAGACTCAGTCTCGATGGGCGTTATTGCTGGCTCGACATATGGGCGCTCGAGGACACTTTGACACGGATCGATCATCTGCTTGCGCAACCACGGGATCGCATCGACGCCAAGCAGCTCGACGAGCTGGCAAGCGCCTCGTTAACCCTGTATCAGGGTCCGTTCATGGGTGGGGAACCCGATCGCGCATGGTACCTCAATACGCGTGAACAGTTACGTAATCGATTCCTGCGAAGCCTTGCCGGTATCGCACGGTACTGGGAGGAAACTGACCAGTGCACCAGGGCAATCGAATACTATCAAAAGGCACTGGAAGCGGATGCCCTCGCTGAGGGTTTCTACCGACATTTGATGGTCTGTTACCAGAAACTTGGTTGTCGTGCCGAGGCCATCGAAACCTACCATCGCTGTCGCAAAGCGTTGACTGCCATGCTCCAGGTAGAGCCCTCTCCGGAAACGCAGGC
>QKEI01000303.1 GCA_003251795.1 Candidatus Muproteobacteria bacterium
CCTGAGCGCGTGCGCGCGCGTGTTACCGAGATGGCTCAGGAATACGAGGCGCCTGAAGAATTCGTACGTGCGTGCTATGCTAACGCAACACGATTGCGCGAGATCGAGGCTGCGGTCGTGGAGGAGCAGGCCACTGAGTATTTGCTGCAGACGGCCGATGTGAGCGACAAGCCGATAGCGTTCCAGGAGCTTGTACACCTCGCCGGAGGCTCCGCTTGATGCTCAAAATTTAGGGAAACACTATATGTCACAAGATAGACCGATTGATTCCGACCTCATGGCTCCGCGCGGGCTTGGACTGATCCCGATGGTGATCGAAACCACGGGCAGGGGTGAGCGCGCGTACGATATCTACTCACGCATGCTCAAGGAGCGCGTGGTGTTCATGGTCGGCCCGGTGGACGATCATACTGCCAACTTGGTGGTGGCACAGCTGCTGTTTCTCGAATCGGAAAATCCCGATAAGGACATCCACCTTTACATAAATTCCCCTGGCGGCATCGTCAATGCAGGCCTTGCGATCTATGATACGGTGCAATTCGTGAAGCCCGACGTAAGCACGGTCTGCATCGGACAGGCAGCGAGCATGGGCGCTCTGATTCTGGCAGGCGGCACCAAAGGCAAACGTTATAGCCTGCCGCATGCACGCATGATGATCCATCAGCCTCTCGGAGGATTTCAGGGACAGGCGAGCGACATCGATATCCATGCCCGGGAGATCCTGCGCGTGCGCGATCGGCTCAACAAGATAATGGTCAAGCATACCGGCCAAAGTATGAAGAAAATCCAACAGGATACGGACCGCGACTACTTCATGGATGCGCAGGAGGCAGTAGAATTTGGGCTGGTCGACGAGGTCATTGAAAAGCGTACGTAGGTAGGTGTATTCCTTGCACAATGTGCTATAAACTAGTATCTAGAGCCATTAGGGTTGTTAAGGCTAGCCACGCGAGAGCTTGTTTCACGGCAATGAGGCGGGGTTGAAGAATGGCGGATGACGGCAACAAAGGCCGGGGCGACGGTAAGGGCGAAAAGCTGCTGTATTGTTCCTTTTGCGGCAAGAGCCAGCATGAGGTGCGCAAGCTTATCGCCGGACCGTCCGTTTTCGTCTGCGATGAATGCGTTGAGCTGTGCAACGACATTATCCGTGAAGAAGTACAAGAGGAGCGCAATGCCGCGCATGCGCGGGGCAAGTTCCCCGTTCCCCGTGACATCAATCAGATACTCGATGAGTACGTGATTGGCCAACCCGATGCCAAGAAGATTCTTTCGGTAGCGGTCTACAACCATTACAAACGCATCGAGCACGAATCGAAGATCGGTGACGTCGAGCTCTCGAAGAGCAATATCCTGCTGATTGGTCCCACCGGTTCCGGTAAGACCTTGTTGGCCGAAACGTTGGCACGCGTGCTCAACGTACCGTTCACGATCGCTGACGCCACCACGTTGACGGAAGCGGGTTACGTCGGAGAGGATGTCGAGAACATCATCCAGAAGCTGCTGCAGAAGTGCGACTATGATGTCGAGAAAGCGCAGCGCGGCATCGTCTATATCGACGAAATCGATAAGATTTCTCGTAAGTCCGATAATCCCTCAATCACGCGTGACGTCTCTGGTGAGGGTGTGCAACAAGCCCTGCTCAAGCTGATAGAAGGCACGATCGCGTCTGTGCCACCACAGGGCGGACGCAAGCACCCGCAGCAGGAGTTTCTACAGGTCGATACCCGCCACATTCTGTTCATTTGCGGCGGTGCCTTCTCCGGGTTGGAAAAAGTGATACAGGACCGTTCGGAGAAGAGCGGAATCGGCTTCGGCGCCGAGATTAAGAGCAAGTCCCAGGGCAAGAAGGTAGGTGATGTGTTGCGCACCGTGGAGCCCGAGGACTTGATCAAATACGGGCTGATACCGGAGTTCGTAGGTCGTCTGCCGGTCATTGCCGTGCTCGATGAGCTCGACGAGGAAGCGCTGGTACGTATTCTCACCGAGCCCAAGAATGCACTGGTCAAACAGTATCAGCGCTTGTTACGGCTGGAGGGGGTCGATCTCGAGATCAGGGATGATGCACTCTCGGCCGTGGCGCGACGGGCGATGGAGCGGAAGACCGGCGCTCGGGGCCTGCGCTCGATTCTCGAGAGCGCCTTGCTCGATACCATGTTTGATTTGCCCTCACAGGAAGCCGTGAAGAAGGTTGTTGTCGAGGGTAATGTCATTTCCGACAACGTACCGCCATTGCTGATTTACGAGGACGACGCTGAGCAGAAACAGAAGCGTGCCTCTACCAGCTAGCCCCCAAACGCAGGGATTGAACGTGGCAGCCCCGCCGACGAGCGGGGCTTTTGCTTTTCTAAGGCCATGGGCGGCAGGTGCGTATGCGAGCCTCTATTCGCAGTGCCAAATAGCGGCGTGTTGAAATATGCGCTTTTTGCCCCCAGACTATGTTCTATCATTAAGGACATATATTAAGGAATACCCGCGGTGTTCGAGGCGGGATGATATCCACATCAGTTTGATCCCCTATACTCAGGGAACAGGTACCGGTCCGAGGCCGAGAGACAAGACAAGCTTATGACGGAACAAGAGCGTAAATCCAAAGAGATGATTCCCGGAACAGGTGCGGTACTGCCCGTATTGCCATTGCGTGACGTGGTGGTGTTTCCGCACATGGTTATCCCGTTATTTGTCGGGCGCAAGAAATCAATCAAGGCGCTGGAGCGGGCCATGGAAGCCGGCAAGCAGATCATGTTGGTGTCGCAGAAGAGCGCCTCGGACGACGACCCCACTCCAGAGCTGATTAACAACATTGGCACGGTGGCGAACATACTGCAGCTACTTAAGCTGCCGGACGGCACGGTGAAGGTGTTGGTCGAAGGTGAACACCGCGCTCGCATCGACCGCTACCGCGAAGTCGACGAATGTTTTGTTGCCGATATCATGATGCTCGCCGGCGAGGCCGTCGACGAACGTGAGGTCGAAGCACTCACGCGCTCGGTACTGACTACTTTTGACCAGTACGTGAAGTTGAACATGAAGATACCGCCGGAGATTCTTACGTCACTGGCAGGTATCGATGACGCAGGGCGACTGGCCGACACGATCGCCGCGCATCTGAGTTTGAAGCTGGAAGAGAAGCAGCAGATCCTTGAGGTCACCAACGTACGTGATCGCCTCGAGCGCATTCTCACGGTGATGGATTCTGAAATCGATCTGCTGCAGGTAGAAAAGCGCATCCGCGGTCGCGTCAAGCGGCAGATGGAAAAGAGCCAGCGCGAGTATTATCTGAATGAGCAAATGAAGGCGATCCAAAAAGAGCTCGGTGAGCTCGAAGATGCGCCGAATGAGGCCGAAGAGCTCGCGCAAAAACTCGCCAAGGCAGGGATGCCCAAGGAAGTGCGACAGAAGGCCGAGAGCGAGCTCAACAAGCTAAAGATGATGTCACCGATGTCTGCTGAAGCGACGGTAGTGCGTAACTACATCGACTGGCTTATCAATGTGCCTTGGAAGAAACGCACCCGTGTGCAGAAGGATTTGAACAAGGCTGGCAAGATTCTCGAAGCCGACCATTACGGTCTCGAGAAGGTGAAGGAACGCATTGTCGAGTATCTTGCGGTTCAGCAGCGTGTGGAAAAACTCAAAGGGCCGATTCTCTGTCTCGTCGGACCCCCTGGTGTTGGTAAGACGTCTTTGGGCCAGTCGGTTGCGCGTGCGACCGGCCGCAAGTTTGTGCGCATGTCTCTTGGCGGCGTGCGCGACGAGGCCGAGATCCGCGGACACCGGCGCACATATATCGGCTCTCTGCCGCCCGGCAGGATCGTCCAGAACATGGCCAAGGTGAAGGTGCGCAACCCTTTGTTCATGCTCGACGAAGTCGACAAGATGTCGATGGATTTTCGTGGGGATCCGTCATCGGCATTACTCGAGGTGCTCGATCCCGAACAGAACCACGCTTTCAATGATCACTACCTGGAAGTGGACTACGACCTTTCCGAGGTAATGTTTATTACTACGGCAAACACACTTAATATTCCGCCGCCGTTGCTCGATCGTATGGAGGTAATACGTCTTTCGGGTTATACGGAAGACGAGAAAATCAACATTGCCATGCGCTATCTGGTGCCGAAACAACGAAAGAACAACGGCCTCAAGGAACATGAGATCTCCATCTCCGAGAGCGTGGTGCGCGACATGGTGCGCTACTACACACGCGAGGCGGGCGTGCGCAATCTCGAGCGCGAGATCTCCAAGGTCTTCCGCAAGGTCGCCAAGGAGATCGTGTTGGGCAAGCGGGGCGACAAGAAGGTAGTGATCACCCAAAAAAATCTGGAAAAGTATCTCGGTGTGCGCCGTTACCGTTACGGCATGGCTGAGGAGACAAACGAGATCGGGCAGGTCAAAGGGCTCGCTTGGACCGAGGTCGGTGGCGAGCTGCTAACGATCGAGGCCGCCATCCTTCCTGGTAAGGGCAAGATGATGATCACCGGTAAGTTGGGCGACGTGATGCAGGAGTCGATCCAGGCTGCTATGAGCGTGGTGCGTAGCCGCTGGGCGAAGCTCGGGCTTGCCGAGGATTTCTATCAGAACCACGACTTCCACGTGCACGTGCCGGAGGGTGCTACGCCCAAAGACGGCCCCAGTGCCGGCATAGGCATGTGTACTGCCATCGTTTCGGCACTAACACGCATACCCGTGCGTAGCGACGTTGCCATGACTGGGGAAATCACCTTGCGCGGTGAGATACTCTCGATCGGCGGGCTCAAGGAAAAGCTCCTTGCCGCTCATCGCGGGCGCATCAAGACGGTGGTGATCCCGGATGAGAACAAGAAAGATCTGGCAGACATACCCAAAAAGGTGCGAGACGAACTCGATATTCGTCCGGTACGTTGGATCGACGAGGTTCTCGAGGTCGCACTGGAGAGACTACCCGCTCCTGTTGCAGAAGGCGAAGAGGGCGCAAAGGCAGCGGGCACCAAGCCCGATGCGGCGCAACCTCTCACTACGCACTGAGCGTAATCCCATCCGTTAAGAAGGCGCCGCACGCGTTAGCGTGCGGCGTTTCTGCTGGCAAAGCCCTGGGGGATACCGTAAACTAGCGGCGCTTTACGGGTGCTTAGCTCAGTTGGTAGAGCGTCGCCCTTACAAGGCGAAGGCCGGGGGTTCGAACCCCTCAGCACCCACCAAGACGAAGGATTCAGGACTGAGACGACAGACAACTATTTCTCAGTCGCTTTCATTCACTCAGTCCTCAGTCCTCAGTCCTAACGAAATGGAGCGGTAGTTCAGTTGGTTAGAATACCGGCCTGTCACGCCGGGGGTCGCGGGTTCGAGTCCCGTCCGCTCCGCCAATTTCTATCTTGATGCAAGGTTTTTTCGCGGATATTCGGCATTTTGTTTTTTGCTGACCTGTCTGAAACTGTCTCGATGTGTCCCCGTTTTTCCCCAATTTTGCCCCATATCCTGTTAGATGACTGGAGGAGGAGAAGATGAGCGCAGCAGACCATTTAAGTACGTACGCGGAAGGTTGGGCCAAAGGAGACGCAAATACAATTCTAAAAGCGACAGCGGCGGACTACACGTTTGATGACCCTAATTTCGGCGTTGTTTCGAAGAATTCACTCTCGAGTTACCTCAGCGAGTTAAAGCAGACAGTCGCCTCACTGTGCGGCGGGAAAGTTCCAGACCCGTTTATGGAGCTATCGGAGGTGCTCACTCAAGAAGCCGACGGTGTCCTGACCGCTTGGTGTTGGTGGGCGGTTCCCGGCACAGAAATTAAAGGGAGCGGTCTTATCAAAGTCGATCCTACGGGTGTTCGTTCCGAGGTGATTACGTATTACACGAAACTGAGCGGATGAAGAGGCGGTGGAACTCGCGCCGAACGATTTTTCAGCGGTCGGCGGATTAGCGTTTCGTCTTATCGATATAGGTGGCGAGGAAGAGGCGATCCCCCTTTTCGAGCGTGCGCTGCGTTTGAGTCCCAGTCCTCCCTGGTGGGTTCCCAACTATTGCGAGCCGGCCTGCCAGAGTGAGTATCGCTTAACCGGTCTCCCTCGCAACCGATGAATGGCCGCTTATAGCCGTTTGCTGCCGTACCCAGGCCGATAAATCCATTCGCTTGAATGTCCCCACATTTCGGTGGGTACCGGCGGACGATACTCTTGTGGTGATGACGAGGGGGATCGCCTGGCTTCTGGGAGGGCTGCTGAGTATAGCGGCGTTGGAGGCGATAAGTGCAATCTAACTGCGTGGACGAGTTGCTCTTCCGGACTATCCAACGTTGTCGAACATTAGCCAATGGGTGCACCTAAGGACGCTAAAGAATAGGCGGCACCGGATTGCAGTTTGTGAAGCTCGGTAGGACAAAGAGCATACTGTTCTTCCTGATCATCCCAAAATTGGTCGGGCAGGTTGATATGCCAGATCTGATTCGGAAGAATGCCTGCTCAAGCACGATCTTCAATCGCGAAAGGTGAACCCTTATGCCTACCAGAGTCCTTCTCGTGCGTCACGGCGCAACCCTGCTAACAGCCGAGGATAGATTTGCGGGTTCCACCGATGTTCCGCTTTCACCTGAAGGACTAGGACAAGCAGGGAGCCTCGCCAAGAGGCTGACAGGGCAGGAGATTGTCGCGATTTACGCGAGCCCGATGCAGCGCACGCTCGAAACTGCGGGTATTCTAGCGACTCCCCATGGTTTGCAGCCCATTGCGGAGCCCGCCTTTCGCGAGATTGATTATGGCCACTGGGAGGGACTGACCCGATCCGAGGTGGAAACGAACTTCCAAGCCGAGTACGCGATCTGGTCCGAGGACCCCTTCACGATCGCTCCTGTGGGCGGGGAATCCGGACTCAACGTATTGAACCGGGCACTGCCGGTCATGCGCCGCATTGTTGAGCGTCACCGCCACCAATCCGTGGTGATTGTCTCGCATAAGGGAACCAATCGACTTCTGATCAGCAGCCTGCTGGGCTTCGATCTACGTGGCTACCGTGACCGCCTCGACCAGAGCCCAGCGGCCCTGAACATTCTTGACTTTATGAATGAAGTGCGACCGCGCCTGCGTCTCTTTAACGATGTTTCCCATTACGAAGGCATCCCAGAGCGCGCTCTGTCAGAACAATTGTCTCGCTGGTGGCCGCTTCCATCTAGCGAGTGACTGCTTGGGGTCGAGGGCGCGTTCGCCGGATCGAATAGCTAACGCTCAACGTGATTTGTAATCGAAGGGCCGCTAAGTGAAGTATTGCGGACCGAGACAGCCCGTAGGCCGAACGGCAGCAAAGGCCCCCAGGGCGGTAATTTCGTTCGCTTGAATGTCTGCTTTGTGTGTGAAAGCGGACGTCGAGCATCTCAGTGCGGACCGACCGCTATCGACCCAAAGCGGCCGTTTTACGGTAAATCTGGAAGGATGCTTGCCCCAACTGCACTGTTGTGAAAGGCTGTTAGGGCCATGACCCGCACTACACTTCTTTCCTTTTTGGTTTGCGTTGTCGCCTCCCTTACGCTCAGCACCGTCTCCTCGGCCGCGGACAAAGAGCTGAAGGTCGCCATGATCCTGTGGCAGCGCGGTGAAGCCAAAGCCGAACAGGGATTCAAGGAGGGGTTAAAGGAATTAGGCTACTCCATCCAATACACGATCCTGAATGCCGAGCAAGACAGGACAAAATTGGGGCACATCCTCAGGGAGGAACTGCGGCCGAGACTGAAGGAATTTGACTATGTCTACACCTTTGGCACAACCGTCACAAAAGCAGCGAAACAGGTCGTTGACAATCAGGTACCGCAAATTTTTGCGATGGTATTCGACCCGGTCGGTGCCGGCATCGTGCGTAGCATGGACTCACCCGGTGGGAATATCAGCGGAGCCAGTAATTCAGTCTCGGTTGTACTGCAGCTTGATACTGCTCTGAAGGTAATAAAATTCACAAAACTCGGTCTTTTGTTCAATCCCCGCGAGAAGAACTCGGCCCTGGTCAGGGAACAACTCAGGCAGCTCGCAATAAGCAGAAACCTTGAGATAGTCGATCTGCGGTCACCGCCGGCGCTCGATAGTTTGCAGGAAAATATCCGGAAGCTTAAGGATAGATCCATAATTGTCGATGCCGTATATCTCCCTGCAGACACCTTTCTCGTATCAAGCTCAAAGCTTATTGGCTCCGAGCTGAGAGCTGCAAAAATAAAGACCATCGCTGCAGGCGACACGTATATAGACAACGGAGCGCTGATAGGGCTCGTGGCGGACCGCTATGAGATCGGGAAGGCGGCTGCGAGGATTATCGATGAGCATCAAAAGGGCAGGAAGCTCCAAAGCATTCCGGTTTACACGCAAAAAGAACCTCAGCTCATGATAAACGTGACGACTGCGCGGGCTTTGAACATAGACATCCCGAATGAACTATTGGCGAAAGCGCTTATAATCAAGTAGCTCGCGTTTCCGCAACAGCAGTCGACAGCAGTCGATGCGGCCGGTAATTTCCCGCGTTGCGCGATCAATCCTAACGAGAGTAATCTTCGCGTCCTGTGTCGGATGAACCCACTAAATCCTCCAAGCGGGTCCTGGACCCGATTGATCGCATCTCTGAGCTCCTGTTCGGGCTGATCATGGTCCTCACTTTCACCGGCTCGCTCAGTGTTGCCGGGGCGGGGCGCGATGATGTTCACACGATGCTCATCAGCGCGTT
>QKEI01000003.1 GCA_003251795.1 Candidatus Muproteobacteria bacterium
TCGCCATCCCCGCCGCCTCCGCAAGACGCAGTGAGGCAAGCCAGCAGCCATACCAGGGCCAGTCTACGCAGCTGTCGCAGCATCACGCGTCTTCGTTCGGGTCGAAGTCTTCTTCGAAATAATAGATGCCTATGCCAGCGCGTTTGCGGCCGGCGCCCTCAATTTCCGGGTTCGTGTCCCGGTCATGGGCCGCGAGCCACTGATCGAGTCGCTCGAGCAATGCCTGAGACTCTTTGGCGCTCATAGACCGTAGCTCGTCCAAGACCGTCGCCGGCAGGTTGTCGTAAGACACCTTGCGTTGGAAACGAGGTGTGTCCGATTCCTCGTAGACGTTGTGGGAGATCGTCGCGATGAGCTGTGCCACGTCGGTGCCGAGAATACCCAGCTTGTCTGCCTTACTGTCCCGTGGGATATAAGCGTGCGTGACGAGTCGTAAGCACGTGCCGTCCTGCAGCTCAGCTGTCCCGGCGTTGATCAATTCGTCGAGGATGGCCCGAGGCGGCACATCGCCACTGAACTCCTTGACTAGCTGGGTGAAGGTCGGTCCTTCTCCCTCGATCGGCAAAACGGCTGGTTCGCCGTTTTCATCCTTGAAGCGTGCGTCGCGCACCCAACCGCTGATTACGCGGGCGGCGCGATTGTAGCGGTCCGCCACTTCGGCGGCGTCTGCCTCGGTCAACTCATTAATACGAGTGATTTCTTTGCGGGTCAGCCCCGTGATAACGGCGACGCGCGAAACAGTCTGTTTGCGTCCCGGGATCTCGAACTCTTGGTTCGCTACTTCGACGTAGCTTTGTTTGGCGATGTCGGCGAACAGGCCGTAGGGAATCCCGCTGCGTAGTAATACCCGCACCAATGGGCGCAGTATCCTACGTAACGCCGCCGCGAGAATACGTCGATGGGCCTGTGCGGGGTTGGGGGTGGGTTGAAACGCAGGCTGAGACATCGTTGGGATACTATTCCCAAAACTCTAGATCTGTCAAACGCTGATGATCGTAGTTTAGACGGTCGCAGCCTGGCTTGCCTAGCCAGGACGATTAAACTGGTCGGCGAAATAATCGAACTGACCGCAACCAACTGATTTCCTGGAATATCTAGGCGGCTTCACACGCCCCGGAATCGATGGTGTCTCTTAGGGCCTCGGCGATTTGCGCGACCCGCTCTCGCTGGGAGGCAAGGTCGGCCTCAGCTACCTGCGCTGCGAATTCCAAGTTGGCGGATTCCAGGGCCTTCTGTCGGTCATAGGGGAAGAGCTCCGCAAGCTGTTTGGCCACCCTGGCGGCCTCGGTGGCCTGTTCCGCCCGAGCGCTAAGGTACTCTTCATAAAGAGCTTCCTCCCGCGCAATATCTTCCTGAGATACGTCCAGTTGGGGTTCGCGTGATTGGAACGTGTACCCGCAAGAGCAAGCGGACGCGGCGACGGCATTGGTCCGTGCACATTCCGGACATCCATATTTACCATGGCATCCCTCCTGTGTCGCCGCAGTGATCTGACTGCACCATCATGGTGCGGGCACTTTGTGGTGCGATTGCAAGTAGTGACTTTGGGAATTTATTCCCATTTTCATGCCTTGTCAATACCCGAGGCAAGGGTGTCTGCCCAGCAACCCACCTTCGCCCCCTGAGCCCCATGATCGGGCCTAGGCACCACGTCCGCCGATCACGCCCAAATGGCGACTGCGTATCGCCTGAATCTTGTCCCTGACCAAAGCCGCCTCCTCGAACTCCAGATTCTTGGCGTGCTGATACATCTGCTTCTCCAGTTTCTGCAGAATGCGTCCTAAGGCATCGGGCGCCATGCCAGCATAGTCTGCGGCCTCCTCGGCCGCAGCAAGCCTGACACGCCGACCTGGGCCGCGGCCGCGGGGTGTAGGCATTCG
Source organism: Candidatus Muproteobacteria bacterium (assembly GCA_003251795.1). Lineage (GTDB taxonomy): Bacteria > Pseudomonadota > Gammaproteobacteria > Acidiferrobacterales > SPGG2 > SZUA-472. The sequence continues at coordinate 1,881 of QKEI01000003.1, forward strand.
CGGTTGCACTCCATCGATGATGTCCTTCACCGCCTTAGTAATACCCTGGGGCTGGATGCCGTGCGCGTCGTTGTAATCCTTCTGCCTCTGCCGCCGGCGTTCAGTCTCGTCGATGGCTTGGCGCATCGATTCGGTGACGAGATCACCGTAAAGTATGGCCTTGCCCCGCAGATTACGCGCCGCCCTACCGATCGTCTGAATCAAAGAGCGCGTCGAACGCAAGAACCCTTCCTTATCAGCATCTAGGATCACGACTAGCGACACTTCCGGCAGATCCAGGCCCTCGCGCAGAAGGTTAATGCCTACCAACACGTCGAAAGTACCCGCACGCAGGTCGCGAATGATTTCCACGCGTTCCACCGTGTCGATGTCTGCATGCAGATAACGTACACGCACCCCATGTTCGGCGAGATACTCGGTAAGATCTTCGGCCATCCGTTTGGTCAGCGTTGTTACCAACACACGGTCGCCGAAGCCCACACGTTCATTGATCTGTGAGAGCAGATCATCGACCTGTGAGGCTGCCGGCCGCACCTCGATCTCCGGGTCGATCAAGCCGGTAGGCCGCACGACCAGGTCGATAACGTCCTTAGTATGCTGGAGCTCATAGGGACCGGGCGTTGCCGATACAAAAATCGTCTGCGGCATCAGGCCTTCGAACTCGTCGAAGCGTAATGGCCTGTTGTCCAGCGCCGATGGTAGTCGAAACCCGTACTCGACTAATGTCTCTTTGCGTGAGCGGTCGCCACGATACATGCCATTGAGCTGAGGTATTGTTACGTGGCTCTCGTCGATAACGAGCAACGCGTCCGTAGGTAGGTAGTCAATCAAAGTCGGCGGCGGTTCACCGGCCGCACGCCCGGAAAGATAGCGCGAATAATTTTCAATACCTGCGCAATAGCCCACCTCCTGCATCATCTCCAGGTCAAAGCGCGTGCGGCTTTCCAGGCGCTGCGCCTCCACGAGCTTACCCTCGTTGCGCAACGTCGCGAGGTGCTCGCGCAATTCCAATTTGATTTGCTCGATGGCATCGACGACTGTTTCCCGCGGTGTGACATAGTGCGTCTTCGGATAAACGGTGGTTCGTGCCAGCGAATTAGTGACCTCCCCGGTCAGCGGATCGAATTCCGCGAGCGTTTCGATCTCGTCACCAAATAACTGGACTCGAATGGCCAGGCGCTCGGACTCCGCCGGGAAAATATCGATCACATCGCCGCGCACTCGGAAAGTACCACGCCGAAGCTCGAGATCGTTGCGGGTGTATTGAAGCTCCGCCAGACGCCGTAGAATTGCTCGCTGGTCTGTCAGCATCCCGCTGCGCAGATGCAGAATCATGCCGTGATAAGCCGCGGGATCGCCAAGGCCGTAGATGGCCGACACAGTCGCCACGATTATCGCGTCGTGGCGCTCGAGTAAGGCCTTTGTCGCCGACAGGCGCATCTGTTCTATGTGCTCATTGATGGAGGCATCCTTCTCTATATAGGTATCGGTCGCCGGCACGTAAGCTTCAGGCTGGTAGTAGTCGTAATAGGAGACGAAGTACTCTATGGCGTTATGCGGGAAAAAATCCCGCATCTCAGAATAGAGCTGGGCTGCCAGTGTCTTATTCGGCGCCAGTATCAACGTCGGGCGCTGCACTTTTTGGATGACATTGGCGATAGCAAAGGTCTTGCCCGACCCCGTAACGCCGAGCAGCGTTTGATAAGCCTCTCCGTTCTCCAACGCTTCGACCATCGCCGTGATCGCATGCGGCTGGTCGCCCGCCGGTTCAAACGGGCTCTTGAGTTGGAATTGTTGGCGCATGCTCTGATCCATGATTGAAGGTATATTAGCGTAATTCTGCTAGCCAATTCACGAGAGGACTCGCTTGAACACATTACATCTGTCGAGCCGTGTACAGCGCATCAAGCCTTCCCCCACCATCGCCGTAACGCAGCGTGCTGCCGAGCTTAAACGCGCCGGTAAGGATGTCATCGGTTTGGGGGCGGGGGAACCGGATTTCGATACGCCCGCACATATTAAGGAGGCAGCGATCGAGGCAATTCGCGATGGTTTTACGAAGTACACGGCGGTAGATGGCACGGTAGAGCTCAAGCAAGCCATCATCAACAAGTTCAAGCGCGACAATAATTTGGATTTTACGCCCGACCAAGTGCTTGTTTCGGTCGGCGGCAAACAGAGCTTTTTCAATCTGACCCAAGCTGTGCTGCAAAGCGGCGATGAGGCCATTGTGCCAGCGCCTTATTGGGTGTCGTACCCCGACATGGCACTGCTTGCCGATGCCAAACCCGTCACGGTCATGGCGGGGATCGAGCAAGACTTCAAGATCACTCCCGCACAGCTGGAACGGGCGCTTAACAAGAATACGCGGTTGCTCATTATTAATAGTCCTTCCAATCCTACTGGTGTGATCTACACGCGCGATGACCTGGTTACCTTGGGCGAGGTATTGCGCCGCTATCCCGATGTGGTGATCGCTACGGACGACATATATGAACATATCCGCTGGACTAGTGAACCGTTTTGTAACATCGCCAATGCTTGCCCTGATCTCCTTGATCGCACCGTCGTGGTCAATGGCGTATCAAAGGCCTATGCCATGACGGGCTGGCGCATCGGTTATGCGGCGGGACCAAAACCAGTAATCGCGGCGATGCGCAAGATACAATCGCAGAGCACCTCGAACCCGACTTCGATCTCGCAGGTCGCCGCGACCGCGGCGTTAAACGGTAGCCAGGAGTGCCTCGGTCCCATGGTAGCCGCCTTCAAAGAGCGGCACGACCGCGTAGTCGCCCGGCTAAACCAGATAAACGGAGTCAGTTGCTTGCGCTCGCACGGGGCTTTCTATGCCTTCGCCGATGTGCGCGAGGCCATGGCGAACTTGCCAGAGGTCAAGAATGATATAGACATGGCCGAATACATCTTGCAGGACGCCGGGGTTGCCCTGGTTCCGGGCTCGGCCTTTGGTGCCGAGGGCTACCTGCGCCTCTCTTTTGCCACGAGTATGGGGGTGTTGGACGATGCCCTGGATCGGATGGAGCGGTTACTTGGCCACCGCAGGCACTAGGAGATCCGGCAACCGTTTGATCCTCAAAAGCTTACACGAAACGCTTGTCAGTAGCGCTACCCCGTTTTCATAATACTTTGCCGGCTGCACCAAGCCGGCATACAACCAGAAGTAGAAATCATAATTTACAGCAGGCGCGGATTCATTCTAGCCCTACCGCGGCCATTAGCAGGAAGAGCCACTCTGGGAGGCAACCGCCGTGTGCATTCCCGCGGAGTTGCGAGGGGGAAAGGATGCGTGGGACGCGGTGACGCACTTTAAGGCGTCTGCCGCGCGCGGCGCGCGTTGGAGTCAGGGTTTCACTCTGCACGAAACCTTGGTTGCCCTGACCATCATCAGCCTGCTGGGTGTCGGCGCGGTAGCATTCGGACGTCTGCTTCGCAGCACGCACGTGACCACTCAGGTTAATACACTCATCGCCAACCTTTATTTCGCGCGTAGCGAGGCAATCAAACGGGGGCTGCCCGTAACGCTTTGCAAGAGTGACTCGGGTATGGCCTGTACCGAAGACTCAGCCTGGCAGGATGGCTGGATCATCATTACCGACGAGAACGGTAACGGGCAACGCGACGGTGACGATCAGGTATTAAGAGTTGGTCCAAAGCTAGAGGGCGGGACTACCCTGACCTTCAATGCCTGGGGTGTGGGAACCGGCAAATACGTGAGCTATGCGGCAAGCGGGATGACCATGAAGAACGGTACCTTTAGGTTCTGCAATGTCGACGGCCCAGCGTACGCTCGATCGGTGATTCTTATTCAGTCGGGCCGTGTCCGCACTTCCGCCACCGGAGTCACGTGTCCATAACCTTTCGCCTGGCGGTAAACCTCTATGCATCGCCCTACAAGATAACTGAGCGTCGCTATTCTCCCTGACTAATGCAACATCACCAACGCCCTCACCCTCAGCGTTGCCCGTGATCTCCCGCGCCCACTCTAAGTTGTTCACGAGCTGGTTTCGTAGCCGCACGCACTCCACGATTCCCAGTGGAACTTGCAAAATCATTCCATTCCCCTATGGCCTGATTGGCAGCTTCCTGGTGTTTCCTGGCCGCTTCACGGTGCTCCTCGACAAACTGCGCAATGCAGGACTTATACGCGTCAACCCTGCTCATACAACCCTGCTCATAAACTGGTCGACCTCCCATTCAGAGGTGAAACGAAGTGGTTTTGAGGGTTTGATGCACGATGGAGGTGGTGTGAACGGATCTGCTGCTCTAGCGGTCCTGATCGGAATACTTGCCGAAAGTACTAAAAGTTGGACGACTAGGAAGACTCTAAGTTTAGAGATCGCCATTAGGCCTCCTTGCCTACCCCTTGTCTGGGGTACGACGAAGTCTCACTAGAGTAGAGGATAGTGCGCCTGCCTCAAGAATCGAAGGCCATTGGTCCGCTTCTATTCTTCGTTGATGAGTTCTCAATCTCACCTGACTACCGTTCGTCGTTGGTAAAAGACCGTCTGTGGCTGAGTCCGATATTCTCGGTAGTCAATGAGGCTTTGACGAAACGTCACCACACCCGAATCCAAAGAGTGCGTAGGTGAGTGCTGCATGTTCGCGGCCTGGCGACGTCTTGGTGACTTGTAGAGGGTCTACGTTCGGGGCATGACGTACGTCATTGATTGCCGGCGCGTTTCGTCCGGTTGGTCGATAGGACGAACGACTATCCCATCGTAGGCGTAAAACTACGATCAGGGAGTCAACGATTCAGGAACGTCTCCCTAATCCAGTCCGGGGCCCTGCGCGACTTTCTCGACACGGTAGACGACTGTAAACTTCGCCGGACACTCGATCAACAGGAGTGAAGAATGACCACAGTGCTCGTCACCGGAGCGAACCGAGGTATCGGGCTCGAGCTCTGCCGACAATTTGCGGCACGCGGCGATGAGGTCGTCGCGGCGTGCCGGAAGGCCTCGCCTAAGTTGCGCGCGACCGGTGCCGAAATCCACGAAGGCATCGACGTTACCAACGACGATTCGGTGCGCGCTCTCGCGCGCGCCCTCAAGGGCCGGCGCATCGACATCCTCGTGAACTGCGCCGGTATACTTAGCCGCGAGAGCCTGGACGACCTCGCTTTCGACCGGATTCG
>QKEI01000129.1 GCA_003251795.1 Candidatus Muproteobacteria bacterium
CGGACAAGATGCCAACGATGAAGAGTACGAATAGCAACTCGATAAGCGAGAAACCGCGCACACCTCTACTGCGTCGATGGCCTAGGTACTGCTGCTGGATATCCATAAGTCTTACTGCACGCACTGCGGTTACCAACTTATATGTGCAACGACCGTGCCTCGTATCCGTCTCGGGGACCTGCTGCGAGACGAACGGTGGGTATAGGGGATTACGCCGATCGCCCTGGCGACAGGCGGCACCAGTGGCCGGATATGGCGTTGCCAAGAAATGACAGGGCGATGGCAGGTAGCGCCACTATCTTGGCTGAAAGCGTGCCGGGCAGTGGCAAGAGTGGCCGCGTTGCGGCGGCAACGAAAGCGCCCGAACCCAAAGTTGGGACAATCATCCCAAACAAGCGACGCATTTTGTACTACGCTTGCCGGCCGACGGCGGCAGCCGTCAGACACCGAGACACGGTGCTGCCGTTCTACGCGGATCTGCCGTCACACGACGGCGTTGGCTTTGGCGGCGATCACGGCTGGGTCAGTTTGATTTCGATGCGGCGATTGCGGGCATAAGCGGCCGCCGTGTCGGCAGTGTCGAGCGGGTGAAACTCGCCAAAGCCGGCAGCCGCGAGATGTCGTGGAGCAATACCCTGCGCGATCAGATATTGCACCACCGACAGAGCGCGTGCTGTCGACAGGGCCCAGTTCGACGGAAATTGCTCGGTGTGTATCGGCCGACGGTCGGTATGGCCGTCCACCCGCAGGACCCAATCGATGTCAGTCGGGATTTCGTGTGTCACTGTTTTCAGCGTTTCTGCCAGCTGCGCCAGTTGACGCTTACCTTCTGGCACCAGCGTTGCGGACGCCGTCGGGAACAGCAGCTCCGACTGGAAAACAAAACGATCACCGACGATACGAATACTAGGGCGATCGCCTAAGACCTCTCGTAATCGGCCGAAAAACTCGGAGCGATAGCGGTTCAACTCTTCCACCTTACGTGCCAGCGCCAGGTTGAGTCTGCGGCCAAGTTCATCGATCTGCGCCTCTTGTTCCTTTACCTGATTCTCCGCGAGCGCTAACGCACCCGAAAGCCGTGTCAGTTGCTCGCGCAACGCGGCAACTTGCTGTGTCAGCAGGTCGATGCGTCCCTGGGCACGTTCGCTTAGCTGTTTCTCCTGCGCCAGTGCGCGATCGAGCGCGGCGATCTGACTCGTCACCTCGCGCACGCGTATATCGCGTTTTTCTATCTCTACCTGCGAAAGGCGGGTGCGTTCCGTCTGTTCGGCGAGTCGGGCTTCTAGTGCCTTGCTGCGATCACGCTCGGCGAGTAGATCTTGGTCCCGCTGTTTCAGGGTGGTGCTGAGATCGCCGACCCGCGTCTCCAGCTCTTTGCGCAGCTGGCGCAAGGCGGCGATGTCCTGCTGCAGGCTCGCAAGCTCTTTCAGCTGTAGCTCTATGCGCTGTTTGTCGGCGGCGATGACTTGGTCGGCATCTTCGAGTCGCGCTTGCATTTGCGCCGTCTGGCTTTCCGCGGCCTCGAGGCGTTGCCTGGTGAGCGTCAGGCGCTCCGCTAACGAGTCGCGTTCGGCTAGCGTCGCATCGAGGCGACTGGAGAGTTCGGCGACCGTATCACCCAACGTGGAAGTCTTTTCACGCTCGAGCGCAAGCGTATTGGCCAGCGCGGCGACCTGCTCGCTGAGCGCATCGAGCGCGCGGTTTCTACCCGCCAGGATCTCGCTGAGGAAAAATTGCGCAACCACGAACATCAACACGATGAATATGAAAACAAGCAACACTGACGCGAGCGCATCGACGAAGGCCGGCCACACATTGACGCCGTGACGTCCGCGACGTGTCACCGCAAACATCGCAACTATGTCCTAGAGCCTGACTTCTTGCCGATGCTTTGGGCAAGCAATCTAATCTCGTTACGGAACTCATCCGCGAACTGATGACGCGCGGCCGAAACCTCCTCGAGAAGGCGCGCCAGTGCGACGTCAACATTGCGTAAATGATCGCGCATCTCCTCGTACCCCGTCAGGCTGGTGGCCACCTGGTGCGCGAGCTCGGCCATCATCGGCTGCAAATCGGTCTGATTCTTAGCCAGGCTCAGCAACAGTTTCTGCTCCGAACGCATCTGATCTGTAAGCTCGGCGAGCTGCTCGGTGAGTTTAGTGAGGCTGGACTGCGTGGCGCGACGATCATCCTCACCGCGAGCCATAGTACGCTGCAGCTGATTGAGATTATCCGCAGTCTGTTCGAGTAACGCCTCAATATAAGTCGGCAAGGGCTGCTCGCCGTCGAGTGCGAGCTTGCCGCTCGGCAGATGCGTCATACCGGAAAGCCACTCCTCCAAGTAATTGTAAAAACGATTTTGTGCGTGCCCCGCCTGTAGATCCAATACACCTAATATCAGTGCACCGCCGAGCCCGAACAGCGAAGAGCTGAAGGCCGTACCCATGCCGAGGAGTGGTCCCTGCAAATTGCGCTTGAGCTCTTCAAATACGGCGCTAAGGTCACCTGTTCCTGTGGAGAGCCCAGCGATGACGTGGCCGACGCCGACGATGGTATCCAGCAGTCCCCAGAATGTCCCGAGCAGGCCGAGAAAGATCAGTAGTCCGATCATGTAGCGCGAGATATCGCGCGATTCATCCAGGCGTAGTCGGATGCCGTCTAGCAGTGAGCGCATGGCCATCGCCGATAAACGAAACCCTTCCTGATCACGGCCGCTGAACATCTTCGCCATCGGTGTCAGTAGCCGTGGCGCGCGTTCCGGTGACACGCCACGCTCGCTGTGTTTGATCCACGTCGCTGCCGGTTCCAGCATCAACACTTGCCAAAAGTTGACAACGATCCCGATCACGAGCACACCGATGATCATTCCATTGAAAACCTCGTTCGCCACAAAGGCGCTGCGCAACGGAGGAAACAGCGCAACGCACACGGCAGCAACGGCGGCCAGGAAAAATACCATCCAAATCAGCATGCGTTGCGAATCACTCACAACCCACCTCGTTTTCTACGCAGGAACTGATGACCTTACCATACCTTGGTAGCTCCGGCGCCGCGCACCGCGTCAGCGACCAACGGCTCTAGCCGGATAGGGGCGTTGCGGTGCAAAATACCGGACATCGCCAGTGCGTGGCGAAGCACTGCTCGCCAGCGCTAAATACCGCTCATGCCATTACCGGCGCAACTCACTTGGCTACTGGGTTGCGTCGGCAGCGATGTTGTTAGTAGGATGCAGTTGAGCGCGCGCGGGTCTACGTCACCGCTCAACAATAACGTAATTGCAACTACCATTTGGATTGGTCTCAGTTTGAATATTCACGAGCTTATTCGCCAGCACCGCAGTCAAAACTTCGCTCTGCACGAGCGCTACCTTAACCCGCAAATGGTGCGGGTGTTGAAAACGATCGGTTTCGACCGGCGCTACGTACGGGCCGCAGGACCTTATCTTTTTGACGAGCAAGGCGAGCGCTACTTGGATCTGCTGAGCGGCTTTGGCGTGTTTGCCCTAGGACGTAATCATCCGAAGGTGATCAGCGTTCTCCAGGATGTGCTGACCGAGGGGTTACCGAATCTTGTGCAGATGGATGTGTCAGTACTGGCCGGTATGCTCGCCCAGCGCCTGTTAGAGACACTGCCAGTCGGTCTTGAACGCATGTTCTTTGCCAATTCGGGCACTGAGGCCGTGGAAGCAGCCATCAAGTTCAGTCGAGCTGCCACTGGTCGTGCGAAGATTGTCTATTGCGAGAACGGTTATCACGGCCTCACCATGGGTTCGTTATCGGCGAACGGTGAGGAGTACTTTCGTCAGGGTTTCGCCCCGTTTCTCCCGGGCTTCGAACAGATTCCGTTTGCTGATCTTGCGGCGCTTGAGCGTGCGCTTGCGGGCAACGACGTAGCCGCGTTTATTGTTGAGCCTATTCAGGGGCACGGCGTGCACATACCGGGCGATGACTATTTGCCCGGTGCGGCCGAGCTCTGTCGCCGGCACGGCACCCTGTTTGTCGCCGATGAAGTGCAGACCGGTCTTGGTCGCACCGGCCGCTTCTGGGCGGTGGAACATTGGAACGTCGAGCCCGATCTGCTGTGTATGGCGAAAGCGCTCTCCGGTGGCTTCGTGCCGGTGGGTGCGGTCGCCTGTCGTAAGGGTATCTTGGAAAAGGTGTTTAACTCCATGGATCGGGCGGTCGTGCATGGCTCGACTTTTAGCAAGAACAATCTGGCTATGGCCGCGGGTCTGGCAACACTGGAGGTCATGCGCGAGGAAAGGCTGGTCGAGAACGCCGCGCACGTGGGCGAGCAGCTCATCGCCGAGCTTAGCCCGCTGGCACAGGAGTACGAACTGGTCAAAGAAGTCCGCGGTCGCGGCATGATGATCGGTCTGGAATTTGCTCAGCCCAAGAGCCTGTCACTGAAGGCCTCGTGGAAGATGCTGGAGGCCGCTAACAAGGGGCTCTTCTGCCAGATGATCACCGTACCGCTGTTTATGCGTCATCGCATCCTGTCACAAGTCGCCGGTCACGGCATGCACGTGGTCAAGTTCATCCCGCCGCTAACGCTGGGCCCCGATGACCGCCGTTGGATCGTCGAGGCGGTTACCGATGTGGTGGCCGATGCCCACCGGGTGCCCGGGTCATTATGGGATTTCGGTACAACCCTGGCGCGCCAGGCAATCCGCATGAAAGCTGGTGTTGGTTGAGCGCCAACGGCTATTCCGCACCGCCGTTTGAGGTTCTGAGTTAATGGCGCACGCCCCCCAGTTCTTTCATCCGCTATGCGGCAGCAACCCTGGTACGCTGTTACGCCTGTTGACTAGCAATGGCCCACTCGCGCTGAATCGCGTTCCGCACGTGCTTACGGCATTGACCGCTGTTTTATTACGTTCACCTTTCTCGTTGGCTGAACGTATTGCTGTACCGTTCATTCGGCGACGTCACGCGCCTATGCCTTCTCCCGTTTTCATCGTCGGCTACTGGCGCAGCGGTACCACCCATTTGCATAACGTGCTGAGCCAGGCGCCGCAGTTCGGTTATGTTTCGCCGCTAGCGGCGGGGCTGCCGTGGGACGTATTGGGAATCGTGCGAGCGTTGAGACCCCTGCTCGAGCGCGTGTTGCCGAGCGACCGTTACGTCGACAACGTGCAGGTTACGCCGGAATCGCCGCAGGAGGATTCGATACCGCTGTCAAACATGTTGCCACTTTCCTATTACCATGGCTTGTATTTTCCGCGCCGCTTCCCCCAGCACTTCCGGCGTGGCGTGTTTTTTGAGGATTGTCGGCCGCGGGAAATCGAACGATGGCGGCGGGCGCTACTGTATTTTCTTGAGAAGGTATCGATCGAGCAGGGCGGCAAACAACTGTTGATAAAGAATCCGGTGTATACCGGTCAAGTAGCGCGACTGCAGAAGATTTGGCCGCAGGCCAAGTTCATTCATATCTACCGCAACCCGTATGTGCTATTGCCCTCGGCACGTCATTTTTTCACGCGGCTGTTTCCTGAGCTGGCATTGCAGCGCCACGAGGACGTGACGGTCGATGAGCTGATTCTCGAAAGCTATCCGCGCATGATGCACGCGTTGTCGGCTGACGCAGCTGCGTTGCCGCCAGCAAGTTTCGCCGAGGTGCGGTTTGAGGACTTTGAAGCGGCACCGATGCCGGAGCTAGAGAGGATCTACCATACCCTCGAGCTCGGGGATTTCGAATCGGCACGGCCGCGCTTCGAGACTTATTTGGCGCAAGTGCGCGGTTACCGTAAGAACCGGTACCCGATCGATCCGCGAGACATCGGTCTCGTCGAACAACACTGGCAGGCGTTCATTAAGCGCTTCGACTATACGCTTCCGCGCGCTCAGTAGAGTTGAACTGGTTCTCGTAGACGCTAGTCCCCGGCGTGCACAGCCGTGGCGGGCCGACGCTTCGCCTGCGGCGTGGCACCCTCACCCTCGGCGTGGTGAACGCGCGCAATCATGACATAGACGGCGGGTACCACGAACAACGTAAACAGGGTACCGATGCCAAGCCCGCTGGCAATGACCACGCCGATATCGAAACGGCTTACCGCCCCGGGGCCGCTGGCCGTCAGCAATGGCACCATAGCCCCTATCATCGACACTGTAGTCATGAGGATCGGACGCAAGCGGATACTGGCTGCCTTCTCCACAGCCGCACGCTTGTCGAGGCCTTCGCGTCTCTGCAATTGATTGGCGAACTCGACGATGAGAATGCCGTTTTTCGCAATTAGACCGATGAGCGTGATAAGCCCCACTTGTGTGTAGATATTGACGGTCGCGAAACCCAGCGTAAGGAATATGAGTGCGCCGGCAATCGACATCGGTACCGACATCATGATGATAAGCGGGTCGCGCCAACTCTCGAACTGCGCCGCCAGTACCAGATAGATCACGAGCAAGGATAAAAAGAATGTGACCACGAGCGCGCTACCTTGCTGCACGTACTGGCGCGAACCACCGGCATAGTCGTAACTGAAGCCGCGCGGAAAAATCTCTCGCGCCTGCGTTTCAAGATAGCCAAGCGCCTCGCCGAGTGTGACACCGGGGGCTGGCACGCCCTGTACCGTGAGCGCATTGAGCTGCTGAAACTGACTGCGCTTACTGGGTTCGACCGAATTGCGGAACGATACCAGGGTGGACAACGGCACGAGCTCGCCGGAGGCGGCGCGCAGGTAGTAGTTGTCCAACATGCGCGGTTCCAGGCGAAAGCGCTGCGCTACCTGTGGTATTACCTGGTAACTGCGTCCTTCCAGGCTGAAGCGGTTGACATAGTTGCCGCCTAACAGCGTCGCGAGGTTGCTGCCAATCTGCTCCATGCTAATCCCCAGATCGCCCGCCAGGTTGCGGTTGATGGTAACAGTGGTGCGTGGTCGCGTGAGCTCTACCGATTTCTGCAGGAAGATAAACTTGCGGCTGCCTAGGGCGCGTCCGATCAATTCATCGGCGACCTGATCGAGACGGTCGTAATCCTCCTCGCTCGTCATAACGAATTCGACGGGCAGACCACGTCCCGCCCCCGGCAGGCTCGGGCGCGGGAATACGGCGATTTGTAGACCTGCCACTTTCCAGAGCTTCTGCTGTATTTCAGGCTGAACTTGCATCTGCGAGCGCTGGCGCTTTGATGGCGGCGGCATCTTGAACCCGCCGAAAACCTGTGTGGGGTCACTGCCTGGCCCTAGTAGAAAAAAGCTTTCTTGGTATTCGGGAATGGTTTCAAAGGCATCGACGATCTGGCGCGTGTAAGCCTTGTCATACTCTATGGTAGCGGTTTGTGGTGCGGTTGCGGCAAAGAACAAGATACTTTGGTCCTCGGTAGGCGCGAGCTCCTTCTGACTGGTGGCAAACATGAAGTAGATGCTGGTTAGCATCACGGCGGCAAATACCATGGTCACCGGTACATAGTTTAGTGAATTATGCAGCAGCCGTTGGTAACCGCTGGCGAGACGTGTGAAGAAACGCTCGACACCGCGCTCAAACGGTCCCGGGTCGCGCGACACTTTAAGGATCTTTCCAGATAACATGGGCGAGAGAGTTAGCGCCACCACGCCGGAGATCAGCACCGCACCGGCGAGCGCAAAGGCGAACTCGGTGAATAATGTACCGACGAGTCCACCCATAAAACCGATTGGCGCATACACCGCCACCAGCGTTGTCGTCATGGCGATAATCGGCAGGCCGAGCTCGCGCGCGCCCTGGATCGCTGCTTGCAGACGTCCGGAGCCGTCCTCGATATGGCGGTGAATGTTCTCGACGACAACGATCGCATCATCGACGACGAGACCGATAGCGAGCACCATGGCGAGCAACGTCAGCAGGTTGATGGAGAAGCCCAACAAGAGCATCACAAAGACGCCGCCTACGAGTGATAACGGCACCGCCACGGCCGGTACCAACGCGCCGCGCAGTGAACCGAGCGAGAGGAAAATTACGAACAGCACGATCAGCACCGCCTCGGCAAGCGTGCGGAAAACTTCATTTATGGAGTCGTCGATATACGCGCTCGCATCATACGGAATGAAGGCGTCCAGTCCGCTCGGCAGCTGTGCACGGATCTCCGGCATGATGCCGTGCACGCGTTTGGCGACCGTCAGGGGGTTGGCACCTGGCGTCTGCTCTACACCGATAAAGATTGCGGTTTGCCCCTTGTACCAGGCGGTCGAATCGTAATCCTCGGCGCCGAGCTCGGCATCGGCGATGTCCTGCAGTCTTACCAAAGTGCCATCGGTGCTGCGAATGACCAAGTCGCGGAAGTCCTGTACACGGCTTACGTCTGTGGTCGCGCTCAAGTCCACGGCGACATAAGCACCCTTGGCTTGGCCGACAGCGGCCAGATAATTGTTGGCCAGCAGTACCTTGCGCACATCGTCGGCGGTGACACCGAGCGCGGCCATACGTCGCGGATCCAACCAGATGCGCATGGCAAAGGTCTTGTTGCCGATGAGCCCCGCCTTTGCCACGCCTGGCAAGGCTTGCAGCTTGGGTTGGACCACTCGCAATAGGTAATCCGTGATCTGCGAGGGCGTCATCTGTTCGCTATAGAACGCCATGTACATCAACGCGGTGACCTGGCCGGTGGTGGAATCGATTACCGGGTCTTCGGCCTCGGCTGGGAGCACGTTACGCTTGCTCGCCACCTTTGCCTGAATCTCTGCCACGGCTGCGTTGGGATCGAAGTTGAGCTGCATATGCGCCTCGATCACCGATTTGCCCTGCGTGCTGTTCGAGGACATGTAGTCGATGCCGTCTGCCTCGGCAATCGCTTGTTGCAGAGGCGTCGTGACGAACCCTTTGACCAGTTCACCGCTCGCCCCAGGATAGGTAGTGGTGACGGTGACAACCGTATTCTTCAACTGCGGATACTCGCGCACGTCGAGCTCGAAGATAGCGCGCAGACCCATGAGCAGAATGAGCAGACTGACGACGCTGGCGAGCACCGGTCGGTGAATGAAGATATCGGTGAACTTCATGATTGACCTGCTGGTTTATCGAGCTTGATGCTGTCATCGATCTGCACGGGTTGGCCGTTACGCAGTTTCACCTGACCTGCAGCGACCACGCGCTCACCAAGCTTAAGCCCGTCGACGATCTCGACGCGCTCGGCGCGCGCCTCACCGGTTCGTACTTGGCGACGTTGGACGATCAACTTGCCGTCCTTCTCTTCGATAACAAACACGAATTCACCGTAAGGGTTGTAACTGATTGCCGTGCGCGGCAACGTGAGCACACCTGTGCGTTCGGGCAATGCCGTACGCACCTCGGCGAACATGCCTGGTCTGAGCAAACCCTCAGGATTCTCCAAGGTGGCTCGCATGCGCACGTTACGAGTGCCAGGATCGATACCGGGATTGATGGCACTGATGTGGCCCTCGAAATCACGCTGCGGGTATGCACGTACGGTCACCGTGACCTTCTGTCCAGCGGTGAGTTGGGCAAAGTAATGTTCTGGTAGGGCGTAGTCGGCATAGATGGGATTGAGTGTCTGGAGCGGCACGATGGGCGACCCGGGCGCTAGATACTGGCCAAGATCAACCGTGCGAATCCCAAGCAGCCCCGAAAATGGCGCGCGAATGCGCTTTTTCCGGATCAGCGCCTGTTTCGACGCTACCTGCGCCTCAGCGTTTTCCAATCTCGCTTGCGCCTCGTCGTAAGCTTCGCGTGATACCATTTTCTTCGGTAACAATTCGGCATTGCGTTTGTATTGCAGCTGCGCCAGATTGCGCTCGGCGATCAGCCCCTGCAGCTCGGCCTGGTCGACGCTGTCGTCCAGTTGCAATAACAGCTCACCCTGCTGTACCCGTTGCCCCGATTGGAATTGAATTTCTCTGACCTGGCCGGCGACCTCGTTTGTGACGTCAATGCCCTGCGCCGCGACGAGGCTGCCGACCGCGTGCAAATAAGGTTGCCACGTCTCGCTGCGCACCTCGGCAGCGGCAACGGTTGCCGGTGGCGGGGGAATGGCGGCGCGCGCCGCGTATTGGAGCCACTGATAATACTTCCAGCCGAAAATACCGCCGAAGGCGATACCGAGCGCCAGCAACACCAGCAAAAGCCGTTTGATCATGGGCATATTCAATTCTTGACCCCGGATGCGCCGGCAAGTTTCTCTTGCCGCTTTGAGAGTGTGTAAGCCGGTGTGCGATCCGTCAAAAAGCGCCTGAGTATACTCGCTGTGTGCGAGCCGCGCCTGTGCCGGGCGACTCGCTCCGGTGGACCCTGGGCGACGATGCGTCCGCCACTGTCACCGCCCTCGGGTCCGAGATCGATCAACCAGTCGGCCTCGGCGATAACGTCGAGATTGTGCTCGATAACGACAACGGTGTTTCCAGCGTTAACGAGTCGATGTAGAACGATAATCAGTTTCTCGACGTCAGCCATGTGTAATCCGATGGTCGGCTCGTCGAGCACATAGAGGGTCGCGGCGCGCTGTGCGCGCCGGCCCTCGGGTGCGGCAGGTTTTACTTTGGCGAGCTCACTCACGAGCTTGATACGCTGCGCTTCACCACCGCTCAGGGTCGGACTCTGCTGTCCGAGTGTGAGATAACCAAGGCCGACATCCTGTAGCAATCGCAGCGCATGGTGGATGGAACCCTGGGCGCTGAAAAAATCCACTGCCTCGTCCACGCTCATGGCTAGCACATCAGCGATGTTTTTGTCCTTGAAACGCACCGATAAAGTTTCCGCGGTAAAGCGTGAGCCCCCGCACGCCTCGCAGGCTACTTTGACGTCAGGCAGGAAGCTCATTTCGATTTTTTGCAGGCCTTGGCCCTCGCACACGGAGCAACGGCCGCCGGGCACGTTGAACGAAAAGCGTGCCGGTCCATATCCGCGGATCCTCGCCTCAGGCGTAGCGGCGAACAAACGGCGAATGGCGTCCCAAAAGCCGACATAGGTTGCAGGACACGAACGCGGCGTTTTGCCGATCGGCGTTTGGTCTACCTCCAGCACGCGCTGGATGGCTTGCCACCCCTTTAGCTCGCTACAGCCGTGCAGTGCGATTGAGCGGCCACGCGACCGGCGAGTACGCATTGTCGCTAGCAGGCGTAGCAGATTGTCATGCAGTACCTCGCGTACCAGGGTGCTCTTACCGCTGCCACTCACTCCAGTGACACACACGAGTCGCTCCAGAGGGAACGACACGTGGATGTTCTTGAGGTTATGCAATTGTGCACCCACGATTTCAAGCGTCCTCGCATCGCTCTCTGGCACCGCGCGACGCCGCTCGCTTAGCGGGTGGCAAAGCGGCTGCGCCAGATAACGGCCAGTTAATGAATGGGGGTTGTGCAGAATTTGCTGCACGTTGCCGGTTGCCACCACGTGCCCGCCGTTAATGCCCGCGCCCGGGCCGAGATCGATAATGTGACCAGCGCGACGTATGGTCTCTTCATCGTGCTCCACCACAACCACGGTATTACCTTTGCTCTTTAACATTTGCAAGGTGTCGAGCAACATGCGATTGTCTCTTGCATGTAAGCCGATGGTCGGCTCATCGAGGATGTAGCATACGCCACGCAGGTTCGATCCTAGTTGCGCCGCCAAGCGGATGCGCTGTGCCTCACCACCGCTAAGCGTCGGAGCGGCACGGTCCAAAGATAGATATGTCAAGCCCACCTGCTTGAGGAAGCTCAAGCGTGCGCGTAACTCAGCCACTATATCGTGTGCGATCTGCGCCTCTCGTCCGCGTAGCCGTAACCGGCGAAACAATCGTTCCGCTTGCCCCACCGATAAGCGGGTTAACTCAACGATCGTGCGACCGTCGAATCTTACGGCGCGCGCTTCGCGCCGTAGTCGCTCCCCATTGCAGGCCGGGCAAGGCTTTTCCTCGCCCTCCCACCACTGGTTCCACCAGATTTCCTCGCCGCTTTGTTCTTCATCGAAACCACTGAGACTAAGGCCGGTGCCGTAACAACGTTCGCACCAACCGTGTTTCGAGTTGAACGAGAACAATCGGGGGTCGAGCTCGTCGAAACTGTTGCCGCAACGGGGACAGGCACGGCGGGTGGAAAAAAGCACCCCCTCCCCCCCACCCCCTCTCGCGAGAGGAGTGGGCGTAAGGACTTGGACCATGCCTTTGCCGAGATCAAGCGCACGACCAAGCAAAACACGCAGCTCAAGCTCTGTCTTAGCTGATACTTGAACCTCACCCACCGGTAGCTCGATGTTGTGTTCCTTGAAACGGCTGAGTCTTGGCCAAGCAGCGGTTGCCGTCAGCTCGCCGTCCACCCGCAAGTGGGTAAAGTCCTTGGCGATCGCCCATTTCGCCAGATCGGTGTAATAACCCTTGCGCGCGACCACCAGTGGTGCGAGCAAAGTTACACGGCGATTGCGATAGTCACGCAGGATACGCGCCAAGATCGCGTCTGGCGTCTGTGCCTCGATCGGGATCTGGCAATCCGGGCAGTGCTGTGCGCCGAGCTTGACGAATAGCAGGCGCAGAAAGTGGTAGATCTCGGTCATCGTCGCCACCGTGCTCTTACGTCCACCGCGGCTGGTACGTTGCTCGATTGCCACCGTCGGCGGAATACCAAAGACCGCGTCGACGTCGGGCCGCGATGCGGGTTGCACGAATTGCCGGGCATAGGCGTTAAGCGATTCGAGATAGCGGCGCTGACCCTCGGCGAACAAGATATCGAACGCGACGGTGCTCTTGCCGCTGCCACTGATGCCGGTAATAACGGTGAAGCGTTCGCGCGGTATGCAAATGTCTATGCTCTTTAGATTGTGTTCACGTGCGTTGTGAATGCGAATGGCATGGTTCGAGGCCAAGACCTGTGGCCGACTCCTGCCGGTGCGTAACCGCGCAGGTCGTTTCGTTCTGCGTGCACCGGCCGTTGCCCTGGCATAGGCGCGCAACGCCGCGCCCGTATGGCTGTGTTTGTCTTGTGTCACGTCGCGCGGTGTGCCGACGCACACGATCTCACCACCCTGCGCGCCGCCCTCGGGGCCGAGATCAATGATCCAATCGGCCGCACCGATCACATCCAGGTTGTGTTCGATCACCACCAGTGAATGCCCGCGCGCCTGCAGTTGCCTGAAAGCTTGTAGCAACGTCGCGACGTCGGCAAAATGCAGTCCTGTCGTTGGTTCGTCGAACAAGAACAAAGTGCCACCGGCACCCGCCGTCTTGCTAGAGGTTGTCTTAGCCAGATGACCAGCCAACTTCAGACGTTGTGCTTCACCGCCGCTCAGGGTTGGCACCGGCTGGCCGAGCTTGAGATAGGTGAGGCCGACTGCGGTCAGCGGCTGCAGGGCCCGCAGCACCTCGGGATAACCTGCGAAAAACGCTAGCGCCTCCGAAACAGTCATATCGAGTACATCGGCGATCGAGCGTGCGCGTGCGGCGGCCGTGTGTTTGCCGCCCTTAATTGGCCGTAGCGGCAATGCGGGCAGCAGCTTCACCTCCAGTACTTGTGGGCGGTAGCGTCGACCGTTGCAGTCTGGACAGCGTAGGTAAACATCACTCAGGAACTGCATCTCCACGTGTTCAAAGCCATTGCCGCCGCAAGTGGGGCAGCGGCCATTGCCCGAGTTGAAGCTGAACGTGCCGGTCGTGTAACCGCGCTCACGTGCGAGCGGTTCGGCGGCAAACAGCTTGCGGATGGCGTCGAGCGCGCCGACGTAGCTGGCTGCATTCGAACGCGTCGTCTTGCCGATGGCCGATTGGTCCACCAGCACGACCTCGCTAATGTGCTCGTGCCCGCGGATGGCGCGGTGGCGCCCAGGCGATTCAACCGGTTTGCCTTTGAGCTTGCGCAAGGCGTTGTAACAGACATCTTGCACTAGCGTCGATTTGCCCGAACCGCTGACACCGGTAATGCACACTAGGCGGTTGAGTGGAATGGCGACGTCGATCTCCTTGAGATTGTGCTCCGCTGCCGCCTCGATCTTGAGCCATGCCGCCGCCGCAGGCTTGGCACCCGTGCGCGCCCGCGGTGTCACCGTTTTATCGCCGCGCAGATAGCTGCCGGTGAGTGAGCGCCGCGCTTTCAGCAGCGCCGCAGGCTTGCCGAAAAACACCACCTCGCCGCCACGCTCGCCGGGCCCGGGTCCAAGATCCAAGATGCGATCCGCTGCCAACATCATCTGCGGGTCGTGCTCGACGACGATGAGCGAATTGCCGGCGTCGCGCAACCGCTGCAACACCGCTATCACCCGCTGCATGTCGCGTGGGTGCAAACCGATACTCGGCTCATCAAGCACGAAAAGTGTATTGACTAGCGATGTACCGAGGGCCGTCGTCAGATTGATACGCTGCACTTCGCCGCCGCTTAACGTGCGCGACTGGCGATCGAGCGTGAGATAGCCGAGTCCGACCTCGAGTAGATAGCGTAAACGCGAACGGATCTCGCGCAACAACAGCTCGGTAGCCTCATCGAGCGGCGCCGGTAGCTGGAGGTGCGTGAAGAACGCATGGCAGCGCTCGATCGGCAACAACGTGACGTCGTGGATGGTCAACCCGGGCAACGTGGCATGTCCGGGCCCACCGGCGCTGACAGGCGCGGACGTCGGCAAGACCCGATCTGCATCGGCCTTGGTCCCCAGGCGCCAGACAAGGGCATCGGCTTTGAGCCGCGCGCCGTGACACTGCGGACATGGGTTATAGGCACGATATTTCGACAACAGCACGCGGATGTGCATTTTGTAGCTCTTGGTCTCAAGCCACTTGAAGAAGCGCGACACGCCATACCAGAGACCGTCCTCCCACTCACCCTCGCCCTCGAGCACCCAGTGGCGCTGCGCCTCGGTGAGTCTTGCCCAAGGGACGTCAGTCGGTACCCCACGTTTGCGGGCAAAACGTCTGAGATCGTCCTGACACTCGCGATAGCTTTGTGTTTGCCAGGGCTTGATCGCACCCTGTGTCAGCGATTTTCCTTCGTCTGGTACGACCAAGGCATAGTCGATTCCCATCACGCGTCCGAAGCCGCGGCAGGTCTCGCAGGCGCCGATCGGTGAGTTGAAAGAGAACAGGCTCGGCAC
Source organism: Candidatus Muproteobacteria bacterium (assembly GCA_003251795.1). Lineage (GTDB taxonomy): Bacteria > Pseudomonadota > Gammaproteobacteria > Acidiferrobacterales > SPGG2 > SZUA-472. Next base: position 14,979 of record QKEI01000129.1, read on the forward strand.
GGGGTCGCGATAGTGGATGTCGCAATCCGGACAATGCAAATCAGCAGAGAATCGCCAAGGTGCTGCGATCTCGCCACGCTCGGCGACGTGATAGATCGCGACCGCACCACGACCATGCTTCAGTGCGGCCTCCAGATCTTCGATCATGCGTTCTTGATTTTCGTGCGACAGGCGCACGCGGTCCTGAAGTACCTCTACCCTATCATCATCCTGGCGGTGGATGCGCGTGTAACCCTGTGCGGCGAGCAGCGCCAGCACTTCGTCGCGCGAGAAGCTCTGCGGGATCGCTACGGAAAAAGTGATCAGAATACCGTCGTTTGGTCGCATCCCTTTGCCGTCGACCTGCGCCATCATTTGTTGATAGATAGTTTGCGGCGTGTCGCGTCGCACCGCTTTGCCGCAACCATGACAGTGAAGCCGTGCCGCACGCGCGAAAAGCAGCTTCAAGTGGTCATTCAGCTCAGTCATGGTGCCGACAGTAGAACGTGAGGTGCGCACCGGATTGGTTTGATCAATGGCGATCGCTGGTGGGATGCCTTCGATGCGATCGACCTGAGGGCGGTCCATGCGATCGAGGAATTGGCGGGCGTAGGGCGAAAACGTTTCCACGTAGCGGCGCTGGCCCTCGGAGTAGATCGTATCAAACGCGAGTGAAGACTTACCTGAGCCACTAACGCCCGTGACGACGATAAGCTCGTGCAGCGGCAGGCGCAGGGTCAGATTTCTGAGATTGTTCTGGCGTGCCCCCTCGACAGTAATGACGTCCTCGGGCATAGAGTCTTTCACCCCCGCCGCGGTGGTGCCGCAGCTGGAATCGCTGCTTATGCTAGTAAACGGAATAGGATGTTTACGGTTTCGGTACAGATCGGGTAGCAGCACTACCGTTGACGGTACCCTATACAGTCGCGTCGTCCGCGTTTGCGGGTCTGCACCGGGCCAGCTAGGTGCGGTGCCACGCTTGTGCCCATTATACCGAGGACAAGCGCCGGTTGCCGTGTGCGCGGCAACGTTCGAAAAGGACGTTATTTCACTATCTTGGTGACGATATTCGAGCGACTGCTTTCGGTGCCGTCGGCGTTGTAGGCTGTGATCACAAAGTAATACGTATAGGGAGGTAGGTTCTCGATTGTATATTCGGTAACGCTCGGATCTTTGATGTCGATGGTGCGCTGCAAGTATTGCGGCGACGTCCCGTAGTAAATTTTGTAACCGGCAAGTGTGGTCAACTTTGATCCGTCGCTGTTGCTCGTCGGTGGGATCCAGGACAGTTTTGCCGAACCTCCGTCGACGGTGGCGGCCGTATCGGCTGCCGCTGCCCCTCCAGCGCTGTCGCCCCGGTTGCAGGCGCTTGCGGTCAGCAACGCGACGAAAGCGAGCAGCAAACTTCGCCTGTGGCCGCTGACATTGTTACGATCAGCGGAGCGCATCTGGGTAACGATACGCATGTCGGAGTCCGTTAACGCGGGCCGATTTTTCCGCGTCGCGTCTCGTACATCGCCACTCGCAGCTAACCATGTCTGCGCTGCTTCGTGCGAATGGTTTGCGCGCGCGCCGCTAGCTTGGCGGCTTCCTCATGACGGTGCATCTCTGTCAGCAGCAGAGCGTAGTTCTCGACCACGGTCGCAACCTTAAGATGGTTCTTTCCTAGATTCCTTTCGAAAATCTCCAGGGCGCGGGCATATAAGGGCTCGGCCTGCTCGCGCCTCTCCAGCATGCGATACAGTTGCGCCAGGTTGTGCAGGCAGGTCGCTACGCGCGGGTGGTGAGGCCCAAAAGTCTCGTCTTTGATTGCCAGCGCGCGCTCCAGCAATGGCACGGCCAGGCGGTATGCACCCTCGGCGCAATACGCCAACGCAAGGTTGTTTAGACTCGTGGCAATTCGCGAGTCCATCGGCGGCAGGCTCTTTTCACGTAGCCGCAGTGCCCGCTCGAATAGCGGTTTGGCTTTGGCTCGGTTGCCGAGCGCCCGGTAGCACAAGGCAAGGCGGTTTAGGCTGCTCGCGATATCGGCATGGTCGGGCCCGAGCAACCGTTCCTGCATGGCGAGTGCCCGCTTGATGAGTTCTTTCGCTTCCCTGTATTTGCGCTGCGAACGGTAACCCTGAGCCAGGCTGTTCAGCGTTGCCGCCACTTCTAGATCATCCTCTTCTGTGACTCTTAGCTGTTTTTCATCGAAGACGGCGTGACTCGCCGTATGCGTGGGTTCTTCGATAACGATGTGCTCCTCGAGTTGCGCTGGTTCAACGAGTTGCGCTGGTTTAACGAGTTGCGCCGGTTCAACCAGAGCCAGCGCCTCCCCATACAAGGTATCAAATTGGTACAGGCGCGAGCCGTCGTCGGCCTCGTAGGTTTTGAGCTCGAGCACCGAGAGATCGGCGTTGATTTTGCTTAAGACCTGATTGAGCTCGTCGCGGGCATCGTCGATGACCACAAGGCCG
>QKEI01000032.1 GCA_003251795.1 Candidatus Muproteobacteria bacterium
CAGCGTCCAACCGTCCACCGGATCGATATCGAAAAGTTTCCCTTGCGACACGCCCCAGCTGCAAAAACCCCCGTACTGAGGGGCATATTTTGCCGGGTTGGCAGCGAAGAGCGCCCGGTGCTCCTTCGTGGCGAAACGCCAAGTAACGCCGCCGTAGGTATACTCGTACCGCTCGACCCCTACAGCCGGTTTACCCTCTATGAAATAGGCAACAACGTCGTAGCCCTTGGCACCGAGACCGGCGTAAAGCGTATTGTATTCTCCACCGGTGGTTTTGACCGCGAATGCGGGAGTGCTCATTATCGCCCCCGCGATCGCCACGACCGGTAGAAGCCGCAGCAAACTCTGTTTCATGAATGCTTCTCCAATGTGTATGAGGCGTTATTCGCCCCAAACATTAGTCGGACCGGCGGCGCGGAATATTACACGCGCCCTCGTAGGAAGCTCTGGGGTCAGTGCCTGCTTGCCGCGCCGGCGATTTGAAAGGAAGAAGAAGCAGCCCAACGGTCGCGTCATACAGGTTCTACACCAAGGTAAGAGCGTGGATCGTGTGGCAGTAGCTCCACAAAATCGTCGATCAACCAGCACTCGATCTCAGCCGGAAGGTCCTCCGAGTTTCCCCCCTGCGTCCTGGCTGAAATCTCTTTCTGCGGTTCCGTTTCGTACATGGCGGATTTTCCTGAGGTGGTGAAGGTTCTCTATGGACTACCATTATGTCAGGGATGTACCGCCGACAAATTCGTGGGATTACCTAGTAATATTTCGGATTATGCGTACGACACGCGCACGGGCCGGTGCGATACGATGAACCCAATGCCTCCTCACCTCCGGATTGCCCGCCCGGTTAGCAACCTGTCTCGAACTCAGTCCATGTATTGCCGCGGTCTTGGTCTTTGCGTTATTGGCAGCTTCGAGAATCACGAAGGTTTTGACGGTGTCATGCTCGGGATGGCTGACGCGAGCTATCACTTCGAGTTCACGCGGTGCCGAGCACATCCGGTGGTCCCTGCACCCACCGCTGAAGACTTAGCGGTCTTCTATATTCCGGTGCTGTCAGAGTGGCAGAGCGCCTGCGCAAATATGCTTGCCGCCGGGTTCAAACAAGTTGCATCGTTCAACCCGTACTGGGACCTGCGAGGCAGAACGTTTGAAGATCCGGATGGTTACCGCGTCGTGTTGCAAAACACCGAGTGGAGCAACGTATTACGGGTTCCCGAGGAGCCCTAGTTCGGTGCGAGACCCCTCGGTATTTGGACCCATTAACCCTCTCGCCAACATCAGACTGATCAGGAAAGGGATGCTTCGGGTTATTGCAAGAGCGTATTCAGACCGTCCTCGTACTGCCGCTTGGACTGAACTCCTACATAGGTGTTCTTGATAACCCCACCTGAGAACAACGCCACGGTGGGTATGGCACGTATTCCGTAACGCCTTGCCGTCTTGTTGTCATCTACGTTGAGCTTCGCAACCTTGACCTTACCTTGATACTTGGACGCCAAGGCCTCGATTGTCGGACTGACGATTCTGCATGGACCGCACCACTCCGCCCAGAAATCGACGAGAACGGGAATGTCCGATTGAAGCACCTCTCTGTCGAAGTTCTCATCGGTCACAGTTTTGGTCAAATTTCGGTTTTCCATGGGTACCTCCATTAAGAAGAAGTAATAAGTTCCTTTAGTGACTTTACGCTTCTGCCTCTACTGAATTCACACGAATAACTTAACCGGTCGACTCTGCCCCAACTCGTGTAGGATCCTCTGCATCCTCGACGACAAGCGTCAGTTCCTCAGTGTCGATGTCGTAAACGTATCCGTAGATGTTGACGTGCGGTGGTGTTCCATCCGATTTTCTCACCAGGTAGATGTCGTGTTTTAGTGATGCCACGTAGTCACGGATGGAGATGCTTTCGCGCTCGTAGAGAGTCGAGTATAGGCATCGATAATGCCGTCGGCTGTGAACGACGTCGCACCGCAATGGGTATGGTGCACGATAACGATGTTCTTAATGCCGAATAGATGTTGTGCCACCGTAATAGAGCGAAGCGCGTCTATCGCTCGACCACCTGCGACGACGACTTCGAAAAGCGAGGTCGTCGAAGCCGCTTTGTTTCCGTGTTCGTCTGTGACGATGTTACCGGGGTAGACCTCATCGAACTCTCTCGCAACCGCAGCTGGAATACCGACCGCGCGCGGGTCGTAACAGTAGACGACAACCGTTCTGAGCGGCACGGCCTTGGCAAATTCCTTGCGTATGTTGGGCTCGTGGTAGGTCGACTGCTTCGAAAACGCATAAGCGTCGAAATCGTGCTCGAATATCTTCATCGTGTTGGCGCCGAGACCGGCGTAGACCGTGTTGTATCCCCCGTCGGGGCGTTTAACTGCGAACGCGGGAGTGCTCATTACCGCCCCGCCGATCGCCACAACCGGTAGAAGCCGCAGCAAACTATGTTTCATGAAGGCTTCTCCAATGTGTATGAGGCGTTATTCGCCCCAAACATTAGTCGAGCCAGCGTCGCGGAATATTACAGAGAATGGCCGTCGATCCGACGCTCACGGGCGCCGCGCTCGCTGCAAGAATCGCGGATGTCATCGTGAACGGCTGGGACCCGGCAGCTCCGAACTGCGTGATAGCTCAACCTTGGCCGGGATATTCGGCCAATCTGCACTATAGTTAGTTATGTGCGAGCAGATTTCCTGCCGGAGCGCAGCGTCGGTAGTTGATACCTGTCGTTTGGCCCCAATGATCGTTAGGCATTCCCCCCGGATGAGCCGCTGGCCTTTCATGTTTTATGTGTTGGGTTTGCCCCTACTGCTTGCGAATTCCATCGCTGGTGCCGATGAGTGGCCGGGACCTCGAATAATGGAGGTGTTCAGCGATTCTCGTGAATACTTTGTCAGGATCATTCCCGGAGAAAGTGTGGGGGACACGTTCGGTTTTGCCGGTGCCAGGAAGGGGCGATACGCGACTGCCGAGTTCTATCGTCGCGCTCCGGATCGCTCATACCGACTCGTTGCCGAAACGAGCCTGCTGAATCCGGTGGCGCCCATTGAGCTTTTTGTGGCCGATAGCGGACACGCTGCGACAGTGGACAATTGGCATAATCTCGGGTACGGCAAGGTCGTGTCCATCTATGATTCACGCGGAAGACTTGTTCAGTCTTACGAGCTGCGTGACTTGTTCAAACCCGAAGAAGTCGCGAGTTTCCCGCGCAGCACATCCTCCATTCGCTGGAGAGAAGGCCCTGCTTATATCAGGGCGGATCAGAAGACGTTGTTGATCACGGTTAAAAGCGGGGCCGATTTTCTTTTTGGCCTAGAAACAGGTCAGTTCAAATACTGCGAGTATCAGGATAAGGTTTACCGGTGCCGAAACGAGAATCAGCCAAGGCAATGGATGCCTAACAGCAGCGTGCCGCTGACCCGCTAAAGCAGGAGCAGCCGTACAAGAATGGCAGCCATTTTCAGTTTCAAGTGTTCGTTATGCGGCGAGATCCATGAGGGCTCCCCGAGTGTCGGCTTTCTAGCTCCGGACCCCTATTTGGAGCAGCCGAAAGAGGTTCAGGAAGCGGGAAAGCTTGGGAGTGATCTTTGTTGGTATGAGGATGAAGATGGAATGCATTACTTCATTCGTGTTTGCCTTGAGATCCCGATTCATGGTGCCTCGGAACCGTTCCTGTGGGGAGTATGGGTTTCGCTGAGCAAGGCAAACTTTGATCGTTATGTCGAGACATATGATTCCCCCGACATCAACGACTGCTATTTTGGATGGCTGTCCAATTATCTACCGTACTACGAGAAGACCTACGCGCTTAAGACACAGGTATACCCACGAGCAGGCGGCACACGCCCATATATTGAATTGGAGAAATCAGACCACCCCCTTTGCGTGGATTTTCATCAAGGTCTCTCAATTGAAAAGGCGCAACAAATTGCAGAAATATCCATGCACCAGCAACCGGTCCCACCGGATGGCGCTGCCAACCACCATCCCTGAAATCTTAGACCGCTGATCGCTGGATTATTGAATCGAAAAATCCGGCTGCAACGGCATGATGTGCAAGCCGAGTGAAAACGCTGAAAGACGATAACCAATAGCAGTTTGTCAGGGAGGAACAGCCTTTCGTTGGGAGCCGCTATGTTCTTGCGTGCGTTGCTGGCGTTCTTGGTGCTTCCTGGGATAGTGGCGTTCATCGTGCCACCGGTCTTGGCGTTAATTGACCCCTGGAGAACGGGAGTCTTCCTGCCTGGCGCACTCGTAATGTTCCTTGGCGTGGTTTTGCTGTTGTGGTGCGTACGCGATTTCTATGTGTCAGGGAAAGGCACGTTGGCGCCCTGGGACCCTCCCACCAAGCTTGTGGTGGTTGGCCTGTACCGCCACATGCGCAACCCAATGTACGTCGGGGTGATTACCTTGGTCATTGGTTGGTCCGCGGTGTTTACTTCGCCCGTTCTCGCGTTTTACGCACTGATCTTGGCCATCGCCTTCCACATCCGGGTAGTGACTAATGAGGAGCCCTGGCTCGAATCCCAGTTCGGGAGTGAATGGCGGCAATACCGTGCCGAAGTTGACCGTTGGCTTCCCAGGCTTACGCCATGGAGCGGCGGTTCCTGACGCCTGGTTGCAGGGAAGTAAAAGAGCCCATCGAGCGCAACACTCGTTTTGCCAGATTGATCTCACCAGTAGTAATCTTGTGAGCTGCTTGTTGTGCCGATTAATTCTCTGACTAGGGAACGCTTGGTGGAAACCTCCGACATTCTGAAGCGCGAGATCAAAGCGCTGGCATTTGACCAGTACGGGACCATCGTCGACATGCAGAAGGGGCTCGCCGCATCCGTTACGCCTTTCCTGAAACAGAAAGGCTGGAGTGGTGAGGCGAACAGTTTTGTCACCTGGTGGCGTCGGACGCACTTCGAAAACTCGATGATCGACGCGCTGTGTGATCGCGGGCACACGCCGTACCGACAGATCGGCCATCGTGCCGTCTCCTACGTCATGGACCGCTGCGGCATCGCCTATACGCAGGACGAGGTTCGCTGGCTCGTGAGCGAGATCGAGAAACTGAAACCGTTTCCTGATGTCGTCGCGGCGCTCGAGAAACTTCGCTCGAAGGGATACAAGCTCGCGATCCTGTCAAACGGTGATCGCGACATGCTGAAGGCTGCCGGGCCGCACATCGGCTTCACGTTCGATCACGTTATTTCGGTGCAGGAGGCGGGCTATTTCAAGCCGCACTGGAAGACCTACGCCAAGGCCGAGGAGATGATTGGCGAAGATCGCTCTGGCATATTGTTTGTTGCCAATCATGCCTTCGACTGTATCGGTGCAAAATCATATGGTATGCGCACAGCTTTCATTGACCGGCGCAAGCGGCCGTTCGGCCAAACACCGCATCAGCCCGATCTCATCGTGACCGATTTCGCCGAATTGGCCGATACGCTCGCTTGAACGGTGGCACAGGCGACATGACGGCGCCAACCGTGGCGCACATTCTCGCGGATCTGGTGATCGGTTACATTCTCTTGTCGCACTTGCCAATGTTTGAAGACTAATAATGACTCTCGATGATCCGACGAGACGCTCATTCAGGATCTCGCAAGCTACATTGAAAGATGGAAAAACGATGATACGAATGCCGAAGCGCTAGAAAGAATGGTCGAGCGATTCTTCGGTAACGTCTGGATACCCAGTGCGGAAGATCATTCGAAGGCATATCACATCTGGGCTTCGTTTAGAGATGATGTCATTCGTAACATCGGCGGGATGACTATGAGCGAAAGATTGTATGCGTTCGGTCTATTTGAACGCTACGATTCCTGTAAAACAGAAACGGAAAAGCTGGTGGTGTATGACAAAGTACATGCGAGGCCCTGACAACGGCACGTCGGTGAACCGGACGAAAAAAGGACAGCGAGGCTCTTGATCCGGACGGGCGTAAGCGTAGACCGAACTTAACGGACGTAAGAGATGGCACAAAAGATCTTTCTTGTCTGCGGCATCCTCTCTTCGTTGTTGTACGTCGCCATGAACGTTTTTGTAGCGATGCAGTGGCAGGACTACAGCTCCGCCTCTCAAACGGTTAGCGAGTTGTCCGCGATCGGCGCTCCGACAAGACCGCTATGGCTTTTGCTCGCTACCGCCTACACTTTGCTTGTGTTAGGTTTTGGACTGGGCGTCTGGGTGTCGGCTAGTGGAAACCGCCCCCTACGCGTCGTAGGAGCCTTGATACTTGCCTTCGGAGTCATCGGCCTCGCCTGGCCCTTTGCACCGATGCACCTGCGTGGGGCCGAGTTCACCCTGACCGATGCCATGCACATCGTTCTGTCGATAGTGACAGTGCTCCTCATGCTGCTCGCGATTGGTTTTGGGGCAGCGGCGTTTGGGAGGCTGTTCCGCTTCTATTCGATCGCGACAATCCTGGTACTGCTCGTCTTCGGCACTTTGGTAGGCTTGGACGGTCCCCGAGTTGCGGCAAACCTGCCCACGCCGTGGGTCGGGGTTACGGAGCGCATCAGCATTGGTGTTTTTCTATTGTGGGTCGTCGTGCTGGCCGTTGTTCTCCTGCGTGCCGAACGAGCCACGCCCCAGGAGTCGGCGTGAGTCCTCACATCACTGATCCCCGTAGGCAATGACGGATCGGGCGCAAACAGGGGTCGGGAGTCTTTACAAACGCTCATGGAAAAGTTTTTCGCCACGTGCCCGCGCGGCCTGGAGCGGGTGCTCGCGGCCGAGCTGGCACAGCTCGGAGCAGATTCGGTCCAGGCGGTAGACGGGGGCGTCGGGTTCGCAGGGGAACTCGCCACCTGCTACGCGATCAACTTAGAGTCCCGGGTTGCAAGTCGCGTGCTGTGGCGAGTGGGTGAATCCGGCTACCGCAGCGAGCACGACGTCTACGAGGCAGCGCGTGCAATCGAGTGGCCGCGCTGGTTCTCCCCCAAACACACGATTCGCGTGAACGTCGCGGCGATCAGGTCGCCCGTAAAGAGCCTCGACTTCGTTACGCTGCGGGTAAAGGACGCGGTATGCGACGTATTTCGCACGGCGCGCGGCGAGCGCCCGCATGTCGACACGCGATCACCGGACGTGCGCGTCCACGTCTTTCTCACCCGCGACATGGCAACGTTCTACCTCGACACTTCGGGCGAGGCGCTGTTCAAGCGCGGATGGCGTAACGCTTCCGGTGCTGCGCCACTACGTGAGAACCTGGCCGCGGGGATACTGAAACTTACGGGCTGGACTGCGTCGACACCGCTGCTCGATCCGATGTGCGGCAGCGGAACGTTCCTCGTCGAGGCGGCGATGATGGCGCTCGATGCCGCGCCGGGACTCGGTCGCGGGTTCGGCTTCGAGAAGCTTACGAACTTCGATTCCAAGGCGTGGGCGATTCTGCTCGAACGTGCCCGAACGCGCCGCCGCAACTCGCACCCGTTGCTCATCCACGGCAGCGACAAGTCGGGGAGTGCCCTCAAACTGGCGCGCGACAACCTGGCGGCGGCCGGCCTTGAGGGCGCCGTTCACCTCAAGCAGAAGGACATTCTCGACGGCGGTCCTCCCGCGGCAGGCGGCATCATTGTCATGAATCCTCCGTACGGGGAGCGGCTCGCGGACAGGGACGAGCTGGCTGCCTTCTACCCGAAGCTCGGTGATGTCTTGAAGCAGCGCTACAGCGGGTGGACGGCTTACATCCTGACCGCCGATCTGCGGCTGGCGAAGCTGATCGGGCTCGCCGCCTCGAAGCGCACCCCGCTCTACAACGGCGCCTTGGAATGCCGTCTCTTCGAGTTCAAACTCGTGGCGGGGAGCATGCGGCGTAGCAAACGGGACGCGTGATGAGAACATCCGACGGTGTTGGCGAAACACCATTTCCCTGCACCGTCTACGCCGCCCATCGCGAGCACCTGTTTTGCCAGAGTGATCTCACTGGTAGTAATCTTGGTCACGGTTTGCATGGGGAGCACATCTCATGGCCGGAGACGAGTACTTCGCGGCCCATACCGCTGATACGACCGAAAGGGAACGCCTCGCCTTTCTGGAGCGCGGGGTCGATCCAAGGTCCACAAGACATCTTCAGGCGCTCGGCGTCGCCCCAGGTTGGACTTGCCTCGAGGTGGGGGGCGGCGGTGGTTCAGTCACCCGTTGGTTGGCTGATCGAGTCGGCCCCGATGGCCGCGTAGTAGCCATTGACATCGATATCCGGTTTCTTCGTGAGATCGATCAGCCCAATGTTGAGGTACGCCAGCGCGATATTCTTCGGGACTCTTTGGAGAGCTCCACGTACGACCTCGCTCACTGCCGCTTTCTGCTACTACATCTTTCCGAGCCTGAGCTTGCCGTTGATCGAATGATTGCCTCCCTAAAAGTGGGCGGTTGGATCATGATCGAGGAGCCCGACTTCAGTTCCTACCAAGCAGCTGACCCGGACCATCCCATGAGCGAAGGTTTTACTCGGATGGTTCGGGATGTGTTTGGGCGCGCCGCCGGCTCAAAACTTTTCGATCCCTACTTTGGTCGCCGCAACCGGGCTCTGCTCGAGCAGGCTGGCTTGTCGGAAATAGGAAATGAAGGAACGGCGTGGTTGTGGCGTGGGGGCGAAGCGGAGGCCCGAGAGCATCAGCTTTCATTGCCAGTTCTCGCGAAGGCTGGGATTTGCTCCGAGCAGGAGCGTGAGGACCTCGAAAAGGCTCTCACTGATCCTGATTTTACCTTCGTCGGTCACACCGTGTTCTCCGCCTGGGGCAGGCGTGCTGTCTAACTCCACGTTCGAGGGACCGAGCAGCGCCGCATCCGACGTTGACATCTGTCGGCATCTATAGGGGCCATCAACCAAACGCGATGCTTCTATGCAAAGCGGCCGCGATCTGGCTACTTATCCTGCTCCTCGCTGTGTTGAACGGCGGGTTCCGGGAGGCGGTGCTTTTGCCAAGTATGGGTAAGCCGCTGGCGTTTGTGCTCAGTGGTATCCTGCTTTCGGCGTGCATCGTAGTCGTCTCGTTCGTTCTTGTCCCTCGGATGGGGCGGTTGAGTACTGCACAGTCTCTGAATCTGGGACTGCTTTGGGTGGGTTTGACCCTCGTGTTCGAGTTCAGCTTCGGGCGCTTGATCCAAGGTCGCCCTTGGCACGAGTTGCTTCAGGCGTACACCTTCAAAGACGGCAACATCTGGCCGTTGGTAATCGTCGTCACATTCTTTGCCCCGTTACTTGCTGTTCGTTTCGGAAAGCGGCGGCATGCGGCGTCTGCCGATGGCACCTGACCCCCGCATCGAGCGAACGTTTCCGAACGGGCTACGCCCGACTTCCCCTACGGCCCATGTCGAACGTTAGGCTTCACGTGAGCATGCGCTACATTGTATGGGTCATCATCGCCCTAGTTTTGACAAGCGTGGCACCCAACCTGATTTGGCTTGGGACATCAACCCTTAGGATTCACAATGCTTCGAATCAACCCATCGCAGGGGTGGCCTATTTGGCCTGCGAGACGACTCATTCCGTTGGTACCCTCAGACCCCGTGAATCCATATTCCGATTTCTGCCGGCCTGTGGCGACGATACGCTTGAAATCCTTGTCGGCGATTCCCGATTCTGCCAGATCTACGTGGAAGGTGAGATGTATCACGTGGATGCGACACTAAGGGCAGTTGATGCTGTTGGCTGCGGATACGATGACCTGTTGTCGAGTCTCTTCATCGCCAAGGCGCTTTGGTGACTTCACGGCTTCCCGTGTCATATGGTACGCCCAAGGATGTGTGAGAATAGGTGAGATACATGTGAGCAGAGAGCGAGGAGACACGACGAATGATCATTCAAATGGTGAAGTTTGAAAGCAAATTGCCTTTTGAAGATGTGCTTAGTGTTGCTCAAGGGAGGGCACCGAAATTCCGGAAGATTCCTGGACTCATTCAGAAGTACTATGTTCGCACAAATCGTCCCAACCAGTACGCTGGTGTCTACATCTGGGACTCACCCGACTCGATGACGAAGTACCGTGAGTCTGACCTGGCGGCCAGCATTCCACAGGCCTACCAAGTGTTTGGACCTCTGGAGATTGAGGTATACGAAGTTGCACTCACTCTTCGGGATTGATGGGTCTTCTTTGTGTATCAATAATTGTCTTTAGGTCCCGAATCATCGCTAGGCATCACAATGAGACCAGTAGC
>QKEI01000022.1 GCA_003251795.1 Candidatus Muproteobacteria bacterium
CAAACCGGCATAGAGCAGCGGCGGCGTTGCAAGGCCGTGGGCAGCTAGCGCTTCTATTCCCCGCTTTTCACGCTGCCACCGTCGTCGCGCATGCAAACGTCCGATGAACACTTTCGCGTACACATCGGTGTCGTGCCAGCGACAGCGGTACACACAACGCTTGCCCCTTACCTCACGCACCGCTTCCAGACACGTCAACTGGCCGCGCCCATCCGGTAGGCGCAGTGTCAACGGCTCGCTTTCAGTGGGCATCGGCAGTGACAGACCGCGCAGGCCAGGTTGCCGCGTCATGGCGGCGGCAAAATGCCTCGTGGCAGCCTTGGTTCGCGGCCGTGCTGTTTGCGATACAAGCTAACCGCTCTGACAAGAACTTTGTTCCAGAATTGCCGGTCTTGCGTCAAGGTGGTGCGCAACGTCTTGCCGCGGTACGCCTTCATAAAACGAAAGAAATCCCGCGAGGTTAGATCCAAATCCATACTGGAAAATAACACCCCTGCTACGTCTTTTACCATCCAGCGCTGGGGGGTGCGTGCGCGTATCTGCATCCTATGCAGATCGATGAGATAGAGCGTGATATCTTCTGCCGGCATAGGATTCATAGTGACATCGAGCAGGAAGTGGCAGAGATACAGGTCGCGATGATTCAAACCGCTGGTATGTAAGCGCCGGGCAATCTGAGCAACCTTGCGTATCAGCGCATGTTTGAGGTGGACCTTTTGCGGCGTATTCCTGCCACGCATGAATTTCGGTGCCCACTTTTCCAGCGATTCGGTGCCGATGAGTGCGTGGGTAATGAGAAATGATTTCCTGGCGGCCGGATTGACGCCCTCTTCGCCGTAGGCGGCGACTTTCATGGTGTCCAGGCCGATGCGTTCGAGCGCCTGAATCGCGCGCCACTCCGTCTTGGCGCTGACCACCGGAACGTGTAAAGACAGCAACTTCCTTATGATTTCTCGCCAACCGAAGTTCCAGTGGCTTTTTATGAAAAACTGCTTGCCGTCGCGTTCGAATCTCAATGTGCGTCTGTGCGGAAACTGCTTGAACACCTCTCCATTGATGCTGAGGAAATCCGCCACCGATTTCTCCGCCGCAAACAGCGGCTTAAGATCATCGCGAACGTAGATCATTGTTTGGACCGGTTTAGCTGTGCACGCGAGAGGACTATGTCCGCGGCTCGATCGACGAGACTGTAAAGATCTGTGTTGTTACTGTAGGAAAGGCCATTTTGGCCCCAATCACTACGCGTGGCAGAGGTCAGCATCTGTAGCAACATGGTGTTCAGTGTTTCTTGCGCGAACGGCTCGGGACATATCAACCCGGCTCGGGCTCGCTCAACATGAAAGGCGAACCCGCAATTAGCCGTAACCAAAACCGGTAATCCGCAGATCATTGCTTCGAGCATGGTCGCACCGGCACTTTCGGTGTAGGAGGGATGTAACAGCAAGTCTGCGGCATAGTAAAACCTCGCGATATCCTCACGGGCGCCGGTAAAAACGACTGTATCTCCCACGCGCAGGCTCTTGGCCAGCCTGTGAAAAGGTCGTGGATTATCATCACCAACCACCGCCAGTTTGGTGCGCCGCCTGATATCGATGGGTAAGGCCGCTATTGCCCTAATGGCACGATCCACACCTTTGGTTTGAAAGCGTGACCCCACGTTGAGCAGCAAGAAGCCGTCGCTCCCTACCCCCAACTTGTCGCGCAGATCAGCGCAATCACGCTCATTTGGGACAGCTCGCACAAGTCTGTTCTTGTCGACGCCGGGTGGCAAGAGATGCAGGCGCTTAGGGTCGGTAGCGTAATAGCGTTTGCACTTCTCTCCCTCCTCCGGTGCGATCAGTAAGAGCTCGGTGTTACTACCCGCACCGCAAACTGCTTCCTCAAGAGCTCGCAGACAGCGGTAACGCGGCAGGAGTTTGTATAGACGGCTGCGTCGCTCGGCCCGAGCCGCATAACACGTTTCACCCACATAGTACACATCGAGACCCGCTATCTTCGTGAAACCGGTTATGCAATCAAATGAGCGGTCTGCAACTGCAGCCTGCATTTTCGTGCTGAAACTTCGATTCACTCCATGGTTCGTAAACGCTCGCACGGCGAGGATGTGCACCGGGATATCATCGGGCACGGTGCCCGACCATTTGCTGGCGAACACATGAACCTCATGACCGCGGTGCACGCACTCTCGCGCTAGGCGCAATAACGTCCGCTGCATACCACCGAATTCGAAGTACTTGGCAACGGCAAATGCGAGCTTGTAGCGAGTCACGGGAATAGTTGTGTCGAACTAGGCGCCACGCTTGCGTTGGACGCTGCGTCCTTACGAGCCCTGCGCAGCGAGATGTTGCAATACTTGTGCAGGCTCGATCTCACGCAAGCACTTGAGATGACCTAATGGACAGTTACGTTCATAGCAAGGGCTGCACGAGATGCCCAGATACAGGATCTTGGCGCGGGCGTTAAGCGGCGGATTATACCCCGGGTGAGTCGAGCCATAGATCGCCACCAGCTGGCGGTCGAGGCTCGCGGCAATGTGCATCAGGCCGGAGTCATTGGTCACCACCGCGGTGGTCATCGACAGCAGATCGATGCACTCGCCAAGAGTAGTAAGCCCCGCCAAGTCGAGACAGCGCCCTTGTGTAAGCGCCTGAATCTCACCCGTCACTGCGGCGTCCTTCGCAGACCCGAACAACCACACAATCCATCCCGCTGCTAGCCGGCTATTGGCAACCTCGGCAAAATAGCTTGCCGGCCAGCGTTTCGCGGGGCCATGCTCCGCACCGGCACAGATACCGAGCACCGGAGTCTGTGGCGCGGGCTGCCGATGGCGAGCGAGCCATGCCTCAGCATTGGCCCGCGAAGCTTGCAAGCGCGGGTGAGGAATGGGGTTCGGAGGACGTTCGCCAGGTTCCAGACCGAGCGCGATATAACGATCGACCCGGCGCGGCAACTGCTTCTTGTCCAGGCGTCGCACATCGTTCAACAGACCGTAGCGATACTCGCCCAGGAAACCCGTGCGTCGTCGCGCCGCTGCCACATAGGCGACGATCGCCGACTTGAAGGAATCGGGTAATACGATTGCGCGGTCGTAATGCCGCTCACGCAGACGTCGGCCCAGGCGCCAGCGCTGAGCGAGCGCCAGCTGTCCGTGTGTCACGTCCAAGAACAACGCCTCCTTGACCTCCGGCATGCGCGCAAGCAGCGGCTCAGTCCAGGCTGGAGCGACAACATCGATGCGCGCGTTCGCATCCCTGCGTTTCAGCAAGCTGAAAAGGCTTTGCGCCATGACCATATCACCGATCCACGCGGGACCGATGATTAGAATCTTCTCAGACAAAGTCGTTACTCAGCGTCGTCACGGCGATAGCGGGGACGCCGGCGCCGACCGCATCGGGCTAGCTTCTACTCGCCGACTCGGTCCACCAACACAAACAGCGCGCCGCAGTAGGGGCAGCGTTCCTCGCCGCTCTCCTCGATCGGCAGATACACCTTGGGGTGGGAATTCCACAGGCTCATACCCGGCAGCGGACAATGCAATGGCAGATCCTTGCGGGTTATTTGGTACAAGTCCTTGTCGTTGGGGGTGGCGTCGCCCATTACCGCATCCTTCCTTCAGACCAAGGTCAACCATTCCGGATGCTCGGAGCGCCGTCCGTGCACTTGATCGAAAAACAGACTCTGTAACTGTTCCGTCACCGGACCGCGCCGCCCGCTGCCGATCTTGCGACCGTCGACCTCGCGTATCGGCGTGACCTCGGCCGCCGTGCCGGTGAAGAACGCCTCATCAGCAATGTACACCTCATCACGCGTGATTTGTTTCTCTCTGACTGGCTTACCGATCTCCTTTGCCAACGCAAAGACGGTATCGCGGGTGATGCCATCAAGTGCCGATGTCAGGTCCGGCGTAGAGATCTCACCATTACGCACCAGGAAGATGTTCTCGCCGCTACCCTCAGTGACATAACCCTGGGCATCGAGCATGAGCGCCTCGTCGTAGCCGCAGGCCTGGGCATCGTGCAACGCCAGTATCGAGTTGATGTAATGGCCGACCGCCTTGGCGCGACACATCGCTACGTTTACGTGGTGGCGGGTAAACGAGGAAACCGTGACACGGATACCGGTCTGCATGCCCTCTTCACCAAGGTAAGCGCCCCAGTGCCAGGCAGCCACGGCAACGTGCACCTTAAGATCAGCGGCGCGCAGACCCATGCCTTCCGAACCGTAAAAGCAGATGGGACGGATGTAGGCACTTTGCAGGTTGTTGTCGCGCACAGCGGCGCATACGGCGTCATTGATCGCGTCCTTGTCAAAAGGTAACTGCATGCCGAGGATATGCGCTGACCGGAACAACCGGTCGGTATGCTCGTGCAAGCGAAATATCGCCGTCCCTTTGTCGGTCTTGTAGGCCCGTATTCCTTCGAACACAGCCATACCGTAATGCAGGCTATGGCTAAGTACATGCACCGTGGCGTCGCGCCAGGGCACCATCTTGCCGTCGAACCAGATCACACCATCGCGGTCAGCAAACGACACTTTTCAGTCTCCACTCAAAACATCACTAACGCCGACGCCAGGTTGCTCGAACACGTCACGCCATATCTGGGCTACGCTTTCCGGGAATCCGGAAAGTTCTCGGTGATCGATCAATGGCTTCTGCTCGGCCAGCTTCAGGTGGTGCTCGGTCGCAAGGTAACGCCTGTAAGCATCGACCAGTAGCCGGGTACACTCCTGCGGCAGCAGACCCGCTCGCGCCAAACCTTCCAGAATACTGATATTGTCAGTATGGTCCGTGAGCTCGGGATGGCGCGCCGCCCAACGCAGTACCCAATATTGGACCATAAATTCAATATCAACAATACCTCCGCGCCCGTGCTTAACGTCAAACAGGCCGTTGTCGGGCGCCAGCTGGGCAGACATCTTCTCGCGCATTTCTTTGACCTCGGCGCGTAAGCGCGTCGATTCACGTGGCATACACAGGATCTCGCGTCGCACCGTCTCAAACGCTCGCCGTAAGCGCGGCTCACCGACTATGGCACGGGCTCGCACCAAAGCCTGCTGCTCCCAGGTCCACGCATGCCGACGTTGGTAGTCGGCGAATGCCTTCAGTGTTGTCACTAACGGACCCGACTGGCCACTCGGGCGCAGACGCATATCAACCTCGTAAAGCAGACCTGCTTGCGTGCGGGTAGTCAACATGTGAATCAGCCGCTGCCCTAAACGTGAGAAAAACACTTCATTCGGGACCACGCGCGGCCCACGCGTCTCGCCGTGCCCGGCACAGTCCTCGTACAGGAAGATCATGTCCAGGTCTGAACCGTAGCCGAGCTCGAGGCTACCGAGCTTGCCATAAGCAATGGCAGCGAAACCCGGTACCGCTGGCGGCTTCGGGCAGCCCGGCTCACCGTGGCGCTGCACCAGCGCCTGGTACGCCAGCACGTGCACTTGCTGCAACACCACCTCGGCAATGTCTGCCAGGTGCCGGCCAACCTGCTCCGGCGCCACACCTGGCCCGATATCGGCCGCGGCCACGCGCAACAAGTGGCCATGTCTGAACTCCCGCAGCACGTCCATCTGCGCTTCCAGGTCGTCCTGCGCTATGTGCTGCAAACGGTCTTGCAGCTCCGCCTCGAGAACCGCCCGTGTGGCCGGCGCGTAAAGTCCTGCTGGGTGCAGCAATTCATCAAGCAACACCGGATGCTGGGTTATCCAAGAAGCGATCCAGGCGCTTGCACTGTAGAGCTTGACCAGCTGCGACAAAGCGACCGGATTTTCCACGAGCAGCAACAAATAGGCCGAACGCCTACCGATAGATTCAATGAGCTTGATCAGGCGTACTAGCGTTGTTGTCGAGGCGTCGCTCGGCCCAGCCGCCGCCAACAACAGAGGCATGAGGCGGTCTAGGCGGCTGCGGGACTCGCTTGAAAGCCTGCCGTAGGTCGGACCATCTCGTAATCCGTGGATCAGTGCCAGCGCCTGCTCTGGCTCATCGAATCCGCATTGGCCGAGGATCCTTATGGCAGCCTCCGGCGTTGTTACACCTTGCCATATCGTCAATAACGGATCGACATTGGTGTACGCCTGCCCGTGGTGCGGCTCGGCAAATACCCCATCGAAGTGATGTTGCACACACGCCGTATGATGGCGCAGCTCGCGCTCGAAAGACTGCCAATCGGTGTGTCCCATGGCATAAGCGAGTCGCAGACGATCGCTTGCGTCTTGTGGCAACTGGTGCGTCTGCCGATCCGCCACCATCTGCAGCCGGTTTTCGGTAGTGCGCAACATGCGGTAGGCGTTGGTCAACTCATCCACTGTCGCCGAGGCCAGGTGTCCCTCTTCGGCAAGGCACTGCAGCACGCCGAGAATGCTGCGTTGCTGCAACTCCAGCTCGCGCCCGCCGCGGATCAACTGAAAGGCCTGACCGATAAACTCGACTTCGCGTATACCACCCGGTCCGAGCTTGATATTGTTGCGCATTCCCTTGCGCACGAGCTCGCCGTTTATCATAGCCTTCATCTCGCGGATCGCCTCGATCGCGCTATAGTCGATGTACTTGCGATAGACAAACGGGCGTAGCTGCTCGAGCAGTTGGCGTCCGGCCGAGCGGTCACCCGCGATCACGCGCGCCTTAATCAGCGCATAGCGTTCCCATTCACGCCCGTGGATCTGGTAGTACTGTTCCATGGCGTCGAAGCTCAGGAGCAGATCGCCACTTTGCCCGTTTGGGCGCAGTCGCATGTCCACGCGAAACACCAGACCGTCCTCGGTGGTCGTACTGAACACATTGATCAGGCGACGGCCAAGCTGTACGAAGAACTCGTGGTTACTGATCGCCCGCGAGCCGGTGCATTGCCCGGCTTCGGGGTAGGCGAAAATGAGGTCGATATCAGAAGAGAAGTTGAGCTCTTCACCACCCAGCTTGCCAAGACCTAGCACTACCATGGCCACCGGCCGGCCGCTGTGCTCGCCGATGGGTGTGCCGTACTTCTGCGTGCTCGCTGCGTAGAGCCAATCGTAGGCGCTGTCGACGCAGACATCCGCGAGCGTTGACAATGTGCTCATCACCTCCGCCAACTCGCTCCAGCCGGCGAGATCGCGCCAAGCGATACGCAGCAACTCACGGCGGCGCAGTTCACGCAAACGACGTTTCAGGTCGGTTTCGTCGACAGCTTGCGCCACGTACTGGCTAACACGTCGCGTTAGCACATCACCCTGGTATGGACCACTTAAGTCGCCACTGTCGATGAGCTCGCGTAGCAGTTGCGGGTGGCGCAGACAGGCGTGCGTCGCAAACTCGCTACAAGCCCATACCCGTGGCAGCAGCGGCAAGCAGCACTTGGCTTGCGCGGACACTCGCCAACCCCCGAGGTTATCGTAAAACTCACGCAAGTGATCTTCCACCTGCGGACGTAAACCCGGCGGTAACTTTGCAAGTTCACCGGCTACGATTGTCACTAATGATGACGTTCCCATGAAGTACGCCCGGGAAACTAGCGATGCATGCGCACCTGGCCGCAACACGCCTGCGCGCTACCCTCGTTGAAGTATCACACGCACGCCGTATCTTGGCCAACATTCCGCTCGCACGGTCTAGGCGCTGATGGTAGCTGGATGGGCTGGGCTGCCGTTGGTGTAAGATACGCTGGCCGAGGACTATAGATCGCTCCCTAATGAAAGCCATTGTCCCCAAACCGATTGAACAATACGCGGCCGCGCACAGCACTCCGCACTCCGCGCTGCTCGATGAACTTGAGGCCTACACGCTTGCCAATTGCCCGCGCCCACAGATGCTAACGGGCCGGCTGGCCGGCGGCCTGTTGCGCATCCTTGTGAAACTAACAGACGCGCGCCGCATCCTAGAAGTCGGTCTTTATACCGGTTACTCCGCGTTGACCATGGCCGAAGCCATGCCTAAGGACGGCGTGATCATCAGCTGCGAGGTCGAACCGGAGTTGGCCACGCTGGCGCAGTCGTTTTTTGATCGCAGCCCGCATGGGCGCAAAATCGAAGTCCGCATGGGTCCGGCGCTGGCCACCTTACAGGCGTTACCTGTGGACGCTGTATTCGACCTGGTGTTCCTCGATGCCGATAAGGAAAACTACTGTACCTACTATAAGGAGCTGCTGCCGCGGCTGCGCGCTGGCGGCCTGCTAATCGCCGACAACACCCTGTGGTCCGGTAGCGTGCTCAAGCCCGAGGAGGAAACCGATCGCGCCATTGTTTCCTTTAACGAGTTGGTGCAGCGTGATCCACAGGTGGAGAACGTGCTGCTCACATTACGTGACGGCATGACCCTGATTCGCAAACTTTAGAACTGTGCCCTGGTCGGCGGTCAGGGTTGCTTTAGCAAAAACAAAGCCCCGCATAGCGGGGCTTTGTTGCCTTCATTACGGTTGGCGCAGTTACATATCCATACCGCCCATACCGCCCATACCGCCACCGGGAGGCATCATCTCTTTTTCCTCCTTGGGCAGCTCGGCGACCATCGCCTCTGTGGTAATCATCAGACCCGCGATGCTAGCGGCGTTTTGCAAGGCTATGCGCACCACCTTGGTGGGATCGAGTATACCCATCTTCACCAAGTCGCCGTATTCCTCGCTGGCAGCGTTGAAGCCGAAATTGCCTTTCTCGTCGGCGATCTTGTGAAACACCACCGAGCCTTCGACGCCGGCGTTTTCCGCGATCTGGCGCAACGGCTCTTCCATCGCACGACGCGCGATTTGAATACCGATGTCCTGATCGTGGTTGTCACCCTTGAGGCCTTTGAGCGCGGTCAGCGCCCGCACCAGCGCCACGCCACCGCCGGGGACGATGCCTTCCTCGACCGCCGCACGCGTAGCGTGCAAGGCATCCTCGACGCGCGCCTTCTTTTCCTTCATCTCGGTCTCGGTGGCGGCACCGACCTTGACCACCGCCACACCACCGGCGAGCTTGGCGACACGCTCTTGCATCTTTTCTTTGTCGTAATCGGAGGTCGCCTCCTCGATCTGCGCACGGATCTGTTTGACGCGTGCCTCGATGTCCTGCTTCTTGCCCGCGCCATCGATGATGGTGGTGTTTTCCTTGGTGATCTGCACACGCTTGGCTTGACCCAGGCTATCAAGCTGGGCGCTCTCCAGGCTCATGCCGACTTCATCAGAAATGACCGTGCCCGCGGTCAGCACGGCGATATCCTGCAGCATGGCTTTGCGCCGATCACCGAAACCGGGGGCCTTGACCGAGCATACTTTGAGGATACCGCGCAGATTGTTGACCACGAGCGTCGCCAGCGCTTCACCTTCTACATCTTCGGCGACGATCAGCAATGGCTTGCCGGTCTTGGCAACGGCCTCTAGCACCGGTAGCAGCTCGCGAATATTGGAGATCTTCTTGTCGTGGATGAGAATGTAAGGGTCTTCCAACTCCGCCGACATAGTCTCCTGCTTGTTGATGAAGTAGGGGGAGAGGTAGCCGCGATCAAATTGCATACCCTCGACGATGTCGAGCTCGTTCTCCAGCCCGGAGCCTTCTTCGACGGTGATCACACCTTCCTTGCCGACCTTCTCCATCGCCTGTGCAATCACATTGCCGATGGATTCGTCGGAGTTGGCCGAGATCGTACCGACCTGAGCGATTTCCTTGTGGTCAGAGCAGTCTCTGGAGATCTTTTTCAACTGCTCAACAGCAGCAGTCACGGCCTTGTCGATGCCCCGCTTCAGGTCCATCGGGTTCATGCCGGCAGAAACCGACTTGAGGCCTTCGCGCAACATCGCCTGAGCCAGAACAGTAGCAGTAGTGGTGCCATCGCCGGCCACATCAGAGGTCTTGGACGCAACCTCTTTGACCATCTGCGCACCCATGTTTTCGTACTTGTCCTTGAGCTCAAGCTCTTTCGCCACCGATACGCCGTCTTTGGTTACTGTCGGGGCACCGAATGATCTGTCCAGTACCACGTTGCGACCCTTCGGGCCAAGAGTGACTTTCACGGCATCGGCCAAAATATTGACCCCGCGCAGCATGCGCGTGCGTGCATCTTCGCTGAACAAAACACCTTTAGCAGCCATTTCTACGCTCCAAATAGTTCATTAACAATTAACCTTCGATGACGCCCATGATGTCTTCTTCACGCATCACGAGCACCTCTTCGCCACTGAGTTTCACCTCGGTGCCGGAATATTTGCCAAACAGCACCTTATCGCCCGGCTTCACGTCGAGCGGGCGTACATCGCCGTTTTCCAGCAACTTGCCCTTGCCGACGGCGATCACCTCGCCCTGGATGGGCTTCTCCTTGGCAGTGTCGGGGATGACGATACCGCCGGGGGTCTTGGTCTCTTCCTCTAGCCGACGAACGATGACGCGGTCGTGCAGGGGACGAATATTCACTTTGGTTTCTCCTTTCTTCAGGGCAGCAGTACTCATTGAATTCCTCCTAACTCGGAAAGTTTTTCAAATCTCGGACGACTGTTTAGACCCAACAACGGGGCCTCGTTAGCACTCGATCCCAGGGACTGCTACGAATAGGGTCGAGTACGAGAAAATTCAAGCAGGGTCGAGTGTCGATCGTTATCAGCACTCCCTGCTGGTGAGTGCTAATGATAGGGTTCGGCCGCCGCTTGTCAAGATGCGCGGCTGGACTAGTCGTCGAGGCGCCGAAATTCCCCTTCTAACGTACGCCTCTCCTCGTTGCCGCCGGTAGGGGGGGTAGACGAGGGTGAAAACCGCTGCTTGAGGCTGCCCAAGACCCAGGCCTGGATGATGCGGCGCCGCAACGGGGGGACCAATAACAAAAAGCCGACTGTATCGGTAAAGAATCCCGGTGTCAGTAGCAGCGCGCCGGCGATCAGCAGGGCCACGCCCTCGAGCACCTCGACCGCGGGAAGTTCGCCCTGTTGCAGCAGCGCCTGGCTGCGCGCAAGCGTACTCAGCCCCTGGGCCCGCACCAGTGCCGCCCCCAGGACGGCGGTTGAAACAACCAGAAATATGGTCCAACCGGCGCCGATCAGACTACCGACGGTGACCAGCAGCCACACCTCGATCAGCGGCACAATCAGAAATACGGCAAACAGCGTGGGCAGCACTCTCATAGTTGACCAACGTTCGCTGCGAAGCGGTGCGGCTGGGTGACACCCAGAGTTGGCCTAGGCATTATTTGCCTGTATACCACGGCCACGCGGATTGGGGGCAGGCGATATAGATGAATACGGATGAATTTTGCATGGTTCTCAGTACCTGCCCGAATGCGGAGGTCGCTAATACCATCGCTCACGAGCTTGTCCAGCGTGGTCTCGCTGCCTGCGTCAATATCCTGCCTTCGGTACGGTCTGTCTACACTTGGAAGGGTAAAGTCGAAACCGCGAGCGAACACCTGTTATTAGTGAAGTCACATACACGACAATACAAGGCCATCGAAGCCCTCATTCGTGAGCTCCATCCCTACGAACTTCCGGAGATTATTGCCGTCCCAATCGCAGGCGGTCTTGACAAGTACCTCAGCTGGCTTGAGAAAACCGAAGCAGCGACATGAATAGATGGTTCGCGTTATTAGCGGCATGGTGGCTGATCGCACCCTGCTACGCGACGCATACAGGTTTGCCGGACACCGAACTGTTGGAAGCGGATAAGGCTTTCGCCCTGTCCACACGCGTGATCGATGCGCATACCGTCGAAGCCCACTGGCAGATCGCCGACGGCTATTACATGTACAAGGATAAGTTCAAGTTCGAAGCGCTTGACGATGCTATCGCTCTCGGTGCACCCGTACTGCCCGCGGGCAAGAAAAAGCAAGACCCTTACTTCGGCACGCTGGAAACCTACAGTAAGCAGGTGACCGTGCGTCTGCCGATTATCCGGCGCCAACAAGGCCCTCAAGAAATATTACTGCGAATCACAGCCCAGGGTTGTAATGAGCCCATAGGCGTGTGCTATCCACCTATCATTAAGCAAACAAACCTTGCCCTGCCGGCCGTCGCCGGCGGCGCAAATGTGACCAATTCACCGCTCACCACGACGCAGGCATTGCGAGACTTCGTTGGTGCCGGGACTACCGCCCAGCAAGAATTCCTGCCGGCGGATCAGGCATTTGTGCTCACCGTCGAGCGTTCGAGCGACAACCAATTGCGAGCCCGTTTCACCATTGCTGATGGTTATTATCTATACCGCGACAAGACCCGTTTCGTGCTTACGCCCGCGAGCGGCGGGACGGTCAACGACCTCCGCCTTGGCGCTTACGAGCTCCCTGTGGGTAAGGCCAAGGTCGATGATTACTTCGGTGAAACAACCGTCTATTACCATGGGCTTGAGGTAGCGTTGCCGCTGATCGGTCGCAATGGTAATGCCGCTGCGCTGCAACTCCGGGCCAGCTATCAGGGCTGCGCGGAGAAAGGCATCTGTTACGAACCTACCGCGAAGCGGTTCGATGTACGCATGGGCCCATCGGGCATCTTGGCGGTAGTCGCAAGCGACGGCGTCCCGGCAGCCAGCAGCGTTTTTCCCGCTAGCTCGGCGTCGGCGGCGGGCGAGGGCATGGTCGTGGCCGGCACCGGTGCTTGGCTATGGGTCATCTTGGGCGCATTTGGCACTGGTCTGCTGTTGACGTTCACCCCGTGTGTGTTGCCGATGATCCCGATCCTGTCCGCCATTGTCGTAGGGCAGGGCAGCGATGCCACGCGATTGCGAGCGGGCCTGCTGTCAATCACCTACGTTCTCGGTACTGCCGTAACCTACGCAGTGATTGGTTGGGTGGCTGGCGCCACGGGGGATCAACTACAAGCCTATTTCCAGAATGTCTGGGCTATCGGCTTGCTGGCGGCAGTGCTCGGCGCTATGGCGTTGTCAATGTTCGGGCTCTATCAGTTGCAGGTGCCGAGCTTCATACAGTCACGCTTACAACAGCGACTCGAGGGTGTGCGTGGTGGCTCTGTGGCGAGTGTATTCATTCTGGGAGCGATATCGGCACTCATCGTCGGCGCCTGCGTATCGCCTCTGTTGATTTCCATGCTCGGCGTGGCCATCGCTAGCCAGGATGCCGTGCTTGGGAGTGTCATCATGTTTTCCATGGCCTGGGGCATGGGCGTAGTGTTAGTAGCCGTCGCCGTAGGCGCCGGCTTCTTGCTGCCCAAAGCAGGGCGATGGATGGAGCACGTCAGATATGTCTTCGGAGTGCTGCTGCTCGCGGTTGCCATTTATTTGTTGGGTCTGATCCCGCAGGTCCCGGTGCTACTACTGTGGGGCGCACTGTTCATCGTTGTGTCTGTTTATCTCGGCGCGACCGAAGGTCTACCGGGCGGCGCGAGCGGCTGGCGTTACTTGTGGAAGGGCCTCGGCACTTTTCTGTTGGTCTGGGGTGTGCTGGCGTTGATCGGCGGGCTTACCGGCAATCGAGATGTCTTGCGCCCGCTTCCTGTCTCGTTGTCTCCGGCGAATCTGCAACCGGTGACGCTCGATAGAGAATCTGCGGGCATTCCCGGGCGACTGTTTGAACGCATCAACAGCCTGTCTGTTCTGGAGCAGCGGCTCGACGCCGCGCGCGCCGCAGCCCGTCCGGTGCTGATCGACTACTACGCAGACTGGTGTACCGACTGCCTGCGCATGGAGCGCACCACCTTCAGCGATCCTCGCGTACGCCGAGTGCTGACTGAGGACTTTGTGCTGCTGCAGCTCGATGTTACCGACGCCTTCAGTCCAGAGACGCGGGCGCTTAAGCAACGTTTCGGCGTCTACGGACCCCCTGCAACGCTGTTCTTATCAGCTGGCGGCCAGGAGCAGCGCGAGCTGCGCTTCTATGGGTACCGGTCAGCTGGCGAGCTGCTGGAGCTGCTACGCAAGGCCGATACTACCGCAATCAGAGCACAGGCAACTGTGCAACCGCTGCTTCCGTGATGTCAGCCACGCCAGTGGCGCCTACCCCCCATGGCAGTCGGTAGCTGAGCCCAGCGGTCGCGTTATCTCCTTAAGTGCGCCGATCTCCCTTGAAAGTTGCTGTAAGTTCGGCTAAATGGTCATCAACTGGACAATCATATCGGCTGCGGGCAGAATGCCGGCAGCCGATCATGCGGGCTTCGGGCCCGACAACAACGGAGCAGCGGCACGAGCGGTCGCCCAACGCATAGACAACACCTGCGGCCACCCACACCGCGGAGCCGGCTATGGCCGAAATCCTGATCCTCAACGGACCCAATCTCAACTTGCTCGGTAAACGCGAGCCGGCGCTCTATGGCCAGGTCAGTCTGGACGAGATCGCCGTGCGCCTGCAAAAACTTGCCGAACAGGCTGGCCACAGCATCGCCTTTTTCCAGAGTAATGCCGAGCACGCGTTGGTCGAGCGCGTACAAGCGGCGATGCGTGAACAAGTAAAATTCATCATTATCAATCCTGCGGCCTTCACTCACACCAGCATCGCCTTGCGCGACGTCCTCGCTGCTGCCGCCATACCGTTCATCGAGGTACACCTTTCAAACGTTTATGCACGCGAGCCTTTTCGGCGACAGTCCTATTTTTCGGACCTCGCTGTTGGCGTGATCAGTGGGCTTGGCGCATTGGGTTATGAGTTCGCGTTGCGCACGGCACTGCAACGCCTGGAAACGTAAGAAGCCATGGATATACGCAAGATCAAGAAACTTATCGAAATGCTGGAAGAATCCAACCTCGCCGAAATCGAAATTCGCGAGGGTGAGGAATCGATTCGCATCAGTCGTGCTAGTTCCGTGGCCACCTCCCTAGTCGCGCAGCCGGCCGTGATCAGCACACCAACACCCACTCAGGTGGCGCCTGCCGAGGCGACGGCAGAAACGGCCGCACCCTCCGGGCACGTGATTGTTTCGCCCATGGTCGGCACTTTCTACCGCGCCGCCTCGCCTGGAGGGCCTGCGTTTGTGGAAGTCGGCAGCCGGGTAAATGTGGGCGATACACTTTGCATTATCGAAGCCATGAAGATGCTCAACGAGATCGAAGCCGATAGAGCCGGGGTGGTGCGGGCAATATTGAAAGAGAACGGCCAGCCGGTGGAGTACGGGGAGGCCTTGTTCGTTATCGAGTAGCTCGCCGGTAAACCAACCGCCCTTTTCGTACACCGAATGATCGAAAAAGTAGTGATCGCTAATCGCGGTGAAATTGCGCTGCGCATCCTGCGGGCCTGTCGTGCGCTGGGTATTAGAACCGTCGCACTCCATTCCGAGGCCGACCGGGATGCCAAGTATGTGCGACTGTCCGACGAGTCCGTGTGCATCGGCCCGGCAAGCGCCGTCGACAGCTACCTCAACATCCCCGCCGTTATTAGTGCCGCCGAGGTAACTGACGCTATCGCCATCCATCCCGGTTATGGCTTTCTCGCGGAAAACGCGGACTTCGCCGAGCGCGTCGAGCAGAGCGGTTTTGTGTTCATCGGGCCACGGCCCGAGACACTGCGCCTTATGGGCGACAAGATTTCAGCGATACAGGCGATGAAAAAGTCCGGTGTCCCGTGCGTACCTGGCTCAAACGGTCCGCTCGGTGACGATGCCGCGGCCAATCGCCGGCTCGCAAGTGAGATCGGTTACCCCGTGCTGATTAAGGCGTCCGGCGGTGGCGGAGGTAAAGGCATGCGCGTAGTACACACGGAAGCGACGCTGCTAAATGCCATTGCGCTCACCCGTGCTGAGGCGGCAGCCGCGTTCGGCAACAACGTCGTCTATATGGAAAAGTACCTCGACCGGCCGCGGCATATCGAGTTTCAAATACTGGCAGACGAGCATGGCAATGCCATCCATCTGGGGGAACGAGACTGCTCGGTTCAGCGCCGACACCAAAAGGTTCTGGAGGAGTCACCGGCACCGGGTATCAGCGAGCGCATCCGCAGCAGGATGGGCGAGCGTTGTGCAGAGGCCTGCCGCAAGCTCGGATATCGCGGCGCCGGCACGTTCGAATTCCTCATGCAAGACGATGAGTTCTACTTCATAGAAGTGAATGCGCGCGTGCAGGTCGAGCACCCGGTTACCGAGCTGGTTACCGGCATAGACATCGTGCAGCAGCAGCTGCACATCGCCTCCGGGGAAAAACTTGGCTTGCGCCAAAAAGACATACAACTGCATGGCCACGCTATCGAGTGCCGGGTAAACGCCGAGGACCCCGATACCTTCGTACCTTCCCCCGGTTGCATAAAGCAGTTCCACCAACCCGGTGGACCTGGAATACGCGTGGATTCCCACATCTACAACAATTACACGGTCCCTCCCTACTATGATTCGTTGATCGCGAAACTCATTGCTTACGGCGATACGCGCGAACTCGCAATAGCGCGCATGCGTGTGGCCCTTTCGGAAATGGTTGTTGAGGGTATCAAGACCAATATTCTCATGCATGAACGGGTTTTGGCCGACGCCGCATTCCAGAACGGCGGCGTCAACATTCACTATCTGGAGAACATGTTGGGCTTGTGACTGCCGGCGGAGAAACACCTCGGCGATTTCAAGCTGTGACTCATAGCCTGCATCTTGCATTCACGCCCTACGCATTGGCTTAAGATCGAATTGCCGGCCACCACGGGCTCGGTCGATGGCCTCAGCGAGGCCCTCACGCAGTGTGGCGCCCTCGCCGTTAGTATCGAAGGTAACGACACCGATACCGTCTTTGAAGAGCAGCTGGGTTCGCCGGATTTTTGGGGCCACAGCCGCGTCAGTGGGCTGTTTCAAGCCGACATCGATGTTGCTGCTGTTATCAAGCAGATCGAGCGTTGCACCGGCAACACCGTCGCGTACCGTATTGAGCACGTGCCGGACCGGCCATGGCACAGCGCGTGGCGCGAATCGTGTAAGCCTATGCGGTTCGGAAAGAGACTGTGGATCTGCCCCGCCGGCATGATGCCACCGACCACCGCCGACGCTGTTACCGTATTGATCGATCCGGGGCTCGCTTTCGGCACAGGCACGCATGCAACCACGGCGCTCTGCCTGGAATGGATAGCGGCACACACGTGCGAGGATAAGACGGTGGTCGATTACGGCTGCGGCTCCGGTATCCTCGCTATCGCCGCGCTGAAGCTTGGTGCCAAGTTCGCCTCGGGGGTCGACATCGATCGCCGCGCCCTACAGATAAGCGCCGACAACGCCCGACGTAACGGGGTTAGCGAACGCTATCGCGCACTCATGCCCCAGGCCTTGCCCGGCGAAGTTTCGGCGGATATCGTATTTGCCAACATTCTCGCGCGTCCGCTGATTGAGTTGGCTCCGGATCTGCGGCAATTGGTAAGCCCGGGCGGGGTCTTGCTGCTCACCGGGCTATTGGCAGACCAAGTCGAGGCCGTGTATCCGCATTATTCGCCTATATTTTCCCTGCAAACGTACTTTCGCGAGGATGACGATCACAAATACTGCTGGGCAATGCTGATCGGACACAGAGAAGGTGCCGAGGACTAGATGAGCAAAGCGTTGCTCACGCGCTGCCCTGCCTGCGATA
>QKEI01000293.1 GCA_003251795.1 Candidatus Muproteobacteria bacterium
GCTGGCTCGGAAATGGTCTCGGCAGGCGTTCATCGCGATCGCAAAGAGCCAGGTGCGAAGCGCAGCTTGCCCGCGGAAGGATGACCGGTTCTGCTCCGCGCGCAAAAGCGTCTCCTGGGTGAGGTCCTCGGCGAGATCGCGCGCGCCGACCACGCGCCAAATGAAACCCAGCAGCGCATCGCGATGTTGCGCCAGGTCCAGGGACTCTTCGACAGCGGGTTGCGCTGTCATGACGCTTCTCCTCGAAACGATCTCGCCACCCATAATGTAAACCTATTATATCATGTCGATGGGATCCACTCGGACTGGACTCCGGAGAACCTCCAACATTTTCTACTTAAACGATCAACTTTGATTCGGGACCGAATATCCTTAGGAACAAGCATGCCGGTGCTCGGGGACCACCTCATGATTCAGGCGCGATATTCTGCATTTCCAATGAAACCTTTACTTGCAGGACCGCGGTCTAGACTCGAGCATACCGCCTGCTACTTTTAAACTGGTGAGGGCTCAGGCGAGACTGACGACGGAGGCGATGATGGCAGCGAAAATGCGCAAGAAACCGGTTGAACGCCGCCATAACCGACGGCGTACCAAGGTCGATCCGGACGCCCTCCCGGAATGGGGAACACGTCGCCGTGGCGCCGGCCGGCGTGAAACAGACGACTTCTGGGCCAAGGTGCGTGATCTACCGTCGAAGCGACGCTGAACTTACCGCCACTGTCTAGCTTAAAACCGGCCCTCGCTTGGGGCTGTGCCGCACAAAGTGATTCATTCCGAGTGACCCTTTTGCAGGTACTCCCTGAGTGCGACCGCATTGTTGAATTCGGTATCTTTCGCCGCAAACACGAGCGTTACCCGTTCCCGCTTGGCCTTCTTGCGCAGTTCCCGGACGTCTCCATTGCGTTCGGTAAGCTCGCGAAAGTAACGCCGTTTAAACTCAGTCCACTTGGCCAGATCGTGCCCGAACCACTTTCTCAAGGTGGTGCTAGGTGCCAGCGGCTTGAGCCAGGCATCGAGCCTTAGCTGTTCTTTCTTCACACCTCGCGGCCATACCCGATCGACCAGCACGCGGTAACCGTCGCTTTTCGTCGGCGTCTCGTAAGCCCTCTTCACTCGAATGGACATCAGCTCATCTCCACCGTCTTACTCAGGTCTTCCGTCCGCGCGCGGGCGTACCAGGATCGGCCAGTAAACCGTTGCAAAGATGGCAAACGCAATCGCCCAGGCAAACCCAGCGATGAGAAGCATGAACAGCGCTGGAAAGAATGCTGCCGTCACGCGCGTTGCTGCCGCCAGCGTCACCAGCCCATAGGCCCAAACGATCGGTGAGTGCACGACTAGGGCCCGCCCGGTGTGACCGAGAGCCACCCGCGACATCATGCCGAGCGTGAGAGTACCGATCGCGCCCACCCCCAATGCATGGGTGCCGGCACTGACAGGTATCCCAGGGATCAGTATCGCCGCGCCGAACAACGCCAAACCGATGGCAATCCAGGCGTAGCCCAAGTGCAACACCCACAGTATTGGCGCAGCGCGTGTACCGAGTGAGCGCCAAGGCAGCATTCGGACAGCGATCGTTACTCCTGCTGCGAGCGCGAGCAGGCCGGAAACGCGTGCGTCGAAGGGCAACAACACACTGATGAGGTAACCCAGCGTCAGGACAATGGCTAAGCGGTCAACCCACACCCAGTTCCGCACATCGAGTTGCGGCAACGCATTGCGCGTGAACGCTGGTATTACTCGGCCGCCGACAACGACCATCATCATCACGATAGCCGCGAGACCCAGGCGCTGGCCGAGCTGGGCGCCGACCGGCATCATGTTCAACGCCTCCAAATGAACTTCGATGTTCGCCAAAGCGAGAACCCCGATCAACCCGATCAGAATCAAATTCCGCCATGCCTGGGCGCGCCAAAGACTCGGGACAAGAGACACCGCCAGTAGCGGGAGGAAGGCACTATCGATAATGGCCACAGTGATGGTCGGAAGCAGCCCGGCCGCCAGCATGACGACGCGCCCCGCCAGCCACAATCCGACGAGCGCCACCAAGCGCAGGCCAGAAGCCGTAGGCAGTCGGGTCCAGTTACGTACCGCGGTTAACAGAAATCCGGCAATAACGGCGGCCGTGTAGCCGAAAATCATTTCGTGCGCGTGCCAACCGGCGACGCCATAGCGACCGCCTACGTTTAGAAATCCCTCGAGCTGAAGGATCCATAGCAGCAACAGCATCGAGGCGCTCATCGCCGCCAGAAGAAAAAACGGTCGAAAGCCCAGTGCCCACAAGGCGCCGTTGCGATTGCGCCTTGGGAATAGCCACTGTCGCATGTCGGAATGTGTCACTGACCCGGATCTGCGAGTGATCGTCTGAACTTAGATGCTTTTGCCGTGCCCCACGACTCCTCAAGAGCGCCGCAATTTCGCTATGACCTTGCTTCAACGCCATTGGCGATAAGCACCTGCGCGACATCCGTGTGGCCTTTGAGTGCGGCCATATGCAGCGGGGTCGCCCCGTCGCTACTGGTGGCGTTGACGTCTGCGCCCTTCCGCACCAGCAACTCGACCACGGCGCAATGATATCAACGACCGCGCATGATCGAGCCGAGCACGCCTCGCATGATCTGCCGACCGATCTGGCTGCCGATCGCGCGCGCCGCGCTAGTCACCATCGCCTCGGTCACGCTCTGGCGCGAACGCCCGCGAGGTGCCGGGCGCTCGACAGCCTGCTCGCTCTTTGCTTTCGCAGCAGCAGCTACTTCCTGCTCGGCTCGCGCCTTCAACAGCTCATACGCCGATTCGCGATCAACTACTTGATCGTAGCGTCCCGAGAACGGCGAGCGAGACAGATGCTCGCGGCGCTCCTCGTCGCTCAGCGGGCCGATGCGCGACTCCGGTGGACAGATGAGCACGCGCTCTACCGGCGTTGGGCTGCCGCGTGCATCCAGCACCGACACCAGCGCCTCACCGATGCCGAGCTCGGTAATGGCTTTGGCGGTATCCAAGCGCGGATTGGGCCGAAAGGTGTCCGCCGCCGTCTTCACTGCCCTTTGATCCTTTGGCGTAAAGGCGCGTAATGCATGCTGGATACGAAGCCCGAGCTGGCCGAGGACGTCCTGCGGGATATCGAGCGGGCTCTGGCTAATGAAATAGACACCCACCCCCTTGGAGCGAATCAGACGTACGACCTGTTCGATCTTATCGAGCAACGCGCGCGGCGCGTTCTCGAAAAGCAGATGCGCTTCATCGAAGAAAAACACGAGCCGCGGTTTGTCCGCGTCGCCCACTTCGGGGAGCTGCTCGAATATCTCCGACAGCAACCACAATAGAAACGCGGCGTACAGGCGTGGCGCACTGGTGAACAAGCGCGTCACGTCGAGCACACTGATGACACCGTTTCCGGAAAAATCCGTCTGCAGCAAATCCTGCAAACGTATGGCCGGCTCGCCGAAGAAACGATCTGCACCCTGCTCCTCCAGCACCAACAACTTTCGTTGAATCGCACCGATGCTCGAGGAAGACAGATTGCCATAGTCGCGTCCAAGGTCGCGCGCGTTGTCGCCTGCCCAGGTCAGCATCGCGCGCAGGTCTTTCAGATCGAGCAGCAGCAGACCGTTGTCGTCGGCCAGTTTGAAGCAGCTGTACAAGATGCCCGTCTGCGTGTCATTCAGCTCTAACATGGTGGAGAGCAACAGCGGACCGACCTCGGATATGGTCGCCCGTAGCGCATGGCCAGCAACGCCGTGCAGATCCCAGAACACCACGGGATTCGCATGGGGCTGATAGTTATTCATCGCCAACTCAGCGATGCGCTGCCGAACCTTGTCGCCGGGCTGGGCGGGCTTGGCCAATCCCGACAGGTCGCCTTTGATATCGGCCAAGAAGACTGGCACGCCGATGCGCGAGAAGCCCTCGGCCAATAACTGCAGGCTTACCGTCTTGCCCGTACCCGTCGCACCGGCTATCAGGCCATGGCGATTGGCCATGCGCGGATCGAGTGCCACCAGCGTACCGCCAGCGACACCGCCTATGAGAATCCGTTCGTTACCACCCATATTTGATCCTCGATACCGCCCTTCGTCGTCACGGAGTGCGGAGCATAACCACACCGCCTATCCGGAACAATCGGCGCGCACTAGAAACGCTCTCACGCCCGTACATGTTGGAGTAAAATGCCTGCCCTGCACCCCCTGTTGAAGTAGCACCGGAGGGAAAGAGGAAGGGGTGCGTATCCACTCTAACGGGAGAAACCCAAAATGCTAAAAGAATTTCGGGAATTCGCCATGCGCGGCAACGTTGTCGATATGGCTGTCGGCATCATAATCGGCGGCGCCTTCGGCACAATCGTCAAGAGCCTGGTAGACGACGTACTGATGCCGCCCCTTGGATTGTTGCTGGGCGGCGTGGATTTCTCCGACTTCTTCATCGTCCTCCACGCCGGCAAGGTTGCCGGTCCCTACGCCTCGCTGGCTGCCGCCAAGGCGGCGGGGGCGGTGACGCTCAACTACGGCATGTTCGCGAATACCGTGATCAGCTTTCTGATCGTGGCATTCGCCGTGTTTCTGCTAATTCGCGCGATCAACCGCCTAAGACGTCAACAGCAGGCGCCGCCGGCCGAGCCAACGACCAAGGATTGTCCCTACTGCGCCTCCAGCATCCCCCTTAAGGCCTCACGCTGCCCTCAGTGCACTTCGCAGCTGAGCCCGGCTTAGCCGGTCGGGTGTTGCTCTACTTATTCGGCGACCAGATCT
>QKEI01000005.1 GCA_003251795.1 Candidatus Muproteobacteria bacterium
GCGCGAGAATGGGATTTCGCCGGTTGGAGTGAGTCGACACCGGAGAGCGCGATCATCGGACCGGTGGAAGAGGTCGTGGCGCAGTTGCAGGCGCACGTCGATGCCGGCGTGCAACGCATCATCTTCATGCCGTACCGCTACCAGCCCCAGCAGGTCGAGATCATCGCCAAAGAAGTGATTCCGCGGCTACAGTAACTAGCAGGCGCTACCCCAGTACGTCTACCCAGCACGAAGCAAGCGGCGCTGTCCGTTTCGGTAGCGCCGTGCCGGCGTGTTAATTACCGTCGCCAGCGCCGACGCCTGATGCGAGATTGCGGTCTGCGTTACCGGCGCCGACCCATACAACGTCGTGCGCTGCACCGGTGTGCGGCCAAGCGCGCGGATCAACTGTTCCATGCGTTGCGGTGGCATCTCCTGTCCGTGCTGGGCACCGGCGGAACGGGTGATGGTCTCGTTCATGAGCGTACCGCCGAGATCGTTGGCGCCGGCGCGCAAACAGGCGGTGATTCCCGCCGGTCCCATTTTCACCCATGAGGTTTGGATATTGCGTATGTGCGGATGCAGCACCAATCGTGCCACTGCATGCATCAACACCGCTTCCCTGAAAGTGGGTCCCGGACGCGCCTTGCCGCGGCAATAGAGCGGTGCTTCCATGTGCACGAACGGCAGCGGCACGAATTCGGTAAAGCCGCCGGTGCGCGACTGCAGCTGACGCACTTTCAGCAGGTGTCTAGCCCAATGTAGCGGCTGTTCCACATGACCGAACATGATGGTTGCGGTCGTCTGCAAGCCAGTGGCGTGCGCCACTTCCATCACCTGCAACCATTGTGCACTAGCTATCTTGTCGGGACAGATGATGGCGCGGATCTCGTCATCCAGAATCTCGGCCGCCGTGCCCGGGAGTGAGCCGAGCCCACTTTGTTTGAGCGCCGCCAGAAACTCTGCGAGCGGCACGCCCAGTGTCTGTGCTCCTTGCCAAACTTCCAACGGGGAGAATGCGTGCACATGCAGATGCGGCACGGCCTGCTTGATCGTGCGACAGATCTGTACATAGGTGGCGCCGGTGTATTGTGGGTGTATGCCCCCCTGCAGGCAGACCTCGGTGGCGCCGCGCGCCCATGCCTCGCGCGCACGGCGCTCGATCTCCTCAAGCGTCAGATCATACGCTGCCCCACGCAGATTCTCGCTGAGCCGCCCCTTGGAAAAGGCGCAGAACTGACAGCGGAAGTAACAGACATTGGTGTAATTGATATTGCGGTTGACGACATAAGTGATTTCGTCACCCACGGTTTCATGCCGCAACCGATCCGCTGCCCCGCACACCTCGATGAAATCGCCGCCACGCGCCGCAAAGAGTTGTGCGATATCGCCTTCCGCTAGTGGCTTTTCGTCAAGCGCCTTGGCGATTAGGGTCTGTAGACCGCCGTGACGGCGCGCATGAGCGCCCGTAAGCAGCGCGCTCGGCGGATCGCTCTCGGCGCCGGCGCACCACTGGTCGCTGCGCGCGAACCCTTCGCTGTCGCTCAGGCGCAAGGTCGGCGTGCGTACCGCGGGTGCCAGCCAGTGCTCCGTCTCGCGTATGAAACTCGGGTAGATGGCCAACCGCGGCACCAGCGTCTTGCTTGCCCGCTCGGTCTGCTCCTGCAGCATCTTGATCGGTGGCCACGGTGCCTCCGGGTTGACATAATCCGGCGTCACTGGCGACACACCGCCCCAGTCGTTGATGCCGGCGCCAAGCAACGCCGCCAATTCGCGCGCTTGCAGGTTGGGTGGAGCCTGTATATTCATCGATGGGCCGAACAACAGCCGTGCCACAGCAATGGTCCAGAGATGCTCCTCGAGAGAGGGCTCGGGCGCGGTTGCCATCTTGGTGCGCGACTTGGCGCGAAAATTCTGGATGATAATCTCCTGAATATGGCCATAGCGCTCGTGCAAGGCGCGTAGTGCCAGTAGCGAAGCGATACGCTCGCGACGGCTCTCGCCAATGCCCACGAGAATGCCTGAGGTGAATGGAATGTGCGCCTTTCCCGCTAAGCGAATCGTCCGCAAGCGTACCAGCGGCTGCTTGTCGGGCGAACCGTAGTGCGGTCCGCCTTTGGTGCACAACCGCCGTGATACACTCTCAAGCATCAGTCCTTGTGACACCGACACCTCGCGTAGCGCCGCCAGCTCTTCAGCACCCATCACGCCGGCATTGATGTGTGGTAACAACCCCGTGTGCTCGATCACCTGCGCCGCCATCGCTGTCAAATAGGATAAGGTGGTGTCGTAGCCGAGACCCTGCAATGCGCGCCGCGCCGAGCTGTAGCGTAGCTCCGGCTTGTCGCCCAGGGTAAATAACGCCTCTTTGCAGCCGGTGGCCGCGCCGCGGCGAGCGGTCTCGATCACTTCGTCTGGCGTAAGGAAGGCCGGCCCGCCCAACGTTGGTGCCCGCGCGAATGTGCAGTAATGGCAGACATCCCGGCACAAGCGCGTGAGCGGGATAAAGACCTTAGGGGAGTATGAAACGATGTTGCCGTGACCGATGTCGCGCATGCGCGCGGCCACTGTAAGCAGGGCGGGCATATCCGTACAGTCGCTTAGACTCAGGGCTTGGCGAGATGAAAGACACTCACCGGCACTGGCCGACTCCAGGGCCGCCTCTAGGTCACGCCGTTGGCGTTGCTGCATCATGCGCGAATCCGATCCGAGTGAATGCGTAATCGCGCAGCGATGCCGCTTTGCTGCAGGTAACGCAGCGCCCGCGTCGGCGAGGCGAGCTCCACGAATGCCTGCAGATCGTCGGGGCGGTCGACATCGAGTGCGAACGCTGGCGAATCCACCACCGCCGGTTCAACACCCTGGTCGCGCGCACGCGCGAGATGGGGATAAAAGCTGTTGTCGCCGAACGCGAACGGCAGCAGCAGTGGTGGTGAACAGATGATCGCGTTTGAACCCAGGCGGTCGCGCGCCGGCGCGATGGTAACGGCCGGAGCAGAATCATGTGCCCTCAATAACTGTTCCACATCGCTCACGCCTATCAGCGGCACGTCCGCCGGTACGGCAATCATGCCGGTTACGCCTTGGGCCGCCAACGCATGTGCGCCGGCGCTAACCGCGGCTGTCTGGCCTTGGTTGGCGCGTTCCAGCAACACGCGGGCACCGTAATCTCCAGCGAGGCCGATCGCCTCAGGATCGCGCGTCACCAGCATGACACCGCCAAGCCCCTCGGCCCCCGACAGGGCCGACAACACGTCGTGCAACATGGCGCGAAACAGGGCCGCGCGTTCATGCGGCGCCAGCACACTCGCCAAGCGTTGCTTGGCATCCTTAATATCCTTTACCGGCACGACTGCCCAGATACCGTTGCGGCTCATGATCGCTCTTCGACAGTAACACGTGTGTTAGTCACGGCAGCGCGGCGTAGCGGTTGGCGCGCAAGCTCATCGGCAAACGCCAGTACAGTGCGTGCTAGCGTCTGCTTGTCGTCGAGGTTCTGCATCACGGTTTGGGTGACACAGACCGGGATATCGGTGTCCTGCACGTATGCCGCATCTTGGTGATCCAATACGTACCCATGTATCAGAGCCCCATAGTGGCGGGCAACTGTCGTCGCTGTGACCGGCAAACCGAGCTCGCGCATCATTTTCGCCGTCGGCCCCTTGAGTGCGCGCCCCCCTACGACCGGCGAAACGGCGATCACCGGCGCCGGGCAGGCTGCCAGGGCCTTGTGTACGCCGGGCAAGGCCAAAATCGGATCGATGCTGATGAAGGGGTTGGAAGGGCAGATGATAACTGCGCGCAGTGTGCGCCTGGCCAGCGCCTCCATGAAGGCCGGCAGCGGTCGTGCGGCATCTGCTCCCTGGAAACTGAAGCCGCGCACTACCGGCGCACAGCGCTGCGCTACGAAGTATTGTTGGAAGGGGAGCGCGGTGTCAGCTGTTTGCACCAGAGTACGCACCGGCTGATCCGACATAGGTAGCAGCGTCGTTGCGACGCCCAGGCGGCGGCAGAAATCGGCGGTAACAGCGCTTAAGCTCTCGCCCGCCTTGAGGCGGCACGTGCGCTCTATGTGCGTTGCCAGATCGGCATCGCCGAGCCGAAACCAGGTTTCGCCACCGAGCTCGGCCAGGGCAGTCATGAAGCGCCACGTATCGCCCGCTCGTCCCCAGCCCTTGGCGGGATCGTGCACGCCGGCAAGGGTGTACATGAGCGTGTCCAGGTCAGGGCAGATAGTGAGCCCCAGATGCTCGAAGTCGTCGCCGGTGTTTGCCACGACCAGCAGTTGCTCCGGTGCCAACACACGCGCGAGCCCGGTGACGAGCTTGGCTCCGCCGATGCCGCCCGAAAGCGCCAGCACGCTAGCGGCGTTGTCATTCAGTGTCGCACCGCCACGGTCCATTGTTTTAGCGAAAGAGATCTGTCTCTTTGGATCTGATCAAGTCACGCGCACCTGCAGTACACGGTGTCCAACGCAGACCGCTCGCTACCACCAGCGGCAGCCGCTCACCCGCCTGTCCCATCACCAACGAGGCCGCCGCCGCAATCTCATCGGCTAACCCAACCTGTGTGGTCTCGAGCGCGCGACCAAACAAGTCTTGCTGACCGCGCAGATCGAGCAGCGCCGGCACGCCAGCCGCTCCCAGCG
Organism: Candidatus Muproteobacteria bacterium; assembly: GCA_003251795.1. GTDB lineage: Bacteria > Pseudomonadota > Gammaproteobacteria > Acidiferrobacterales > SPGG2 > SZUA-472. The sequence continues at coordinate 4,628 of QKEI01000005.1, forward strand.
CCGTGCCGACAATGCCGTTGCGCCAGGCGCGGCCGATGCTGTCGTTGATGATCACGCCCAAGCTAACACCAAAATGATCCTGCAGTTGGCGACGTAAGTTGCTGCAGGTGGCATCCGGGTCTACAGGCAATAACAACACGCATTCGCTGCCACCTACATTGGAGCGATCCACGCCGGCGTTTGCCATGACAAAACCGAGACGATGCACCGTGATGATCAAGCCGGGGCGATAGCGCAACACCTCTGTTGATTCCGACAGGATGACCTCGACGAAGCGGGGGTCTTTCTCCACTACGCTTGCTAGCGTAATGGCACGGGCGGATGGCACGACCTTTGTCAGATCGACATAGCGCCCCTCGGCCTTCGACACGATCTTTTGCGCCAACACAATGACATCTTGCTGACGCACACCGATGCCGCTCGCAGTGAGCACCTCGATCACGATGGTCGCAAGATCGTCACCGGGCCGGATCAGCGGCATACCGGTGATTGCCTTGAGGGTTAGCTCGGTAGAGTACCGGTGCACGCGCGTGTCTTCTGGCTCAGGCGCCAGACTCAGGCACACCGGTGATGCGTATCCCCGCGCCGGCGACCTTGTAATTGCGGTTGATGTTGATCAATACCGGCGTCAGTGCCTCGGCAGCAATGGCATTGGCTAGTGGGCCAGCATCGAGCGCACGCATGCCAATGGACTCGATCAGGGCAATAACGGTAGTGCGTGCCGTCTTCTGATCGGCGCAAACAAGGATGTCGCAGTCGACTGCACCATCGTTCTTGAGTTTACGCGCGGCCACGTTCTGAAAGGCGGAGACCACAAACACGCCCTCTCCCAATATGCGTTGGCTGGCTTGCGCCGCTGAGCCTTCGGGTGGGGTGCGTACCGTAGCGACGTCGGGAGGCGCCAACGGTACGCTGGCATTGATAAGGATTTTCCCTTGGCTAGCGTCGCGGATCTCGCCAAGAATTGCCGCGTGACTGGAGTACGGTACCGCCAACAACACGATCTGCGCGGCGGCGGCGGCGGCGGCATTGTCCATGCCCCGCACCGGCGGCGCCCCGTTACCTGCTTCCATCATTGCCGCCGCATGCTGGGCTTTTTCCGCGCTGCGCGAGCCGATAATCACCGTGTGGCCCGCCCGTGCCAGACGCTGGGCGAGACCGCTACCCAAGGCACCGGTGCCGCCAATGACGGCCACGCTTGAACGGTGCCCGATCAAAGCATCGACCTATGCTTCATGCAAGCACGCGTCAGCATCTTGCTGCGCTAACTCAACTTCAGTTGCGGCAGTGGTACGACGTCCACGCCGAGCGATGCCAAAGCCTCGCGCGCGGCCTTGGCCATCGCCACACCAGTAGGCTCATCGCCATGAACACACAGCGTATCCATGCGTGTAGGGATATGCTTACCATTGCGTGAAATGATTTGCTGTCCTTCGATCATACGCACAAGCCGATCCTTGGCAACCTCGGGGTCGGTGATGACGGTGCCGCTGAGCTTGCGTGAGGCGAGGTTGCCGTCGTCGTCATAGAGTCGGTCGACGAATGCCTCTCGCGCCAGTGGCAGGCCCAACTGTTCAGCGGCACGCTCCATTTGTGAGTGCGCGAGCGCAACGTAAATCAAGTCGCGGTCAACTGTCTTCATGGCGCGACCGATGGCGAGCGCCAATTCCAAATTCTCGGCGGCCATGTTGTTGAGCGCGCCATGCGGCTTCACATGCGTAACCTTCTCACCGACATAGGCGGCCATCGCCTGCAACGCACCCAACTGGTAGGCGATCAGATACTCCAAATCGCGCGGGTTCATGTCGATACGGCGGCGGCCGAAGCCCCAGATGTCGTTGAAGCCAGGGTGGGCACCGATGCTGACACCGTGTTCCTTGGCCAACGTTACCACTCGGTGCATGACGTTGGGGTCACCAGCGTGGGCACCGCAGGCAATACTCGCAGACTTGATGTACTTGAGGATCTCGGCGTCGCTACCAATGTCATAGGCACCGAACCCTTCACCCATGTCCGCGTTCAAGTTGATGGAATCAAGCATGACTGTTGTTCCTAAAGCGTGTTTGCTGAACTGTTCACCGCCGCGGCTGCGCGCCTAACTCGCGTTTACAAACCCGCGTGGTTCGTTTAGAGTCGAATGGTCCTAAGTATAGGATGATCATATAATAGGTTGATTTAATCTACTATACGCCAATCCGCTAAATCAACGCTTTGGGACTGCTATCAGGTCAGACCGCAAAAACGGACGTAACCCTCCTGCCATGTGGTGACACCGCACTCGTCGTTGAGTTTGGCGACACCATCGATCGGAGCTTGAGCGAAACGGTGTTACGACTGCAAGCGCGCGTGCACAGCGCCACCCTTCCAGGTGTGCTCGAGACGGTGCCTACTTTCCGCTCACTGATGATTCACTACGATCCAACATCGACCTGTGCCGCCGACTTGAGCCAGCAGGTGTTGGCGCTGGCGCACACGAAGGACACGGTAACGCCGCGCCGTCGGGGATGGCGGGTACCCGTATGCTACGAGCCGGACTACGCCCCGGATCTTGCGGCGGTCGCGAAAAGCACCGGGCTTTCGCCGGACGCCGTCGTGAGCCTGCATCTGTCCGTGCGCTACCACGTCTACATGATCGGCTTCCTGCCCGGGTTTCCCTATATGGGGGACTTACCACCACAGTTGGTGTTGCCTAGGCATGAAGACCCACGGGTACGCATCCCTGTCGGCGCGGTGGCCATCGCCAGATCCATGACGGGGATTTATCCGGTAGAGAGTCCCGGTGGCTGGCACCTTATCGGCAGGACTCCAGTGCCCATGTTCGATGTGCGCTCGGCATCGCCTTCACTGCTCGCGCCCGGTGACGCCGTTGCCTTCGCGCCTATCGATGCGGCGGCGTATCAAGAGATCCTGGCCGCGAGCAAGGCCGGTGAGTACCGTCTTGACTGTACAGAGGAAGCGGCGTGATCGCCCATCTCAAAGTGCGAGATGCCGGCATGCATACGACCCTGCAGGATCTCGGCCGTTTCGGTTTCCAGAGCATGGGCGTGCCGGTTTCCGGTGCGCTCGACAGCATCAGCCTGATGCTTGCCAACAGGTTAGTGGGCAACCACGACAACACCGCTGCGCTAGAAAACCTCTACCACGGCGCAACACTAGAAGTGTGCGCCGATTCTGTGCGCGTTGCCCTTACCGGTAGCGCTACCCCGTTGCAGGTCTTAAGCAACGGCGAAAGCGACATGACCGAGATTCCGCCGTGGCGCAGCGTGCTGCTGCGACGCGGGCAGGTATTACGCGTCGGTGCGGTCAGAGGCTCGGTCTGTTGTTATCTCGCGGTAGCGGGTGGCTTCGATATTCCACCTTGTCTGGACAGTCTTTCCACCTACGTGCGCGGCGCATTCGGCGGCTTCGCTGGTCGCGCGCTGCGTGTCGGTGACGCCCTGCCATTGGTGCTGTTTAACGTGCGTGATAACGGTGATCAATATTTCCCTAATCCGCCCGAGCTTGACACACAGCAACCGCTACGGGTGGTGCTGGGGCCACAGCAGCATCACTTTACCGACGAGGCACTGGAGATCTTCTTGAGCTCGAGCTATACCGTCTCGCCCCATTCCGATCGCATGGGCATGCGCCTCGATGGTCCGCGGTTGCGCCATCGTTCCGGCTACAATATCGTGTCCGACGCGATCGCCACCGGCGCCATTCAGGTACCCGGTTCCGGCCAGCCGATCGTACTGTTGGCAGATCACCAAACCACCGGTGGTTACCCGAAGATAGCCAACGTCATCTCCGCCGATCTGCCGCGTGCTGGCAGGCTACGGCCCGGCGATAGCCTACGCTTTCAGGCCATAGAGCTAGCGCAGGCCGAGGTGATACGCCGCGAGCAAGTTACCCAACTCGACGCCATGGCGGCTGAGCTTAGGCCAGTAGCGGTGAATCGCTAATGTTCCAACCCAATCCATCGTAAGACCGAAAAAACCTTATGAATGCACTAGCCAAGACCTACGAGCGCAGCCGCATCCCGCGCTATTTGCAAGTCGCGGCAACCCTACGCCGGCGCATACAGTCCGGACATTGGCAACCAGGCGCAAAGATCTCGACCCTGGAAGAGCTGGAAGATGAGTTTCAGGTAGCTCGGGTGACGGTGCGCCAAGCGGTAGAGTTGCTACAAGAGGAAGGCCTGGTTCAACGCCGCCAAGGAAAAGGCACCTTCGTCGCGCAGAACGTCAAAGACACACGCTGGCTCAGGCTCGCGGTCGAGTGGTCTTCCTTGATCGCTATGATCAAGGAAAATGCACCTCGTTTCATTCCCGTCAGGGAACCGCCACCGGTGCCACGATTACAAGCGGGCGAAGGACGCTTGGCACCGCGTTATCGCTACCTGCGCAGCGTGCAGTCGCGCAACACCGAACCTTATGCGCTCGCCAGCGTTCACATCGCTCAACAGTTGTACGATCGTGACCCGAGTGCGTTCCAGTCACAAGCGGCGCTCGCCGTAGTATCTTCGTTTGCAGACATCAAGATCGCGCGCGCACACCAGACGCTAATCATAGGCGGTGCCGATATGGAAACAGCCGAGCACTTGAAAGTGCCGCTAAGCTCGCCCACCGCCGAGGCACATTGCGTCGTGATCGATGAACATGGCATCGCCATCTACGTCGGTGAAATCATCTATCGTGGTGATTTCATCAAGCTCGACATCGATCTGCTGCGAAGCGCGCCTGCGACGTAGGCAATACTAACCATAGGCACAATCTCATGAATGCAAGATCCCTCGACGGCATTCGCGTACTCGATTTGAGTCGCATTCTCGCAGGTCCTTACTGCACGCAGCTGCTTGGTGATCTCGGTGCCGACGTCATAAAAATTGAGCGTCCGCTGCTGGGCGATGACACACGCACTTGGGGTCCACCCAACCTGCAAACCCGCGACGGCGAAGCGGACAAGGAAAGTGGTTACTACATGTGCGCCAATCGTAACAAGCGCTCGGTGACCATGGACATCGCCAAACCCGCCGGCCAGGAATTGCTGCGGGCGCTGCTCGGCAAGTGTGACGTGCTGATCGAGAACTTTAAGGTCGGGGGGCTGCGAAAGTACGGGCTGGCTTATGACCAGCTGCAGAGCGCTTTCCCGCGCCTGGTTTACTGCTCCATTACCGGGTTTGGTCAGACCGGACCCTACGCGCAGCGCCCCGGCTACGATCTCTTGGCGCAAGGCATGGGCGGTATCATGAGTGTTACCGGCGAGCCGCAGGGACTGCCGTCCAAGATACCGGTAGCCATAAACGACATCATGACCGGCATGTATGCGACGGTGGCCATCATCGCTGCGCTGAGACATCGGGATGTCGCCGGGGTCGGCCAGCATATCGATATCGGTCTGCTCGATACCCAGGTCTCCTGGTTGGCCAACGTCGGCATTAACTACCTCATGTCCGGCGCAATACCGCAACGCATGGGGTCGGCGCACCCCAACGTTGTGCCTTACCAGGCGTTCCCTTCAAGCGACGGTTATTTCATCCTCGGTGCTGGCAATGATGAGCAGTTTCAACGTCTGTGCAAGTTGCTTGGGCAATCCGACTGGGGTGGTGACTCGCGCTTTGCCACCAATGCTGCGCGTGTGCGTCAGCGCGACACGCTGGTTGACCTGATCGCACAACACACCAGTAAGCGCCCTAGTGAGTATTGGCTCGCGCAACTCGAGCAAATCGGTTTGCCGTGCGCGCCGGTGAACACCATCGACCAGGTCTTTGCCGACCCGCAGGTCAAACATCGCGGCATGAAGATCTCGATGGCACATACACTGGCCGCGACTGGCTCTGTCGACTTGATCGGAAATCCGCTAAAGCTTTCGGCAACTCCGGTGGCTTACGATCGCGCGCCGCCGCAGCTTGGTGAGCACACACAGAAAGTGCTCTCGGAGTTGCTCAACTTGGGCGCCGTGGATTTCCAACAGCTGCACGAACAAGGCGTTATCTGACGCCCTTCCTTTAGTCGCCGGGAGAAGTGACAAGCTGACCTCTGCCCCAGGGCGTTGCCAGGGGACAACGCTAGCCCAAGACGGGATGCCTACCAGTAGCGTACGGCTCGTTCAAAGATAGTTTGCACGTCCTGCTGCGCCATGTCGCGCGGGGAATTGCCGATGGCACGCCGCTGGCGCATGGCGGATTCGGCCAGTGCCGGTGCGTCACTGTCGGTGAGGCCAACATCGGCGAGACCATTCGGTATACCGGTCGCTTTCATCAGCTCGATAATACGCCCGGCGACGACTTCACCGGCATCTTCCGCGGCAGCGTCACGCACATCCGCGGCCAGACATTGCGCCGCCTCCAGATGGCGCGCGGGGGCGGCTTCGGCGGTATATCGGAATACCGAGGGAGAATTGAGGATGACGCTGATGCCGTGCGGCACAAACGCCGTGTCGCGCCTGGGATAATCCGGTGGTTGAAAATGACGCGCCAAGTGCGACACCGCATATGACAGCGCATGCGGAAGGTGCGTGCCGGAGTTGCCAAAAGCCATGCCCGCCAGAGTGGCCGCCCAACTGAGACTGTCCCGCGCCTCGTGATCCGAGGCGTCGGCGACCCCACGCTGCAGATATTGCCCGACGATGCGCAGCGCCTCGCGTGCATGCAGATCGCTCCACGGGTTCGCCCCTTGAATCATGGGGCGTGCACCCGGTTCCGCAATCTTCGCCCAGCGTGTGTAGGCACGTGCCGTATAACACTCGATCGCGTGGCTCAACAGATCGAAGCCGGTAGAGGCAACCACCATACGTGGCAGCGTGTCGGTACAGGCGGAATCAATGACAGCTTCAGCGGGGAGTATGTAGCGACTACCTAATACGAACTTAGTCTTGAGAGATTCGAACAGAATCACCGATAGTCCGGTGACCTCCGATCCCGTGCCGGAGGTTGTGGGACACGCCACATGCGGCTTCACAGGTCCCGGTACCGCCTGGCCGCCGCCTATGGGTGGTGCAAAATAACTGTCAAAGCTGGCCGGATACTGGGCATAGACCAAAGCACCCTTGGTGGTATCCATGGTGGAACCACCACCGAGGGAAATGGCGCCGTCGAAATTACCGTCTCGAAAAAAATCCGCCGCCGCTTGTACGGAGCGATCGCTTGGCTCGATTCTCACCTCCGTGAACAGCCCGACGTCTATCCCGGCCTCTGCCAGTGAGGCGCGCGCGCGCGCCAAATGCTCAGAGTCCTTTAGATAAGGGTCGGTGTACAGCGCGGCACGCTTGATGCCGCGGGCGCGGGCGCGCGCCCCCACCTCGGCTAACACGCCACGACCGAAGGTGACGCGCGGCATCTCCACGGTAAAGGCCTCGGCACCCCCCTCGGTGGCAGCGAAATAATGGCAGCAACCCATAGCTCTAGCCCGTCAGGATAACGATGCCCCATGATCACGCAGATCTGTGGGCGTTTCCAGTGGTATAGTGACATCGGGCGTCCGTGGCGGCGTCTGCCAGAGAGGGGCACCCTGGCTTAAATTGGGGGTCTTTTTGGCTGGTCTGGCACCGGCGAACCTGGCATGGAAACTGCAATGTGTCCTAGTGGCAGGGAAAGGCCAGCGCCCCTCGAGGGCGCAGAGGGGAAAGGACAGCCCCGGTAATGGAAATTTTCACGGGGATTTGGACATGAAACGCATTATTCTCCTGGCCGCCTTGGCCCTGATACTGCCGAACCTGGCAACGGCGGCAGACAGCACATCGGACTGGCGCGTTTGGGGCCAGAAAGTACGAAACACCCGCAACGGCGAAGTGGTGCTGGTGATCGCTGGCATCCCGGTGGCGGCGAGCCGACTCGGCAGCGACACCACGCTGCGCGGCAGATACGAGAATCACGATGTCACCGTGCATTGCCAGCGACGGCACGCCTACGCTGTCGAGGTCACCTGCGACGTGTACGCGGACGGCGATATGCTGAAGACGCTGCAATTCAACGCGCCACGGTAACAGCGGCTGGATATATTTAGGTTTCCGCAACCGCGCTTGGTCGCAACCAGTCGGTGGCCGTCACTGTTGTTGCGCGTGCTGCGCCGTCGGACTGCGTCCTTCAAGGTCGAGCGTGTGGTAACGCTTACGGTACGGCAAAGCGAGCTCGGTACCGGCGCGCTTGACGGCACTCTGGTAATCATGCGCCGCCCGGGCACGTAGTCGTGACAATGAATCGCCCGACGTCGTGACATAGCCAAGCTCCTTATCCACCACCAACGCGCCGATGATGCCCGGGTTGTCAGTCACCCAGGCGCTTGACAGTGTCCCAACTCTCACCAGACGCAAGAGATAAGCCCAACCTGCCCTAAACTCATACCAACGGGCCTCACTGGTACCCCACACGAGATGAAAACCGGGTTTGACGATGGCGGCCGTGTAGGATTTCCATGGTAGGATACCGATCGCCGTGTCATCCAGATAGATTTGAGCCTTACTGGCAGAGAGATCATTGACGAAATAGATCAATGCCTGACTGGGGCGCGTTTCAAAAAACGCCGGTGTATCGCTCGTTACGTAGTCGTCGCTGGGCTCAGCCTGCGCGCTCTTCATCGTTCCTGTACCCGCTAGACATAGCAGCCACACGGCGAGCGTGGCGCAGGTGTGGAATCGTTTTGTTAGGTAAACTTGCGGCTGGCCCATGGTACGTTCCCTTTACCACGGTGGGGGCCAGAATATAGCGTCGCCAAACTGCCATAGTCAACGCGTGGATGCTTGCTGCCGACACACGCGCCTGTTTCAGCGATGTGCGGGGCGTGGAGTCGCGCGAGGGTGGGAATAATAGAACAAAGTTCGTCATGCTCGTACCGCAGGTAGTCGGACACAGGGGTTATCCCGAACACTATCCCGAGAACACCTTGGTCGGTATGGAAGCGGCCATACGTGCGGGCGCTCGCGCCGTCGAGCTCGACATTCAGCTGAGCGCCGACGAAGTGCCAATACTGATGCACGATCGCACGTTACAGCGCGTTTGCGGCGTCAAGGGAACCATACACCATCTGCCTTTTGATCAATTACGCACGCTGCAGCCCATGGAGTTCGAACGTTTCGGCTATCGCTATGCCCACGTACGCATAGCAAGCCTAGCCGAGTTTGTGCAGCTGCTGATCGGCTATCCCGCGATAACGGCGTTCATCGAGCTGAAGCGTTCAAGCATCGAACACTTTGGGCCGACCGTGGTACTGAACCGCGTGCTGCGCGAACTCGAACCCGTGGCCGAGCGCACCGTACTGATCTCCTTCTCCTTCGAGGTGTTATTGGCTGCCCGCAAACAACGCGCCGGCGCGCTCGGTACCGTGCTAGAGAAGTGGAACCAACGCAAGTTACCGATTGTGCGTGAGATAAAGCCGGAGTACCTAATTTGCGATGTCGCCACGTTGCCGCGCTGGGGGCGACTGCGCATCGCCGACACGCGACTGATGATATACGAAATCCAGGATGCCAAGGTGGCGCTTCGACTTGCCAACCGTGGTGTTGACCTGGTCGAGACCTTCGCCGTGGGCGAGTTGCTGGAGCAGCTCGAATTTGCCCGTCGCGGGAGCTAGCTCAGCGTCGCTGGTAATGCCGCCTGCATGGCATCGCGCCACTCTTGGTAGCGTGCGCTGAAGGCGCGATTGAGCTCGGGGTCAAAACGGCTGCCGCCTTTGGGCTCGGGCCATAAGCGTGGGCGGCCAGCGATAAGAAATGCGGTGCCGCGAGCCGTGGCTTCGCAAGCTGCCGGGCGGTAAACGCGTACGCCGCTCACGTCAGCCAGGCGTTGACACAAGCCATCGAGGCCGGCGAGCCCGCCGCTTATGCGAATCTCCCGCGGCGGCGGCGCGTGCTCGCGCATGCCTTCCATGTTGAACTGCAGTAGGAACACAATGCTTTCCACGATCGCTACCGCTTGCTGCCAGCGCTCACCGTTGCCGATGAAGCGCGGCATGAAATCAGCTATCCAGAAAGGCGAGCCGAGACCCGAGACGCCATTCAAGAACAGCGGCGGCGTCCCTGCGCGTGCCAGCCACTCGGGCAAGTCGGCTTCTACGTCCGCCAGTCCGTACTCACGTTCGAACCAGCGCAGAGCGCTTGCAGCGCCGTTAACCGTGCCCTCCAAGGCATAAGTGAGCTCTTGGTCATACTCCAGCACCATGCTTGCTAAATGACGTCCGACTCTCTCAGGTTGCTGACGAAACAATCGTTGTACAAACGCCCCGGTACCGACGTTTACGTAGGCGGTGTCCAGTTGCGGCTCGCCGAAGGCAAATAGGGCCGCCGACTGATCTCCGGTGACTAGCGTAAGCGGCACCTCGCCGCCCGCATAGCGCAACGTGCCGAACCGCCAGGCGCTCGGCCGACACTGTGGCAGTGGCTCCCGCGGCAACCCGAAAAGCGCCAGCAATCTGTCATCCCAATCTCGCGAGCTCAGATTCCACAACAGCGTGCGTGAGGCATTGGCCGGGTCGACCGTCAGCGGTTGTTCGTGTAATAGGCGAAAAAGCAGCATGCTCGCCAGTGGCCCCCAGGCGAGGCGCCTTGCGCTATGTGCCGCTTGCACGGCCGCGATGTTGTCCAAACACCACCTGAGCTTGCTCGCGCCATAATGCGCGCTCATGTGCAAACCGGTGGTGTGCTCGATCTCGGGGGCGTATGCCGCGAACCGCTCCAGCCACTTGCCCGCGCGCGTGTCCTGCCAGCTGATCACCGGCGATAGCGCCACCCCACTGATGCGATCCCAACAGGCAATGCTCGAGCGTTGCGTGGCCAAACCGGCGGCCGCGATAGCGTGGCGTTGTTCCCCCAATGCTTCGCTGAGTTGCGCTAGCGCACGCTCGACGGAGGCGACCACACCGTCGCTGTCTTGCTCGACCCAGTGCGGATGTGGTTGGCTAACAGTGCACCGATCCTTCGCCGCAGCAACCAGCGTCCCCTGCTCATCGACGGCGATGGCACGGGTACTGTGGCCGCCCTGATCGATGGCGAGATAGAGCGGGGCCACACTACTCATTCAGATGATCGGTCCAGTCGTACTCGCCGGCACCGCTTGCAACAAACCACGGATTGAGCAAAGAGGGCTTGTTATAAGCCAGTGCATGGCCTTCGAAATCGGTGAGGCGGCCGCCCGCCTGCGCTACCACACACTGGGCTGCGGCGGTGTCCCATTCCGAGGTCGGTCCGAAGCGCGCATAGACATCGACTATACCTTCGGCCACCAGACACATCTTAAGCGCGCTGCCCATGGCTACCGTTTCGGGCGGGCCGTGTTGGCGCGTCACACTCTGCAAGAATCCCGCGAGCCTTGCGCCCGGATGCGAGCGGCTAACGGCGATCGTAGCCTTACCCCCTGTATAACGGCGCGCGTGAATGGGCTGCTGCGCGCCACCGCTGGCCTGCTTGAACGCCCCGTGCCCGCGACAGGCCCAGTACACGACCCGCAGCGCCGGCGCCAACACCACACCGAGCACCGGCTGGTAATTTTCGATCATAGCGATGTTGACCGTGAACTCGTCGTTGCGCTTGACGAACTCTTTGGTGCCATCGAGCGGATCAACCAGCCACAGACGTGTCCAAGCGGCACGCTCTTCATAGGCGACAGCGGCCGATTCCTCCGACAGCACCGGGATGTCCGGCGTCAGCGCCCGCAGCCGGGCGCTGATGAGTGCGTGTGCAGCATTATCCGCTTCCGTCAGCGGTGAGCCGTCTTGCTTTTCCGAGACTGTAAAAGGTTTTTCATAGACGGCCAGTATGCGCTCGCTCGCCTCCTCGGCGATCGTTTTGGCCTGCGCCAGATAGGCGCATGGATCAGGGTTGTCACTCATGGCTGTTGCGCACCGCTGATGCCAGGTGCTCACGCACCATAAAGAACGCGGCGATCGAACGCGCCTCGGTACAGTCGTTCTGGTGCCATAACTCGCTAACACGGTCTAACGGCCACGGCACCACCTCGATCGCCTCGGGTTCGTCGCCGGCACGTTGCTGCGGATATAGGTCAGTCGCTAACAACACGTGGGTCGTATGGTCGACATAACCAGGGGCGAGGCTGAGCGATTTGATATGCTGCAGCGAGCCGGCACCGTAGCCAACCTCCTCCATGAGCTCACGATTCGCGGCCGCAAAAACGTCTTCGCCCTCATCGACACGCCCCTTTGGCAAACACAGCTCGTAGCGCTCGACGCCAACGGCATATTCTCGTATGAGCAAGACGGTGTCTTCATCCAATAGCGGCACAATCATGACCGCTGCCGGCGGTGTAGCATATAGACGCTCATAGCGTGCCTGGTGCCCGTTGGCGAAGCGTACGTCGATTTGCTCCACGCGAAATATGCGCGTCTGGGCGATCGTGGAAACATCGAGGATCTCAGGCTTCTTGCTCATGGAGCGAAAATAGGCATGATTTCTTTGGCTGACAAGTTGCGGTTAGCTTCGCCGGCGCTGGCCCGTGTAAAATCTCCCGGCAAGTAACCGAGTCCACACCCCCCACTGCGGAGCCCCAGCGTGATCGTCATCGAGGAAAACAAAGATTTGCTCAAAGCGAGTGTGTATGCCGAGTTCACCTTGGCAGACTACCAGGAATTCGAGCGTGCCGTCACACACGAGCTCGCGAGCGTGCCCAAGATCAAGCTCATCATCGACCTGACAAATATGGCCCGATTCACCGTCGACGTGGCCTGGGAGGATATCAAGTTTACCCGCGCCCATGCGCATGACTTCGAACGGATCGGCGTGGTCACCGGTAACCAGTGGATCTCATGGGCA
>QKEI01000139.1 GCA_003251795.1 Candidatus Muproteobacteria bacterium
GGCGTTACATTGCAACCGCACGTATCACACATCGCTATCTCTCCTGCACATTGCCAGTCGTTTACACGGCATTTCGCAGTCGCGTGTCTGCATCCACATTCAACTCGACACTTGCCAAAATCATCTCATCCCCACTCACCAGGCGCGTGTGATAGTCACCGCATGCGCCGCATAGCAGGCGATTGACGCTTGCGCTTGTCTCAGCACCGCAAGTCTCGCAGGCCACACGTATTGGCTGGATTTCCGTCACGAGCTCGGCGTCCTCGGCGACGGTCCCGGCGCACGCCAACGTATAGGCCTGACGCAAGAGCGGAGCCTCCACGCCAGACAATGGGCCGATGCGTACGACAATCTTGTCGACAGTGCGCGCGTTGTGCGCCAACGCGATGCGCTCGACTTGAGCGAGGAAACTCTGACAGACCGAAAGCTCGTGCATCTTGCTTAACGCCCCCCGTTATCGCGCAATAGCTGGCCTATTGGCACCATAGGTGTCTCATCCGCAAGCTCACCGTCCAGCCGCAACATGTCGTCGTAGAGTTCCCACGCCGAGCGTGCCTCCTGTGCCGTGATTTTCTGAATCGCGTAACCCACATGGACGATGACATAGTCACCCGCTTGCACTGTGTTCTCAGCCAACATGAACAGGCTCACTTCCCGCTCGACGCCGCCGGCCTCACAGCGGGCCATGAAACCGTTGATCTCTTTGACCTGCATGGGTATGCCGAGACACATTTGGTTTACTTCCCTATGGCTACGATAGCGCGGGTGATTCGTAAGATCTCTGTTCTGCCACGGTTACACCCATGTCCTCCAGCTCTTGCAGCGCCGCGGTGACCACACGCGGCAGCGTTGCTTGCAGCGCGGGTGTGAGCTCCAAACCGAACGCTGTTGCTTCCAGCGGCTGCACGCCGAGGATGCGTACGCGCGGGCGCAAACCCAGAAACTCGCCCACCGACAGAACCTCCACGATGCTCACTTCGTGCAGCGAGATATATGTGCGCCGATCCTTTAGCAGCGAGTCGCCGTCAAGGCGATAAAGGGTGCCGGGCGCGCCTTCGCCACGCATCGCATCAATGACCAAGAGCTGCTCTGCCGAGCACAGCTCATACACCAGCTGCAGACCGAGCACGCCGCCTTCAAGCAACCGCACCTGCGGGGGAAACGCGTAGTCTCTGGCAAGCGCACGCACCGCCCTCACGCCAATACCGTCGTCTTGCATGAGCGTGTTGCCGATGCCGGCGACAACAACCGATTGGGAATGCGTCATTGAGCGGCCTTCTAATGCTTCCCGCCAACCTTGAGCTTATAGCCGGTGAACATGGAACGGAACATATGGTCGCGTTGGATCCATGCGATCAATGCCGCCATATAAACATGAATGCCGGTGATGATTAGAAAAACCCACATCCCGAGGAAGTGCCAAACCCGCGTGTAAGATCTTCCACCCAGCAGTGTATTTACCCACTCAAACCCATCCGGCGCCTGAATCAGCCCGAAAACCGTGCCGCGGTAAAGCGCGAACCCTGTCAAAGCCATGAAGATGATGAGAAACCCCCAGAAAAGATAGATCAACGCTTGTAACGGGTTGTAGCGCCGGTACGCTTGGTGCGTATCTTTGATAAACAAGTAGTAGAGCAGAATGTCTGGGACGTTTTTGATGTTTCGTACCAGGCCAAAGTCGCGCCAATCGGCATCGAAGGTAGATCTGAAGGCGAGATAGACCCGTACCACCAAGCCCAGCACGAGAATGTACGCCGATACGAAATGCGCGAAGCGCATCCAACTCATCAACGCAGAAGGCCCTTCCGCACTTGCGGACAAAAACGGCCAGTAAATATAGAACCCGGTAAAGACAAGCACGGCCACCGCGATCACGCGGACCCAATGGTCCAAACGGTAAGTTACGCTCCACCAATATTCGTATTGCGTTGTCATGGCTGCCTCACGCTACCCGCACGTTGTAGACTTCATTGCTGCTCGGATCGATGACATGGACAGTACAGGCCAGGCAGGGATCGAACGAGTGCGCCACGCGCAATATCTCGAGCGGACGTTTGGGATCCTCCACCGGAGTCCCGATCAAGGCCTGCTCTATCGGACCTTGAACATTCTTGCCGTCGCGCGGCGAGATGTTCCAACACGTAGGCGTGATGACTTGGTAGTTGGCGAGACGTCGTCCTTCGATCTGGTTCCAATGGGCCAGGGCGCCGCGCGGAGCCTCCCACAGTCCCGCGCCTTGCGCATGCTCGGGCATCGTGTAGTCGGTGAAGGTGGCTGTCTTGCCGGCCTTGATGTTCTCCAGGATCTGCTGCGTCCAATCCACGGTCGCATCGGCGACCATCTTGGTCTCGAGCGCGCGAGCGGCAATTCTGCCGACGACGGAAAAAAGTACTTCCGGCTTGCCGCTCACCCCCAACTGGCTCAACGTACCGTCGATAAGGTTCTTTGCAGTCTCGTTGCCCTTGGCATAGGCAACGACCATTCGCGCGAGCGCTCCGGTCTCCATCGGCTCGTCGCCGTAGCGCGGGGCCTTGGCCCAGGTGTACTTCTTATCGAAGTCCCACCCCGTGAAATCCGGATCCGTCACCCCCACGGAAGGATGTAGCGGCTTGCCGTTCTTGTACCAGGAACGCGTGACATCTTCCGTGACCTTCTGCTGATTGATCTCCTGTGCCTTCAGACTTCCATTCATGACGATACCGCTCGGCAGCAAGCGCTTCTTGCTATCGAAGCTAGGATCGTCGAACACGCCCCATGCGAGAAAATTCGCCGGACCCTTGCCGATTCCCGCGTAGTCGAGATAGTAGGGCGCGATCGCCAGCACATCGGGGATGTAGACGTCGTTTACCCAGTCCCGCAACTGCTGCAGTCGCGGTAGCATGTTGCTGATATCGTCCACGGTTGGAATGTGGACCGACCCGCCGGCAGGGGTGGTCATGGTCATCGGCATGCGCCCACCAAAAATGGCCGAAACGGCGGAGGCCTGGGCCTGCTTGTCGATCGCCTCCAAATAGTGCGCGACAGCCAACAGGTTCAGATCCGGAGGCAACTTATAAGCCGGGTGCCCCCAATAGGCATTCGCGAACGGCCCGAGCTGACCGCTCTGGACGAAAGCCTTGAGTTTTGCCTGCACGTTCTTGAGAGACTGCTCCGTCGGCTTGGCATCGAGCGCGGCCACCACGTCAACGAAATCCAAGGCGGCCAGATGATAAAACCAAAGAATATGGGAATGCAGAAACTGCGCGCCTTCAACAACATTGCGCACGAGCCGCCCGTTGTCCGGTGGATGGATGCCGGCGGCGTCTTCCAAACACAGCGATGCCGCGTGCGCATGCGAGGTCGGACAGACCCCGCAGATGCGCTGGGAGATATGATAGGCATCGCGTGGATCCCTTCCCTTAAGAACAATCTCAAAGCCGCGGAAAAGCGTGCCCGATGCCCAAGCCTCCTTGACCTTCGAGTCTTGAACCTCGATGTCGAGGGCCAGGTGCCCCTCGATGCGCGTGATCGGATCGATTGTTATGCGGCTCATCTGTCTCACCTCGCTTTGCCCGTATCCGAGGGCTTGTCAGCCTTTTCGGAGGGAGGTTCTTTTTTGAAACGTCCTTTTCTGGCCGTACCGATGGCATGAGCTGCGATCCCCGCCACGGTCGCGACGCCTGCGACAACACCAATCTTGTCTGCGCCAGCCTCGACGCCTCCCAGGCCCGGGACCTTTACGCCCGGCAGCCGCTCGTAGAATCCAGCGAACTTGTCTACCCACTCCGGTTCGCCACAACCGATGCAGGGTGCGCCCGCCCCGATGCACCAACTGACGCGGTCGTTGTAGCGCATCTTCGAACAGTTCGCGTAGGTATCAGGACCCTTGCAGCCCATCTTGTACAGGCAGTAGCCAAGCTCTTCTTCCCTGCTGCCGAAGCGCTCGACGAATCGACCCGCGTTGAAATGCCCGCGGCGTTCGCACTGATCGTGAATAGTCTGGCCGTAGAAGATCTTTGGCCGTCCGTGATTGTCCATTTCGGGTATTCGTTGAGTTACGAGGAAATCGACAATTGTCGCGACCAAAATCCCTTCATTGACGGGGCAAAGATCGAGGTTGATCGCGTCGACGCCCAGCGCGTCGCGAACGCCTCTAATACTGGCCGGGTTGGGATCCCCTGCAGGCACCCCGCCCCAGGTCGCACAGCTACCGACGGCGATGACGGCCTTGGCCTTGGCGGCGAACTCTTTGCCGATGTCGAGCATTTCCCGACGGGCGATCATGCCGTAACCCTTCTTCATGGGAATCCCGCCCTCGATGATCAGGATGTAGTCGCCTCGCTTTAGAGCCCCTTCCAGTATTTCCTCTACCTGCGTCCCTGCAGCGGCCATGATGGTTTCGTTGTAGTCAAGGCTCAGAATGTCGAGGATCAGCTGGGCCGCATTCGGATAAGTGGCCTTGATCAACGCCTCGGTGCAACCGGTGTCGGAGGCGAAATTCAGCCACACCACGGACGGTCGCTGCCTGGCCGCCGTCTCCAGCGCGTCTGCGATTCGCGGAATACCCGCCGCGCCCAAACCGAGCAAGGCCGCGGTTGTTCCACACAGCTTTATGAAATTGCGCCGGCTGAGACTCGGACCGGCCGCGAATGGGGCCCTTCTTAACGGGTGAGCACCGAGTGGCGCGAAGTCAGGCTCCGCTACGGCTACTCTTTCGGCGCTTGGGTGACCGGGATGTTTATCGGTCGATGCCGGACGTCGCGCATAGAGGCCCCCGTTACGTTCCGTGAAAGAGGGCCGCTGTGACGGACTAGAAATGAGCGGGCCGTCCCCGGCCCTTTAAGGATCGACGTATCACACAGGAAACGGCTGCTTCGGTCATTGATCTGGCGCAAAGAAAGCGCTGATCGCGGTGGGATTCTCTACCTGATGCGGCCGCGGCTTGCCCCGCTTCAGCTACGGCAATGATTCACTTGCCCAGAGTGGACCTATCTGACTGACGGGGGCGATCGACCACTACCGCGAGTCCTTATGTTCCAAATAAATGCCAACGGCCTCTATGGCCACACCC
Organism: Candidatus Muproteobacteria bacterium; assembly: GCA_003251795.1. Classification (GTDB taxonomy): domain Bacteria; phylum Pseudomonadota; class Gammaproteobacteria; order Acidiferrobacterales; family SPGG2; genus SZUA-472. The sequence continues at coordinate 5,051 of QKEI01000139.1, forward strand.
AGCAGCAAGATCACAAAACCAATCGTCGATTCCTCCGGCACCAACCACATCAGTAAGCCACCGAGAATAACCAAGATACCAGCTAAGATTTTCCGCGGTTTGGGAGACATGCAACGAAGCTCTATTTGACTAGCCGCCTGATTGCGGCGTATCTCTATTTTCTCTAACTATACAATTCACTGCAAACGCGCAAAACGTCGATCATTGCATCCACTTAGTCAAACAGTGACTGTAACTCAGTGGCATTGCGTTGGGCATTGTTCCGGTAACAGTTGTTAAAGAGCACATGTACTCGCCGCGCTTGTGTGGCAAGTTTACGTACCGGGTCCACAAACTCCTTTAACTCATCTTGGGAATAGAGGTAATCGAAGCGCTCCGCCGCAGTGAGACCTTTCTTCTCCCAGTTGGAACGGTTGCGACCGTGCAGACGCACGGCAGCGACTTCCGGGCAGGTGACTTCCCACACGGCCGGGACGCTGCTCGAGAAGCCCTGAGGTTCGTCCACCACGACATGCGCCAAGCGATGTTCCTTCTCAAACGCGAGGACATCGTCGCGGTGCTTATCGCCTAGCCAAGAGATGTTTCTGAACTCTACGGCGATTTGATACCCGTCGAGCCGCTGCGCGCACTGCAGAATGTGGTCCAGGTTCGATCGCCGATAGACAAACCAAGGAGGAAACTGGAACACGACGACACCCAGCTTGCCCGCTTGGTCAAGCGGTGTGATGGCTTCGCGGAAACGCGCCCACAAACGCGCCCACACTTCATCGATCAGCTCATCGGCGAGGTCACGGTAATACACGTTTGCCTTGTCGATCGTTCCCAGCGCAGCGCGGATGTCGGCCGGTAGGGCAGAAAGTGGCGTCTGATGCTGCGTGAAAAGACGAAACGCCTTGATATCGAAAGTGAACGACTCCGGCGTACGCTCGACCCACAACAGCGAGTTGCGCTCGGCCGGCATCGCGTAATAGGAGCTATCGACCTCGACAATGGGAAATTGGCCCGCGTAGTAGCGCAACCGCGCTTCCGCGCTCTTGACGCCGCGCGGATAGAACAGGCCGGACGCTATCAGCGTCTTGTCAGTCCAAGATGTGGTGCCGATAAGGATCTTATCCATGAACCTTTCTTGTGACACAGAAACAAAAGGCCCCGACCGAGCGGGTCGGGGCCATGACCAAGGCCTGATGTGTCAACGACCGGTGAACGGATACCTAGTCGGTCGCGATGTCCTACTGGCGTCAGTTCCCGTATCAGTCGTCGTTCTCACGCTCACGGTCAATCATCGTCGTGCTTGTTCTTGCGCATGTCTCTGTCGTCGTCATCGTCATCGTCTTTCCGATCACCATCGTCCATCCGCGGGATCCGCGCGAGCAGCCTGGATACTGTAAACTTCTTCACATCTGCTGCCCAAAAGGCGTCGATGGGTGGCGCCAGACCGAAAAGCCTCAGATCAAGAGCAAGGTTTGTCACGTAAATAAACTTCCCGTGACGCACGAGACTCGCCGGGAAGAGGAGTCCTCTCGCTGCACCTTTCCGCGTAAGGCCATCGAAATCACCCAGCTTAGCGATCACACGTCCGGTTGGGTCGAGCACGACGATTTCATCTTCCTGGTTGGCTGCTATCCAGAGGTTGTCGTCCTCGTCAATTATGAGGCCATCGGCTCCGTTGACACTGTTGACGAACACCTCGGGCGTCCCGGGAACGAACCCTGGTCCAACAGGGATCTTCACCACGGTATCGTTACCGGTGTTTGCCACGAACAGAGTGTCTTCGGCCTTGTTGAACGCCAGTCCATTCGCGCCGAACGGTGGCACACCCGACGTAGTGAGCAACGAATCCTGTATCCACATGTCGGCTACGCTCGGTGTAACACTCTCCCCGTTCGGGCCTGTTCGCCAGATGGCTCCCTGGAAAGAATCCGAGACATACACGTTCCCGGCACTATCGAATGCCAGTACATTCGGCCCAGCGCTTGCGCCTCCCGGTATCGTGGTGAACACCTCCGACATTCCGTTGTACGGGTTGACTTTCAGCACTTGTTGTTGGCCGAAATCGATTACCAGAAGCTCACGGGTGTCTGGGTGAAAGGCCAATTCGAGCAAGAACGTGCTGGAGCCTTGTACCTCTATCTTCCGTAGGAAATTGCCGCTACGACTAAAAACGAAAATCTCGCCGACACCGCTATCTGTCCCGCCAACGGCGAAGGTGCTGACGTAGAATTTCCCATGGGGACCCACAGTTATACCCTCCGGGTGCGTCCCGCCATGGGGAAGCGTCGCAAAGGTCGTCACCGCGCCACGGTCCCACGCTGCGGCATAAAGGGGAACGCACAAGAGGGCTAAAACGGCAAACTGGATTATGCGAATTGATCGTGTTGTTTTCATGTCCTCCTCCATCTAAGAAAATAGATGCATCCCGACATTAACCATACCCCGTTTCCTTTGCAACTGTCGTGTTGGTTTACACCCGGCGAACGTAAAGGAGCGACGAAAATTAACACGTAACAACACCTCATTGCGGACTTGGGTTCTTCGTGTCCACACGCATTGAGCTTTAATTGTAGAGTAGAGCTAAGCTAGTCCAGAAAGCGTTCCGCGAGATCGGTAGTCGGTCTCCAGCAAACGTCGCGCTTACCGAACCAGCGATAGCGCCGGTTGCCGATCCAATCGTACACCGCATCACGCAGAGGTCTCGGGATCACGATGAGAACAGACAACA
>QKEI01000153.1 GCA_003251795.1 Candidatus Muproteobacteria bacterium
CTGGCGAGCGAGCGTGAAGGGCCTGAGGTTACTCAGAAACCAAGCTCTTCCAGAAGGAGACAAGCTGGCGAGACATCGAATGCGAAGGAATCGGACGAAGGCGTCACCATTCGCGGCACTCGCAAGCTATTGGAGGCTGCCGTAAAGACGGGCGTGAGAAGGTTTGTTTTCCTCAGTAGTGTCAAGGCTTTCGGCGAAAGCTCAGACGCACGTCTGGACGAGACCTCCGACGCCCACCCGACCAGCGCCTATGGCCGCGCGAAACTAGCAGCGGAGGATCTGCTGCTGGAAACGGGTCGCCGCCACGGCCTTCACGTCTGCATTCTGCGGTTGCCGCTGGTATATGGGCTTGATAACGACGGCAATATCGCGCGTATGATTGCTGCCATAGATCGTGGACGATTCCCGCCGCTTCCGAAGATCGAAAACAAGCGTTCTATGGTGCATGTGAGCGATGTCGTTCAAGCCGCATTGCTTGCGGCCGAGAAACCTGAGGCCAATGGCCAACTGTACATCGTCACCGATGGGCAGACATACTCCACACACGATCTGTACGTCAAGATCTGCCAAGGGCTCGGCCGCCGCGTTCCAGGGTGGCATGTTTCAGTCGGTGTGTGGCAGGGCTTGGCCAAGGCCGGTGATCTCATCGGCGCGATACGAGGACGACCATTCGCGTTCGACTCTGGGGCACTACAAAAGCTATTTGGCTCCGCATGGTTCAGTTCTGAGAAAATAACGCGCGAGCTTCGCTACCAGCCTACCCGCACTCTCGATGATGGGATTAGGGAAATGGTAGCCGCTTATAGGAGGACTGAGGACCGGGGGCTTGGGACTGAGCAAGATTCGTAAGGAGTGAGGCGAGAAGAGTGACGAGCAACTGCAAGAAAAGGACTTGATGAGCAGGCCATGGAACTAATCGTTATCGGACTAGCCTTTGTAGTGGCTGCCTTGATCACGGGATATCTGTGTCACCCAGGCACGAAGTTCTATCGCCTCGACCATCCTAACGCGCGCTCGCTGCATGTGAACCCGACACCACGGGGCGGCGGTCTAGGGATCGTGATCGGGATTCTGGTCTCGGCGGTGATGCTCGTTGCCTTCGGAGAGGATTCGAACATCGAGCTCGGTTGGCTCGCGATAGCAGCGCTCCTAGTCGCTGCCGTTTCGCTTGTTGATGACTGGCTATCAATCCACTTCGGGGTGCGCATCGCGGTGCATTTTACCGCTGCCGGGCTGCTCGTTTGGGATGGCTTTTGGCTGCAAAGCATTACGTTGCCGGGTGGAACCTGGGCACTATCCGAGCTCGTGGCGATCGGTCTTTCACTGCTGTTCATCGTCTGGATGACCAACCTTTACAACTTCATGGACGGCATGGATGGGTTCGCGGGGGGCATGACGGTGATTGGTTTCGGAACCTTTGGGGTACTTGGTTGGTTGGCCGGTGCGGAGTCCTTCAGCGTCCTGTGTCTGCTTGTGGCGGCCGCAGCCGGGGGTTTTCTGCGATTCAATTTTCCGCCGGCACGAATCTTCATGGGCGACGTCGGGTCGTCCTTTCTCGGGTTTCTGGCCGCTGCCTTCGTGTTGTGGGCGGATCGCGATGGAATTTTTCCGCTGTGGGTTGGAGTGCTAGTATTCTCGCCGTTTATCGTCGATGCGAGCGCAACCTTGATCAGGCGTATGGTAAGACGAGAACGGTTCTGGGAGGCCCACAAGACGCATTATTACCAGCGACTGGTACAGCTTGGCTGGGGTCACAGGCGCACCGTGCTGTGGGAGTACCTGCTGATGGTCGTATGTGCGTTGTCGGCAGTTCTCGCCCAGCGGCTGTCGCCGCCGGGCCAGTGGGTTATTATTGTTGTATGGGTGATTGTATACCTATTAATAATGTTGGCCGTTCACCATCGTGAGACGGGCCACAGCGCGGTGATGACGCGATGAATGTCGCCGCTAAACTGCGCAGCCGCGGAGGCGCTTTTACCCACGATCTCTTGATGATCCCGGTCGCTTAACCTCGAGGTAATTCCCGCTGCCTTCCTCCAGCAGGCGATCGCCATGCTGCCGGTGGTAATGCTCGTGCACGTAGGTGTGTTCGTCTACTTCGGCCTCTATCGAGGTGTTTGGCGCTTTGCCTCTATTCCCGACCTCTTACGCATCGCCAAGGCCGTTGTGGTTGGCATGGCCATATCGGCAGTGGTCATCTTCATGATTACGCGTATGGTCTACGTGCCGCGTTCCGTGATCCCGCTATCTGCGCTACTGCTCATGTTCCTGCTCGGCGGACCCCGTTTCCTTTATCGCTGGTTCAAAGATCGCAGGTTCTATGATCTCGCGGGTAAGAATGCCCTTATAGTCGGGGCGGGCAAGGCGGGCGAAATGCTGGTAAGGGACCTGTTACGCGACCACCAGGGCCAGTATGAGCCGGTAGCCTTTGTCGACGATGATACGCGTAAGCATGGCCGAGAGATTCACGGTGTGCGGGTGGCGGGTGCTATCGAGAGGATCCCCGGGCTGGTAAAGAAGCTGAACATCGACGTCATTCTGATCGCCGTGCCTTCCGCCACCTCGTCGCAGATGCGCCAAATCGTCGACCTGTGCGAGCCGTGTGGTGTCCCTTTCAGAACGCTGCCGCGGTTGGAGGACCTCGTGAGCGGTCAAGCCAGCATCAAGGAGATCCGCGATGTCAGCATCGAGGATCTGCTCGGCCGCGAAACGGTGAAGTTGCATTGGGGCTCTATTACCGACGGCCTGCGGGGCAAGACCGTATTGGTCACGGGCGGCGGTGGCTCGATCGGATCAGAGCTCTGCCGTCAGATTGCCGGTTTGCAGCCGGCGCGCTTGATCATATTCGAGCGCAGTGAGTTCAACCTGTACAGCATCGACCTTGAACTGCGGCGCACATTTCCGGGGCTGACGCTGTCGACGGTTCTCGGAGACGTGTGCGATCCCGCCGGCGTCAATCGGCTGCTCAAAGCGGAGCGTCCAGCCGTGATCTTTCATGCGGCGGCCTACAAACATGTCCCCATACTTGAAACGCAGCTGCGCGAAGCCGTACAAAACAACGTACTGGGCACCTGGACCGTAGCCTCACTCGCCGGCCAGTACGGTTGCCAGACGTTCGTGCTCATCTCAACCGATAAGGCGGTCAATCCAGCCAACATCATGGGCGCCAGCAAGCGCGCGGCGGAGATCTGTTGCCAATATTTCCATGGAGCGTCGAGCACGCGCTATTTGGTAGTGAGATTCGGCAACGTGCTTGGCTCCGCGGGCAGCGTGATCCCGCTGTTCCAGCAGCAGATTGCCAGAGGCGGACCGGTTACCGTCACCGACCCTGAAGTGACGCGCTACTTCATGACCACCGCCGAAGCGGCGCAGTTGATTCTCCAAGCCAGCGTCATTGGCGAAGGCGGCGAGATATTCGTGCTCGACATGGGCGAGCCTGTAAAGATCAGTTATCTTGCGCGCCAGCTTATCCTATTGTCCGGCAAGAAGCCCGACGAGGATATCGAGATCGTCTATACTGGTCTGCGGCCAGGTGAAAAGCATTATGAGGAACTGTTTCACCGCGACGAAGCGCTGGTGGAGACGGGGCATCCGAAGATTCTCTTGGCCCGTAGCCGTACTGTAGAGAAGGAAGTCGTCGAGCGCGCGGTGCCGACACTTCGGCAGGCCGCCATGGATACCGATGACGCGAAGATGAAGGAAGTTCTGCAAACCTTGGTACCGGAGCACGCCCCCGCAGGGCAAAGCGGGGGAAAGCGCAGGGTCGCTACCCAAGGGGACTAGACTCAGGCATAGGGGTTTGGAACGTTTATGAAATTGACAGTGATAGGCACCGGTTATGTCGGTCTCGTGACAGGCGCGTGCTTCGCCGAGATGGGCAACAACGTAGTATGTGTCGACAGCGACACGAGCAAGATCGAAGCTCTGAGAAAAGGCGTGATGCCGATCTACGAGCCCGGTCTCGAGGACATCGTGGTCAACAACATGAAGGAACGCCGTCTCGGTTTCGCCACCTCGTTGGCGGATCCGTCGACCGAGGCCGCCGTGTATTTTATCGCCGTCGGGACGCCGCCGGGAGAAGATGGATCAGCCGATCTCCGACATGTGTTGGACGTGGCTCGTGAATTGGGAAAGCGCATCAACGACTATGCGGTGATCGTCGACAAGTCGACGGTGCCCGTGGGCACCGCGGAACGCGTCGAGGCAACGGTGCGTGAGGCACTGCGCGCACGTGGCGCGGAGGTTCCGTTCGACGTGGTGAGCAATCCGGAATTCCTGAAAGAGGGAGCGGCAGTGGAAGATTTTATGCGCCCGGATCGCATCATCATCGGTACCAACAGCGAGCGCGCGCAGGAGCTGATGCGCGAGCTTTATTCTGCCTTCATGCGTACGCATGAGCGTGTGTTATTTATGGGCGTGCGTGATGCGGAAATGACCAAGTATGCCGCCAACGCCATGTTGGCTACCAAGATCTCATTCATGAACGAGATTGCCAACCTCTGCGACCGCTTGGGCGTCGATGTGGAGAGCGTGCGGCGTGGCATCGGCTCCGATGCCCGCATAGGTTATGGCTTCATTTACCCCGGTTGCGGTTACGGCGGCTCGTGTTTTCCGAAGGACGTCGACGCGCTTATTCATACGGCGAAGCAGGCAACCTTTGAGACAAAGGTCTTGCACGCGGTGCAAGCGACCAACGCTGCGCAGAAGCGCGTGCTGTTTGCGAAGATCATACGGCGCTTTGGCGGCAGCTTGAACGGGCGCGCATTCGGCGTTTGGGGTCTGGCTTTCAAGCCGGGGACCGACGATATGCGCGAGGCGCCATCGGTTGTGCTGATGGAAGATCTGATTGCCGCGGGGGCCCGTGTGAAGGCTTATGATCCGGTGGCGATGGCGACCGCGAGGCGCCAGCTGCCCGCATCGTGGTTCAACGATGGCTTGCTGGAGCTGGTGGAGCATCCCTACGACGCGCTTGTCGATGTCGACGCGATGATCCTGGTTACCGAGTGGAAGCCTTTTCGTAACCCCGATTTCGGGCGTATGAAACGGCTCATGAAGACCCCAGTGATTTTTGATGGCCGCAACCAATACGAGCCGGATGCCTTACAAGCGGCGGGTTTCGAATACGTAGGTATAGGACGCACCAACCCCCTCGGTGCAGCGGCGACAGGTACCAGCAGCCGATGAAGAGCACAAATACCGTCTGGCATAACGCTACGGTCACCCGCGAGCGCCGGGAAGGTCAGAATGACCACAAAGGGGTGGCGCTCTGGTTTACTGGACTATCCGGTTCCGGCAAGTCGACCCTGGCCCATACGGTGGAAGAGGCATTGCATCAGAAGGGCTGCCGTACCTATGTGTTCGACGGGGATAACGTGCGTCATGGATTATGCGCGGATCTCGGCTTTTCGACCGAGGATCGCAGCGAGAACATTCGCCGCATCGGCGAAATGGTACGCCTCTTCGTCGATGCCGGTGTCATCGCCTTGACCGCGTTTATCTCGCCGTTCAGGAAGGATCGCCAAGGCGTTCGACAGCGGGTGACGTCGGATGATTTCATCGAGGTCTATTGCCGCTGCCCGCTAGAGATCTGCGAGCAACGCGACGTGAAAGGCCTCTACAAGCGTGCGCGAGCAGGTGAGATACCGGAATTTACCGGCATCTCCTCGCCATACGAGGAACCACAGAATGCGGAGCTGATACTCGACACCGGTACCACGTCATTGACGGATTGCGTCGATCAGGTTTTACGGTTATTGGGAGAAAGGGGTGTTATCAACAGCGGACAGCTTCGTGCTGCGAGCGGTACCGGTAAAACCAGGGGTTAGATAATGGCTCGCATCAACAAAGCAGTATTTCCCGTGGCCGGTTTGGGTACCCGCTTCCTGCCGGCCACCAAAGCGAGCCCTAAGGAGATGCTGCCAATCGTGGATAAGCCGGTCATCCAGTACGCGGCGGAAGAGGCATTGTCGGCCGGCATAGCCAACCTGGTTTTCATCACGGGGCGCAACAAGCGGGCTATCGAAGATCACTTCGACAAGGCGTATGAGCTCGAGGTGAGGCTGGAAGATAGCAATAAGCAGCACCTGTTGGCGTCCGTGCGTAACGTACTGCCGGAAGAAGCCGCGTGCATCTATATCCGCCAGATCGAAGCTCTTGGACTTGGCCATGCAGTGCTGTGTGCCAAACCGGTCGTGGGCGATGAGCCATTTGCCGTGATCCTCGCCGACGATGTAATGGATGCCGAGCCGAGCGTCTTGAAGCAGATGGTCGATCTCTACGAACGCCACGGCCACTCGATCATCGCGGTAGAAAACGTGCCGCGCGAGCAGACCGCTAGCTACGGTATTGTCGAGATCGAACCTATTGGGAAAGGCCTAAACCGCATCACCAGCATTGTCGAGAAGCCCGCCCCGGAAAAGGCACCGTCGACCCTGGCCGTGGTGGGGCGCTATATCCTGAATCCT
>QKEI01000221.1 GCA_003251795.1 Candidatus Muproteobacteria bacterium
CTTATGCACAAAATCAAACGCACCTGCCCGACGGCAAAGATTGCTGGCATCCTCGTGCAACGCATGCAAAGCGGGCTTGCCGAGACCATCATCGGCTACAAACATGATCCAGAAACCGGACCGATCATCATACTCGGCATGGGCGGTCAGCTCACGGAAATCTATCGTGATTTCGCTGTGCGGTTGGCACCGGTCAATCGAGAAACGGCGCTGGCGATGATCGCGGAAGTGCGTGGCCTCGCGGTGATCCGCGGCTACCGAAACCTACCCCCGGGTGACTGCGAAGCGCTGGCGGCGGCCGTCTGTGCATTGTCCAAGCTAGCGCGCGTTAGCTCGCGGACCGTGTTAGAAGCGGAGATCAATCCGCTCATCGTCAAACCTGTGGGCGCCGGTGTCGTTGCAGTGGATGGACTCATCATCTGTCGTACATAACGACTCTCGCTAACACTGAGCAACTTTTGAGAAAGCGCAGTGTATGGGCCGGTAGGGATAGGACTTGACTAATCTCTCAATCACCCGTCTGGCTATTCTGACGTCGGTGCATGCTGTCGGCACCCTGCATATGGTATCGGTGATGGCGATGGCCCCCGTTATCCAGCAGGAGCTGAACTTGAATGTGACTCAAGTAGGTTTGCTGGTCACGGCATACTATGGTGCGCAGACGATCGGCGCGATGCCGGCCGGCGGCATTGTTGATCGCCTAGGTGTAGGTTGGGCGCTCGTGGTCGCGCAGGCCATACTGACCATGGGAGCGATTTCTTTGAGCTACGCCACAGGTTTTGCGCTCGCTTTCGGTTCGTGCGCCGTCATGGGGCTGGGCTATTCCATTACCAACCCTGCCACTGCACGCGGCGTGCTGCAATGGTTCCCGCCGGAACGGCGCGCTACCGCCATGGGCATCAAGCAGACCGGCGTACCGATTGGTGGCGTACTCGCAGCTGGCAATGGCGCGCTGGTTATATTAGTAAGTTGGCAACATATTCTGTGGATGATCGCCGCCCTCACGACAGTCAGTGCATTGCTCAGTCTACGGTTGGCAGAGAGGCCGCGCTGGCACAGTAGCGGTAGCGTGCGCAGTGTCATCGCCAACCTGGCCGAAGTCATGCGCGACCGTAACCTGGGAATGCTATGTGCCGCCGGTAGCTTCTACAACATGGGGCAAATGAACTTCTTTGCCTATCTCACCCTTTTCATGCGTGAGGCCGCACAGGCGAGCCAACCGGTCGCCGGCATCTGCCTGGCCATCGCTCAGGCGGCCAGCGCGGTCGGCCGTGTGGGCTGGGGGGTAGTGAGTGATACGTTGTTTCGTGGCCGCCGCAAGCCCTTGGTGGTTATCCTTTGCGCAGCCTCCGTAATCTTGCTTGCGGCCATGGCGGCAGTCGCGCCGGGATGGGGCGTAACGGTTGGTATCATATTGGCGCTCTTGCTCGGCCTGACCATCGCCTCCTTTGCCTCGCTCACCCAGACCCTCGCTGTCGAGGTGGTTGAGCCGCGCCTGGCGGGCTCGGCCATGGGTTACACGCTGATGGGCACAGCACTCGGTGGTGTCGTCGGTCCGCCACTTTTTGGCGCGGCTGTTGACCTTACCGGTAAGTTCGCTAACGGCTGGGTTTTGACAGCCGTGCTGGTACTGGCCGGCACGCTATTGCTGGGATTCCGGTTCAAGGAACAGCGCACGGATTAGTCAACTTGCCGAATCGAAGACAGAGAAAGAAAAGGTACCCATTAATGTGAAAAAGAGATACTCATCTATTGTATTGGGACTGCCATCGGGATTACGGTAAACAGCAACGCAATAATTACCAAAGTCCAGCCAAGGGTCGCACAAGAGATCGTTTTCTATCCGTGTTTCTTCCCCATCGCGGAAAAGGGCCAAATACCCCTGGCGTACGATCTGTCCGCCTTGGTCCCGAGTCACCTCGAATTCAGTCGCATCGCTGAAGATGCTTCGATCGATCCCGATCACGTGTTTGTTGGACAAGAGCGCCTTAATCTGCTCACCTGTTAGTCGATATTGCTTTGTCGCGAGGTAATACGGTTTCAGAGGTGCGGTTAATCCCGCTTTAGTGAAACCGTTGGCCAAGCGCTCAACGGTCTCCAAACGCTGGAAAGGCCAATAAAACATTGCCCAATTAAGCGCAGCGTAAGTTGTCCATCCCGAGAGGTAGTCTTCAAGCGCTGCCTTGGCTTCGTCTAGCTGGCCAAGCTCGGCGAGAGCTGCCGCTTGAATCGCGGCATAACGAGTTTGTCTTGAATTATGGATCCGCGCTCGCTCGATGATAGACACAGCTTCTTGCAACCGCCCCTGTGTGTAATACGCCATGCCCTTCAGGAAGAGCTTCTCGCCGGGCAGGTTCGGATCAAGGCGAATAGAATCATCGATGCGTCTTAGCGCCTCTTCCACGTCACCGGCATAGATCAGGTTCTCGATCAACACGTCGTGGGCCGCGGGGTCGCTCGGACCGAGAGCAACCGCCTTGCGAGCTTCTGCCATGGCCGCGTCAAAGCGGCGTTGGAGTTGCAGCATGCGCGCGGACACCGTGTATGCTTGCGAGGAAGGTTTGCCCTGCGCTCTCTGAAGGAATCTCCAGGCCTTCAAGTAGACCAGGTAGGAGTTTTCCAATTGCGTCCCATGGGTCAGCGCTGGATTGACGAGGTTATTGAATTTCCGATCCACACTGTAGTCCCAGTAGGTTTGCGCCAGCGCCGCATAGGCGCGACTGTAGTTCGGATCAAGCTTCAGCGCCTGCTCAAAGAAGGCAACCGCCTTCGCTGCGTCCGTTGGCGTCTTCGTTCGCAGAAGTGCCCACCCCTTTAGGAAGGTGTCATAGGCTGCAACATTCGGTGTATCGTGGCCAGCAGCAACCGCCTGTTCGCGCGGCGTCAGCTTGACCTTGAGCGCCGCGACGATTTTGCTTGTCACTTTGTCTTGTACGGTGAACACATCGGCAAGGGATTCATCGTAACGTTGAGCCCAAAGGTGCGCCCCGGTCGTAGCATCGACTAGTTGCGCGTTGATCCGTATTCGACCCTCCGCCTTACGTACACTACCCTGCAGCACATAGCGCACTCCCAGCTGCTGGGCGATGTCGCGGATATCAGCTGACTTACCCTTGTACACAAAGCTCGAGCCCCGGGCGATCACAAATAGGCCAGAAACCTTGGAAAGCTCGGTGATCAAATCGTCCGTCATCCCGTCGCTGAAATACTCTTGCTCCGGATCTCCACTTAAGTTGTCGAACGCCAGAACGGCAATGGAAGGCTTGTCGAGAAGCAGCGCTTCGCGACTTCCGGATGTAACTTCTCGTTCCTGTTCCCACGGCCGAAACCATACAATCACCGACGCGACAATGGCCAATGCGGCAAGCGCGACCACCCCGCCAATGAGCGTGCGAGTATTTGGTTTGTGTCTACGAGATGTGTTTTCTGGAATAACCGGTTTCGCGTTCCCCACATCGACTGGCGAAGAAGCGCTTACCTTCGCGATTAGGCGGTAACCGACTTTCGGGATGGTTTCGATGATCTTTGGATGGTGCGGGTCATCACTAAAGGCCTTGCGAAGCTTCGTAATGGTGTTGCTGAGGGAGTCATAACCGACAACTATCCCCCGCCAGACGTCCTCTTCCAGTCGCTCCCGGGCAACGACTTCATCTGCCCTCTCGGCGAGGTACACCAGAACCTCCATGGTCCTGGGTTCCAGCTTAAGCGTCGTACTGCCTCTGCTAAGCCGATTGGCTGATACGTGAACACACCAATCCCTAAGCCAGAACGGGTCTGCCAATGCCGGCCGTTGAGCAACTAGTTTGATATCCATCGCGCTCAACCTCCACCCTGCAACTGCAACATTGTTAAGCCGAAAAATGAAACCTTGAGTCGACGATTCTAGCTCTTCATCTTTTCGAGAGGAAAAAATTATCTTTTCTTCACATCTTTCTCAGCAAAGTCAGTTACAGATGCGCGTGTTCACATATGTCGGAGCAGTCGATTCGTGAGATGCCTCTATTGCGTTGCAGCAAAGTGCTGCACGCCTTACCCAAGAAACCTGAGAGAAGGAGAAGACCATGCAACTGACACTACGCGCATTTCGCCTCACCTTACTGACAGTAATGGCGGTGGGAGCAACTAGCTTCCAGGCTGCCAGCGCCGGCGAGCAGGAGTACAAGACAAAAGCAAACGTGACTACGCTCCTCCAATCGGCGCTGGCCGGGGTCGATGGGAAGGAAGTAATTATTAAACATTTTGACATCCCACCCGGCTTTGTTGGAGGTAAGCACCACCACCCTGGTCCCGTCTTTGTGTATGTCCTTGAGGGTGAGTTCACCATAGAGACCGAAGATGTAGGGCGCCAGACCTTCAAGGCCGGCCAACTCTATCAGGAACCTATCCGCAGACCCATGCGAGGCCGAAACCTAAGCACAACCGACAACTTAAAGCTCCTTGTCTTTCAGGTGGGCGATGCAGGCAAACCCATGATGATCAAAGTGAAGTGAAGGCAAAGAAGAGAGGGAAATGATCCCCGCCTGCTAACAACTACGGATGTGGGGGAACACCATGAACAACGCCCTGCCAGTAGCTGTAACTTTTTGCCTTCTGAGGGGAGCACCTTTCCCTCCACCTTTCG
>QKEI01000056.1 GCA_003251795.1 Candidatus Muproteobacteria bacterium
CAAAGCCGTGTTGATCCGCCCGCCACAGATCAAGGACCGGGATGCCTACTTTGAGTCGTTCGGGCGTTTCGTCGAGCAGCTCGGCGGCCGTTACATCACAGCCGTCGATAGCGGAACCAGTCCCGCCGACATGGATATCATCGCGCGCGTCACACGTCATGTGGCCTGTACTTCGAACAGTTTCGCTGGCACGGGTGATCCCTCGCCACACACGGCACTCGGGGTGTGTCGCGGTATCGAGGCTGCGGTCAAGTTCAAGCTCGGCCGCAACGACCTGCAAGACGTGCACATTGCCTTACAGGGTGCTGGCCACGTCGGCTATCCACTTGCCCGCGAGCTGCACGCGCGCGGCGCCCGGCTCACAGTTTGCGATCTTAATGCGCTTGCGAGTGAGCGCTGTGTCGAGGAATTTGGCGCGACCGCAGTCACGCCAGAACAGATCTATGACGTGCCCTGCGATGTTTTTGCCCCGTGTGCGCTGGGCGCGGTGATCAATGATGCCACTATCACTCGACTGCATACGCATATCGTTGCCGGTGCCGCCAATAACCAACTGACAGAACCGCATCATGGTGACGTGTTGCACAAGCGAGGAATCTTGTATGTGCCCGATTACGTGATTAATGCCGGAGGCATCATTCAGATCGCGTTGCACGACGAGGCAGCGATGTACGCCAAGATCATGGCCATCTATGATACGCTAACGCGCGTCTTCCAGGAGTCGGCGAGGACGGGTGAACCAGCTCACCGTGTGGCGGACAGTATGGTAGAGTCCATTCTCCAGGCCGCCGGGCACGACTGAGCGATGGAACAGGACAAGAACCCAATCGCATTGCCTTAGGCCTAGGCGAAAATAAGATAAGGACGTGCGGATGAGCCACAGCAACAAATCAGCGGCTGGGAGTTCGATTGCTCGGCGCGATGCAGACGTACACAAGGCGCCAGTCGCAAGCTTCGAAATTTATTACACACAGGTCCTCGACCAGGATGGCGAGCTGCAGGGCCCATTGCCGGAATTTGCACAGGACTCCAGCAAATTGATCGAGCTTTATCGTGCCATGGTCGGAACACGATTGTTCGATCAAAAGGCCATCGCCTTGCAGCGTACTGGTCAGCTCGGCACATATGCCTCAGGGCTCGGGCAAGAGGCGACCTTTGTCGGTGTCGGCACGGCGATGCGTCCTGAAGATGTGTTGCTACCAACCTATCGAGAGTGCGGGGCCATGTTTGCGCGCGGCGTGACGATGACCGAACTGCTAACTTATTGGGGCGGTGATGAACGCGGCATGGACTATGCGGGTCCACGTGAGGACTTTCCCGTCTGTATCCCTATCGCCACCCATGTACCGCACGCCGCGGGCGTGGCTTATGCGATGAAACTACGGCGCCAGCCGCGCGTGGCGGTGTGTACGCTTGGTGATGGCGCGACCTCTAAAGGTGACTTTTACGAAGCCATCAATCTTGCCGGGGTGTTGCAGCTGCCGATGGTGCTCGTCGTGTGCAACAACCAATGGGCGATCTCGGTACCACGCAGCAAGCAGTCGCACGCGCAAACCTTGGCGCAAAAGGCGATCGCCGCTGGCATCGACGGTGAGCAGGTCGACGGCGATGACGTCATCGCGGTCCATGAGCGCATGCTGGCCGCGCTCGCTAAAGCCCGCGGCGGTCACGGTCCGACGCTGATTGAAGCGTTGAGCTACAGGATGGGTGACCACACTACCGCAGATGATGCCCGCCGCTACCGCAGCGAACAGGAGCTCGAGCAACAACGCAAGCTCGACCCGATAAAACGTCTACGCATTTATCTCGAGCGCAGCGGCCATTGGACGGCGCAGGACGAAGAGGCGCTGACCGTCGAGCGCACTGCTGAGATCGATGCAGCGGTGAAAGAGTACCTGGCAATACCGCCACCAGCGCCCGAAAGCATGTTCGATTTTCTCTACGAGACCTTGCCGACGGCATACGCCGAGCAGTGTGCGCTTAGCAAACGTACGAGCAAAGATGCCTGAAGTCACGCTGGTAGAGGCGGTCAATCTCGCCCTGGCCCACGAGTTGCAGGCGGACGAAAACGTTGTTGTGTTCGGCGAAGATGTCGGCGTCAACGGCGGCGTGTTTCGCGCGACGGCTGGGTTGCAGGAACGCTTTGGAGCAGAGCGCGTGATAGACACGCCGCTTGCGGAAGCGATGATCGCCGGCATCGCCATCGGCATGGCGGCACAGGGGCTGCGGCCGGTGGCGGAGATTCAATTCATGGGTTTTATCTATCCCACCCTCGAGCAAATGATCGATCACGCCTCGCGTCTACGATACCGTACGCGTGGTCGTTTAAGCTGCCCGATGGTATTGCGCGCTCCGTTCGGCGGCGGTATACACGCGCCCGAGCACCACTCGGAAAGCACGGAGGCCATCTTCGCCCATATGCCGGGTGCGCGTGGTAATCCCGTCCTCACCGCTACGCGCCTATGGCTTGCTGCTCGCTGCCATCCGCGATCCCGATCCGGTTGTGTTTCTCGAGCCCAAACGTATCTATCGTTTGAACAAGCAGGAGGTTGCCGATAACGGTGAGGCCCTACCGCTCGATGTCTGCTTTGTGTTACGCGAGGGTACCGATGTCACATTGATCACCTGGGGTGCCATGACGCACGAGACTATGCAGGCAGCCGAGCAGTTGTCGAAGGAAGGCATCAGCGCTGAGGTCATCGATGTCGCTACCATCAAGCCACTCGACGTGCAAACCATTCTGAATTCCGTAGCCAAAACAGGGCGCTGTGTGATCGTACACGAGGCTGTACGTACCGCCGGCATGGGTGCGGAGATCGCAGCGGAGATTGCCGAGCGCGGTTTGCTCAACTTGCTTGCACCGGTACAACGCGTGGCTGGCTACGACACCGTGATGCCGCTGTACAAGCTCGAGAATGACTACATGCCGAGTACCGAGCGCATCACCGCGGCGGTTAAGAACACCATGGAGATGGCATGAGTATCTTCAAGCTGCCCGATCTCGGCGAGGGTCTACAGGAGGCCGAGATCCGCGAGTGGCATGTCAAAGCAGGTGACGAGGTCAAGACCGATCAGCCACTCGTCTCGGTAGAAACCGACAAGGCCATCGTCGACATCCCGAGCCCGCAAAGCGGGCGCATCCTCAAGCTGAATGGCAACCCGGGCGACATTCTGCAAGTGGGTAGCCCGCTGGTCGAGTTCGAAGGTGCGGTGGTCGAGGCCACACCCAAGAGTGACGCAGGGACCGTGGTTGGGCGCGTCGAAGTCGGTAAAGAGGTTGTCAATGAGCAGCCCTCGCAGGCGGGCGCCACGGCCCTTGGCGTTAAGGCGATGCCTGCGGTGCGTGCGCTTGCCCGCCGCCTCGATGTCGACCTCTCGATCGTGACCCCGAGC
Organism: Candidatus Muproteobacteria bacterium; assembly: GCA_003251795.1. GTDB lineage: Bacteria > Pseudomonadota > Gammaproteobacteria > Acidiferrobacterales > SPGG2 > SZUA-472. Next base: position 3,394 of record QKEI01000056.1, read on the forward strand.
GGTCCCGATGGCATGGTGACGGCGGCTGACGTGCAGCGTGCCGCCAAAGTGCTGGCGGAAGTAGGGCCACTGGAACCCTTGCGTGGCGTGCGCAGGGCGATGGCACGCAGCATGACCCAGGCGCACGCTGAGGTCGCTGCCGTAACCGTCAACGATGACGCCGATATCGACGCCTGGCAGCCGGGTCAGGATGTCACGCTACGCCTGGTGCGGGCAATCATTGCCGGCTGCAAGGCAGAGCCCGCGCTCAACGCGTGGTATGACACTCACGCGATCGGGCGACGGGTAATACCGAAGATTGACCTCGGCATTGCCGTTGATACGGAAGATGGGCTGTTTGTGCCGGTGCTGCGCGATGTGGCGAATCGCGACCGTGAGGATCTGCGCCGCGGCCTGGAGGCGCTGAAAAAAGACGTGAAGGCGCGCACTGTGCCGCCGGAGGAGCTTCGCGGCTACACCATAACCCTATCAAACTTCGGTACCATCGGCGGGCGTTACGCCGACCCAGTGGTCGTCCCGCCCACGGTTGCCATTTTGGGTGCGGGACGCATCCTTTCCGAGGTAGTGGCGGTCGACGGTAAGCCCGCCGTACATCGCATCATGCCGCTGTCACTGAGCTTCGATCACCGTGCTGTTACTGGCGGCGAGGCGACGCGTTTCTTGATGGCGGTCATCAAAGACCTGCAGCTACCCACGTAACGCCCAGGCCCGGCGGTACATTAGAACCGTCGCGTCCTGCATAATAACAGTGTGAATATGCCCCTCATAAGATCCAGGATCGATACCTCTTCACGTGCGTTCGCCGACAACCAGGCGCACATGCAGTCACTGGTTAACGATCTAAAGGCGAGACTCGAACGCGTTGCTCAAGGTGGCCTGGCTAAGGCGCGTGAGCGTCACATGAAGCGTGGCAAGCTACTCGTGCGCGATCGCATCAAAATCTTGCTGGACGAGGGCAGTCCTTTCATGGAGCTCTCGGCGCTCGCCGCACACGGCATGTACGATGATGATGTCCCGTGTGCCGGTATCGTGACCGGCATCGGACGTGTACATGAGCATGAGGTGATGGTCATCGCCAACGACGCCACCGTCAAAGGCGGCACTTATTATCCGATTACCGTCAAGAAGCATTTGCGCGCCCAGGAGATCGCCGGGGAGAATTGTCTGCCCTGCATATATCTCGTTGACTCCGGCGGCGCCTTCCTACCTTTGCAGGACGAGGTATTTCCTGACAAGGACGATTTCGGGCGCATCTTTTATAACCAGGCGGTTCTTTCTTCTAAAGGCATCCCGCAGATCGCTGCAGTGCTCGGCTCCTGTACTGCCGGCGGTGCCTACGTGCCGGCAATGGCGGATGAGTCCATCATCGTAAAGAAACAGGGCACGATATTTCTAGGCGGTCCGCCGTTGGTGAAAGCCGCGACCGGCGAGATCGTCGATGCGGAAGAGCTCGGCGGCGGCGACGTGCATACGCGTATCTCCGGCGTGGCGGATCATCTCGCGGATGATGATGCGCACGCCCTCAAGATCGCCAGAGAAATTGTCGCCAATCTGAATCGTCGCAAGCACATGAGCCTTGTACGCCGAGCGACGATCGAGCCCAAATATCCGCCACACGAGATGTACGGCATCATCCCGCGTGATGCGCGCTATCAGTACGACGTACACGAAATCATTGCCCGAATCGTCGATGGCTCGGAGTTCCACGAGTTCAAGGCGCTCTACGGTAAGACCTTGGTGTGCGGATTTGCCCATATTCATGGTTTCCCGGTCGGCATCCTGGCTAACAACGGCATTCTCTTTTCCGAGTCAGCCCTGAAGGGCACGCACTTCATTCAGCTCTGCGACCAGCGCGGCGTACCGCTGGTGTTCCTGCAGAATATCGCCGGTTTCATGGTGGGCAAGAAGTTCGAGAACGAAGGCATCGCCAAGGACGGAGCGAAGATGGTGACGGCGGTGGCGTGTTCCAAGGTGCCCAAGTTCACGGTCATTATCGGCGGCTCGTTCGGAGCCGGCAATTACGCGATGTGCGGCCGTGCTTACGCCCCGCGCCAGCTTTGGATGTGGCCTAATGCGCGCATTTCGGTGATGGGCGGCGAGAGTGCGGCGACCGTGTTGTCCATTGTCAAGCGCGAAGGTTTGGAAGCGCGCGGTCAGAGCTGGAGCGGCGAAGAGGAAGAGAGTTACAAGCAGGAATTGCGCCAGCAATACGAATCCCAAGGCCACCCCTATTACGCCACTGCGCGGCTGTGGGATGATGGCATTATCGATCCGGCCGATACGCGCGATCTACTCGGTCTTGGCATCGAAGCTGCGCTCAATGCGCCGATCGAAAAGACTGATTTCGGGGTGTTCCGTATGTGAGGAGTGAGGGCGGGTGCACGTGAGGGTGAGGAGCGAGGAGTGACAAGTGATAATGCGGTGTAGGAGTAAAGCGCATTTTTTGAATTCCGCCTCACTCCTCACTCCTCACACCTCACCTGCCGAAATGCGACGCAGATTCTCTTGTACCACACAGTTCCATGTCTGACGCACTGCTTATCCAAACGGACACACGCGGCGTTTGCACGCTGACGCTCAATCGACCGGAGCGTCATAACGCGTTCGACGATAACCTGATCAATCTGTTGTTGCGGACGCTCGAGCAGATCGAGCATGACATCGCTGTGCGCGTTGTGGTGATTACCGGCACCGGTAAATCGTTCTCCAGCGGCGCCGACCTTAAATGGATGCGCGGCATGGCCAAGTACGATGAGCAAACTAACCGCGAGGACGCGGCGCGTGTGGCCCAATTAATGGAAACCCTGAACAATCTTTCCAAGCCGACGATAGCCCAAGTCAATGGCTCAGCCTTTGCCGGTGCCGTTGGTTTGATTGCCTGCTGCGATATAGTCATAGCCAGCGAGCGCGCCGAATTCGCCATCAGCGAGGTACGCTTGGGTCTTGCGCCGGCCGTGATTTCGCCCTACGTCATCGCCGCTATCGGTGCGCGACAAGCGCGCCGGCTTTTTCTCACCGCTGAGCGCATCAACAGTGACGAGGCACGGCGCATCGGTTTAGTACACGAGGTTGTAACCGACGAAACGTTGCCTAAAGCCGTGGAAAGGACCGTGGATTTCCTGTTGAAGGCTGGTCCAAACGCACTCACCGAATGCAAACGTCTAGTGCTGCGGCTAACGCGCCGCCAGGCCGAGGACACCTCGGAGCTAATCGCGCGGCTACGAGTCTCGCCGGAAGGGCAGGAAGGCATGACGGCTTTTTTCGAGAAGCGCAAGCCTAACTGGGTGAAGTGAACGTCGTGGCAGGCTATCCGCAACACGTCAAACTGGTCGAGGTTGGGCCGCGCGATGGACTGCAAAATGAACGCACCCCGCTCGACGCCGATACCAAGGTCGAATTCATCAATCGCCTGAGCGAATCGGGATTGATGGTCATCGAGGCAACAAGTTTCGTCAGCCCGAAATGGGTGCCACAGCTAGCGGATGCAGACGAGGTAATGGCACGGAT
>QKEI01000036.1 GCA_003251795.1 Candidatus Muproteobacteria bacterium
ACACACTTCTCGGATACAGTGACCTTTTTTGGTCATACCATCCATTGGCCGAGTCAGCTGTGCTGGCTATTTGTGCTCTCGGCAATTGCGCGTACCGTGGTGGCGTTACTCTTCATTCCTCATCTGAAGGAAGTGCGCGACGTGCCGCAGCGTTCCGCGGGCTGGCTCATTTTTCGCGTGACCCAGTTCCACGCACTCGCCGGGCTTATCTTTAGTATTTTCCCCTTCGGCCAACGACCGCAGCAGACAACACACAAAGCGCGCGTTGACAAGAGCGGTTAGCACCCACCCTACAAGCACTAGCGAAAAGAACGTTTCTGTTCTTCGGCGGCTAAGGCGATTTCACCAGATAGACCACATCGTGCTCACGTGCGTGCTCGTTCACCTTCAGACCGAAGGACTGGCCCGCCCACGCCTCGCTGACGTGCATGTGGTTAACCTCCATTGACCCCACCTTCTGGGTAAAGTCACTGGTGTGCCCCTTGACGTGAATGGTATCGCCCTCCCGCAACATGCCGCTGTCGAGCTCTATCACGGCAACAGAAAGATGCGAATAGTAGTGGGTAACCACGCCGACGCGCTCCTCGTTGAGCGCCGCTGGCGCTGCGGGAATGCCCATGGGCCTCATCGGCGCTGGCGACACTGCGGCTTTGGCCGTCTTTCTCTTCGCAGGTGCCTTGCCGCGACGGGTGACTTTCTTTTTCTTCTTCGCGACCTTTTTCTTCTTCGCCTTGGCGACCACCCTTTTCTTCGCGGCCTTCTTGGCTACTTTCTTAGCCTTTTTGACCTTCTTGCCCTTCTTGGCTCGTTTGGCCTTTTTCTTTGCTGCCATCGTTCTCCCCCTTTGTCAAGGTTATTGGCATGCGCATACTAGTACATCCTTTAATCCTACTACCGGCTGCGCCTGAATCAAGTATCGTTGCGTACAAAGTTAGCAAAGTGTCATCCTCGAATTAACGGTGTAGTTGTACGACAGTTGTTTGGCAACGACAGCAGGCGGGAGTTGGACTGTGCCTGTAGGAGCTGCTGCGCGGTACAGCCCCTGCTGGCAGGCACGGCGGCACCGAGCTCGTCCCGGTCGACAGGAAGATACACAAGTCCCCGACTAGACTGGGGGTTTCGGCGCGGCCCAGGGGTCACCGAAAGGTCGATCTCCGGCACGCTAGCCGCCGGCTAGCCTTGCGCCGCAGAACGAGCAGGTCAGACGTTATCGATCTGCACCGTACGATCATAGTATCCGCGATCCAACTGGCGCGTGGTCACTGCGGCGTCAGCTACCTTGAGGCGAATGGTGTAACGTCCTGTTCCAGGCGGCCGCCAGATATACGACCAGACACGCCAGGTCCCATTGCTTGCATGCGGATAGTCTTTGACGTGAACATAGCTCATGTTTGGGTTAAAGCGGATCATCAATGCATCCACCGGCTTATCGCCACCCCACAGGATCCCGACCACCCGATAGACCCGCTCACCGTCCACTTGCCACATCTCGACGCGTACAGGCATGGCGGACAAGTCGATCACTGCTGGCCTGAAGTCGCGGGCTCGATTGGGGACACCATCCTGAAAGGTCCTGCTTGCGAATTCCTTCATGTGCCCTGTCGCCGGTGCGCTATCGTCAACCAGCAGGATCTGGTTGAGCCACTTGATGCAGGTACATCCATACCAGCCGGGCATGATAAAGCGCACTGGAAAACCGTGATCCTTGGTAAGCGGCTGCTTGTTCATACGTGTGGCCAGGAACGCCCCCGTCCTTTGCAACTGTTCAAGGGTGAAGATCCAACTCGCCCCCGGGTAGGAAATCGGATCGCGCACGGTATGTTCGTCGAAACCTGAGACGATCAAATGCGTCGCCTGCGGCTTGATGCGGATCCTTTCGAGCACCCGCGCAATCGGAATGCCACTCCATTCCGCGGTACTCATGAGCCCAAAGCCGCCGATACGACTGTTGCCGGCGCATTCGACCAGATGTGTGCCCATCGACTGTTCTTCGGGCAATAACCCCTGTAACGCCAGCTCTGCCGGACCATCGATCAAGCCGCGTACCCGCAGTTTCCAGTTCGTCGTCGTTTGCAAGCGCGAGGGAAAACCTGTACGGATGAAGAACTGATCAGTCGGTGTCACCAACGTCTTGTTGTCCAGCCGCGACAAATCAAGCGCCTGGCGCGCCGCCAGCCCTTCGCCGATTAACTTACCACGCGGAAAATCGCCGTCATCGACGAAAGGCAGAGTACCGAGCAGTACCCCGCCGCCCAACGGCTTGAGCCCCGCCGGTGTTGCCGTTCCCGCGAGTGCCTCGGGGATAAGCAACGGTCGCGCGCGCACCAGCCCTAACGCCGCGACCGCCGTGGCGCCCAACGAGTTCCGCAGAAACCGTCTACGCGCAACGGAGATCGATAGTTCGCCAGCGCTCATGGAGCGGAGTTTACACTGAAAGCGGCAGAGCTCGTCCGGGCAGCACCGGTACGCCTGTAAGCTCGCTTGACTCTATAACTGTTTATAATTACAGTTACTGTACAAACGTACAGATTCAGGATAAACCATGGATACCCTCACTCCCCGGCAACGACAGATCCTGCAAATGATTCGCAGCTTTGCCGCCGAGCACGGCTACCCACCCACCCGCATCGAGATTGCCTCCGCCTTGGGCTTCCGTTCGGTCAATGCCGCCGTGGATCATTTAAAGGCGCTCGCCCGCAAGGGTGCGGTCGAGTTGCTGCCCGGCGCCTCCCGGGGGATCCGTTTGTTAAAGGAAGACACAGGTCTGCCGGTCGTGGGTCGCGTGGCCGCCGGTAGCCCGATCCTCGCGGAGGAGCATATCGAAGCTCATTACCAGCTCGACCCTGCACTTTTCAAACCACGAGCCGATTATTTACTGCGCGTCCACGGTATGAGCATGCGTGATGCCGGCATCCTCGATGGCGACCTGCTGGCGGTACATCGCACTAGCGAGGCCCGCAATAATCAAATTGTCGTGGCGCGTATCGACGATGAGGTTACCGTCAAACGTTTCCGCCGTCAGTGGCACAAGGTGACGCTACTACCGGCGAACCCAAGGTTCTCACCGATACAGATCGATCTGCGCCGGCACAATCTAGTGCTTGAAGGTATCGGTGTTGGCGTCATTCGTAACGGCAAACTTTTATGAGCCTCGACACCCTGTTGCAGCGCCGGGACATCTGGCGCGGGGGGCGGTTTTCCCCTCCACCGGCCGACAGATTGCCTACAGGGTTTGCCGCGCTCGATGCCTTATTGCCGGAAGGCGGCTGGCCGCAGGGGGCGCTTACCGAAATCCTGCCGTTGCACGAAGGCATCGGCGAATTGCGCCTGCTCATGCCCGCCCTGGCTCGTTTGAGCCAACAGCACCGTTGGATCGCCTGGATCACTCCACCGTTCTTGCCTTATGCACCGGCATTGACCGGTAGCGACGTCGACCTCTCACGTGTGTTGTTGGTGCACGCACAAGCGCACACCGATACCTTATGGGCGACGGAGCAAGCGTTGCGTTACGGCCGATGCGGAGCGGTACTAGCTTGGCCACGACAAACGAATAAACGCGTCCTGCGACGCCTGCAGCTTGCCGCCGAGGCGGGGCAGGCGTGGGGGTTTTTGTTTCGCCCCTTCGGTGAGGCAAGCTTGCCCTCGCCTGCCGCTTTGCGTTTGCATCTACAGCCGGTACCCGAGGGACTTGTGGTGCATGTCGTTAAATGCCGCGGAAGTTTTGCCACAGGACCGCTCGCTTTGAGGTTATAGTGCGCACCCGTTGGCAAGAAAATGGCGGTTCCAAAAGATTGCAGTCCGCTTCCCCGCCGGCAAACCGGCCTCTCCGACACCGACATTCATGCCGGTCATTTTCTTACTGTCTCTTTAGAAAGAACCAAACTACTTTGGTTGTGTTTGCATTTTCCTGAGCTTCCCTTAGAAATTTTTTCCCGTGCAGATAGCACTCACGCACCGTTAGCTATTAGCAGCGACGAGGGCAATCGTGCACACGTGCTGCTTTGCAATCACCCAGCACTGGCACACGGTATACAACCGCGCATGAAGATTTCTGCCGCCTATGCGCTGAGTGCAAATCTCATCGTGCAACGCCGGAATGAGGCTGCAGAGCGGGCGGCACTGGAACATATCGCTGCCTGGGCAACACAATACACACCCATGGTCAGTCTAGTCCCGACATGCGCCATAGTTCTGGAGATCGGCAGCAGTCTCACACTCTTCGCCGGTCTTGAAAACCTGCTGGCTCGTTTAAAAAGGGATCTTAAGACATTAGGTTACGAGGCCTGTCTCGGTATCGCCCCTACACCCTTGGGGGCAACCTGGCTCGCACGGGCCGGCACCGGCGAACCCGTGACGGATGGGCACATGCTTCGTACACGCTTGCAGCCGCTGCCAATGCAGGTGCTGAATTTGCCGAGCGAGATACTCATCAGGCTCACCGACCTGGGGCTGCACTGTATCGGTGATTGTCTGCGCATGCCGCGAGATGGATTAGCTCGCCGGTTTGGGCTGCAGCTTTTGCTTGCGCTTGATCAGGCGCTTGGCAAGGTCGCTGATGTGCGGCAGACGTTCGCACCTCCATCCCGCTTTGCCAGTCGACTTTTGCTTCCCGCTCCGG
>QKEI01000250.1 GCA_003251795.1 Candidatus Muproteobacteria bacterium
CCCGACCTTCAAGCGACCGGCGCGATCTGCTTCGCCGCCGAGCCAGCGCGCTGCCGGCGAAGCGATAACGCCCGCCGCCCACAGCACGGTACGCGCAGCGATGCGCTCACCATTTACTATCACGCCCTCGTCATCGATGTGTTCTACCCGGCTACCGGTAAGTACCTCCACACCCAAGCGTTCGAGCGCTGTGCGCGCAAGCGTCGAGAGTCGTTCGCTGAAAGTCGGTAACACGCGCGGCCCTGCCTGAATCAGTATCACGCGCGCGCTCGCCGGGTCGAAGTTGCGAAAGTCCTTTTCCATACCGTGTTTCGCGAGCTCGGCGATGGCGCCCGCAAGCTCGACACCGGTGGGACCGGCGCCGACGATAATAAAGGTGAGTAAACTTGCGCGGCGTTGCGCATCATCGGTGTTTTCCGCCTGCTCGAACGCGGTCAACAGTCGCCGCCGCACCTCGATCGCGTCGTCGATACGCTTAAGACCCGGGGCATAGCGTTCCCACTCGTCACGTCCGAAATAGTTGTGCTGCGCCCCGGTAGCGATCACCAGGTAGTCGTAGGGTATGCGCTTGCTGCCGATCAGCACTTCCTGTCGGGTGGCGTCGACACCGGTCACGCTGCCCAGCAGCACACGCGCATTGAATTGCTCTCTGCACATACCGCGGATCGGCGTCGCTACATCGCCTGGCGAGAGTGAAGCGGTCGCCACCTGATACAACAGCGGTTGGAACAAGTGGTAGTTCTGCCGGTCGATCAGGGTTACCTGCACCGGCGTACTGCGCAATCCCGCTGCGCAGGTAAGTCCACCAAAGCCAGCGCCCACGATCACCACACGTGGCAAACTCTTGAGCGAGAACACCGGTTTGCCATCGAGCTGCGGGAATAGACGGCGCAACGCCCGGTCGATGACGGCATCGATCGACAGCCGGCCAGGTCCATAAAGCGCCAACAAAGCAAAGAGCGCTAGCCAGTACGCATAGACATTGTCCCAGACGCTGGTCATCGCCACGCCGAAGGTCAATAACATCAGGGCAATCGCAGTCACGCGAGTGGCAAGGCCGGCCCCCACCAACGCAACGCACATCAAGCCGAACCCACCAAATTGCGCGGCGCTCGTCAACGGTAGCAAACCAGGGGCAGTTTGCGTTGGTACGTGAACGGCTACCACGGCGCTGCCGACCACCGCAGCCGCAATCCACACGCGCATGAACAAGCGATAGAGCGGGTCACTGTAGGCGCTGAACGCGTGCATCATTTTACTGCCAGTGGTAGCGAAGGGCAGGGCGCTGTCAGCGAGACCGCGACTGAGCAGACGATCGATCGAGAGCGGGCCAGCACCGCGCGCCACGTACCAACCGAACAACACCGCCCAGAAGAGATTGACCTCCAGCGCCACATAGTTGAACTGGATTACAAGCGACAGTACCAACATCGACAGCGCGGCGAAGCGCGTGGCTAAGCCGATGGTCAACAAGATCGCCCCGAATAACTCGACGGAGATGCCTAGGTAGGCGGCTGTGACGGGATCGAGCCACGACACCGGATACTCGTAGGCGGACAAGTACAGAGCCTTTTGCCAGTCTGCGAGCTTGATGATGGCGGATGTGAAAAAGATGCCACCTAGCCAGAAGCGAATGAATAGATCAACAATCGGTCCCGCGGACCGCTCGGCGATGCGAAAGACCTCCGCCACCGCACCCATGAACACCGCCATCCAAGCGTGACGTTGTGCGCGAATGGCGACTGCCGTTTTGTTGCTCGTGTCCATCGTCGTGTCTCGTGATGTGGCTGCCGATGCTCACGCCTCGGCAGTAGCGACCTTCTCCCGTATCGGCTCTGGCTCCAATTGCGCAACCTGACGCTTGACCCCGCGGCTGCGCCAGTACTCCGGGATATCCTGGCGATAGCGTCGCATCACCAGATTGGCGACCAGACCAGTCCAGCCTGTCTGATGCGACGCGCCCAGGCCGCGCCCGTTTTCGGCATGGAAGTACTCGTTAAACAGCAACAGATCCTGCCAGTGCGGATCCTTCTGGAACGGGCTGTCGGGCGCAAAGGCGGGAATGCGATCATCAGTGTCGCGCTTAAACAGATTGACCAAACGTTCGGCAATAAGGTTGGCGATCTGCTTCAGCGTCAGTTGCTCGTTGTCGTGGCAGGGCACCGGCACTTTGAAATCGTCGCCGAGGAACCGGTGATACTTCTCGATCGCTTGAATCAGCGTGTAGTTGGTCGGCATCCAGATCGGGCCACGCCAGTTGGAGTTGCCACCGAACAGCCCAGAGTTCGATTCCCCTGGCACGTACTCGATGATCGCCTGACCGACACCAGGCAGCACACCGAGATCGCGTTGCTCGGCATGGATACGACTGACGCTGCGCACGCCGTGAGGCGAGAGGAATTGCTGCTCGTCCAGCAACCGCATGAGGATGCGCGGCAGCATGGTGTGATCGACCAATGACAGTAGCCGCTCGCCACGTTCGTTCTCGCTTGCCGGGCAGGCGCACACGTAATGGCCCTGGAACAAGCCGCCTTCATGACCATCGAGCATGGCCCGGAAGCGCGGCACCTTGGCCAACATGCGTTGGTCGATGATTTCGCAGGCAAACAGCGGAATCAGGCCCACCCAAGAATAGACGTTGACGCGATGACAATGCCCATCGGGATCCACGATCAGGTCCTTAAAGAAGCCATCATCCGGATCCCACAGCGACACACCCTGCTCGACGGCATGACCACCGATGGTGTGGGCGATGCTAAGGAACTGCTTATAGGTCTGAATCGCGATGTCTTCGTAGTCCGGGTTCTGCGTTGCCAACTCCAGCGCCATGGCCGTCATGTTGAGGGCGAACATGGCCACCCAACCGGTGGCATCGGCCTGCTTCAGGCTGTAGCCGGGCGGCAACGGCTGTGAGCGATCGAACACGGAAATGTTATCGAGGCCGAGAAACCCGCCTTCGAACACATTGTTGCCGTCGGCGTCCTTGCGATTAATCCACCACGTATAGTTCAAGAGCAGCTTGTGGAATACACGCTCTAGAAAACCGTAGTCGGCCTTGCCGCGTTGCACGCGTTCGGCGCGAAACGCCTTCAATGCACCCATCGCATGCACCGGTGGGTTAACGTCGCTAAAGGCCCACTCGTAAGCCGGGATCTGGCCATTCGGATGCAGGTAGGTTTCCTTCAACATCAGCTCAATCTGCTGCTTGGCAAAATCCACATCCACGAGTGACAACGCACCGCAGTGAAAGGCGAGATCCCACGCGGCGAACCAGGGGTACTCCCAGGTGTCGGGCATGGATATGACATCGCCCGCTTTCATGTGCCGCCATGAATGATTGCGTCCATGCCAACGGCTCGCAGGTGGCGGGAATTGATCGCCCCGCAACCAACGATCGACGTCATAATGGAAAAACTGCTTGCTCCAGATCATGCCGGCGAGTGCCTGACGCAGGATGCGATGGTCATCCGGCGCTGCGTCCGGCAGCAGCTCGTCGTAAAACACGTTGGCCTCGCCTTGGCGCTTGGAGAATGTCACCTCGCTTTGGGCAAACGGTGCTTTCAACGGCTTTGCCGAAAGCACGAGGTCCACACGCGCATTTTGGTGTCCGGCGACCGTGAGCTTATGCCAGGCGGCAAACTTCGTGCCGCGGCGCCCAGGATTCACGGCGTCTTCCTCGTTGTGAATCACGCGCCGGTGGAAGGCGTCCTTCACATAGGGCGAAGCGTTGCCCACTCCCCAGAGACGCTCGGCGTTACTTTCGTTCTCAGCGTACAGCGACTCGGCCCGCTGCCGGCCGTAGAGGAAATAATTGCCTAGCGTCGCATGCTCGGCACGCACGGCCCAATTGACTTTCGCCGGGCCATCGATCGCTTCGATCAGCGGCTTTTCCGTGCCATCGCCCCACGACCAGGTGTTGCGAAACCATAGTGTCGGCAACACATGCAATGTGGCCTCCTCAGGTGCGCGATTATGAGCGACGATACGGACATGAATCTCGTCGGTGCCGGCCTTGGCGTAATACACCTCCACATCCCAATAGCGACTGTCATTGAACACGCCGCTATCCAGCAGCTGAAATGGGGGATCGCTGCGGCTACGCTGCGCGTTTTCCTGCACCAGCGCGGTGTAGGGAAACTCCGCCTGCGGGTACTTATAAAGGTAACGCAGGTAACTGTGGCTCGGTGTGGCGTCGACATAGAAGTAATACTCTTTCACGTCTTCGCCGCGATTGCCCTGGTTACCGGTAAGCCCGAAAACACGCTCTTTCAGGATAGGGTCGCGTTCGTTCCACAAGGCCAACGCAAAGCACAAACGCTGTTGCTCGTCGCAGATACCGCCCAAACCATCTTCGTTCCAGCGATATGCGCGCGAACGTGCCTGATCGTGGTCAAAGTTTTCCCAGGCATTGCCGTATGCGCTGTAATCCTCGCGCACGGTGCCCCAGGCACGCTCGGAGAGGTAAGGTCCCCATAAGCGCCAATTTTCCTTTCCCTCTTTTTGCGCTTCCTGGCGCTGGCGTTCTGTATTCAACGGTTTCGGTCTGTTCATGATCGTGCATTCCTTAATATATGGAGT
>QKEI01000254.1 GCA_003251795.1 Candidatus Muproteobacteria bacterium
CTAAGAGCAACCAGATCCCCAAACCGGCTGATCCTCAGAAACGCCGCGAGCCGCTGCCGACATACCGGCCGAAGCCGCCCGAGGAGGATGCGGATGCGCCGAAACATGTGGCTGCGATTCTGGCAAGCCCCAGTTACAAGCAGGCGGATCAGGACGTCGATTTTCTCAACCGCGACGATACCCGCGGAGTGCGACTGCAGCTCGACTATCAGAAAACGGAGCTTCTCCTCACCCAACACGGCGTCAAGCACACGATCGTGGTATTCGGCAGCACGCGCATTACAGAAACCAGCGCCGTGCAACGCAAAGTCGATGCGCTACGCAGCGCACTTGCCACAGATCCCGCCAATATGGAGCTGTCGCACCGCCTGGCAATTGCCGAACGGGTGCTCGCGAAGAGCCATTATTATGATATGGCGCGTGAGCTCGGCCGCCTGGTCGGCAACTCCGGCTCGGGCCCACTCGACTGCCGCGTAGTCGTCATGACCGGCGCCGGTCCGGGCATGATGGAGGCGGCCAACCGTGGAACCCGCGAAGTCGGCGCGAAGTCGGTCGGTCTGAACATCAACCTGCCGCACGAACAGTATCCGAACCCTTACGTTACCCCGGAACTATGTTTTCGTTTTCACTACTTCGCGCTGCGTAAGCTCCATTTTCTGTTACGCGCCAAGGCACTGGTCGCCTTCCCCGGTGGCTACGGCACCTTTGATGAGTTGTTTGAGACGCTAACGTTAGTCCAGACACGCACGATCAAGCCGGTGCCGATTGTACTGGTGGGCAAACATTACTGGCAGCAAGCGTTCGACATCGACTTCTTGGTCAACGAGGGTGTGATCGATCCTGAGGATCGGGACCTGTTCTGGTTTGCCGAAACGGCGGAAGAGATCTGGCACGGCATCCTGCACTGGCACGAAGTCAATGGCGAGCCGTTATTTCCGACTTGAAGCGATTGACGCAACCTATTCGAGGCGCACGTAAAGCCGTTTGTTGATCTTGCCTTTGTTCTCGCTGCGGAAGATCGAGAATCTGCCAACCTCGGACGTCGTGCTCACGTGCGTCCCGCCGCACGCTTGCGCATCAAACCCCTGTATCTCGACAACGCGGACACAGCCATGGGATACGGGTGGTTCCACCCGCAGGGTACGCAGCAAATCGTCGCGCTCGCGGAACTCCTGCTCCGAAATGTAATACGACTTCAGCGCATGGTCGCCTTCGAGCACGGCATTGACTTTTTCCTCCAGCTCGGCACGCATTGCTTTAGAGAAACCGTCTAGCTTAAAGTCGATACGCGAATAGTCCGTGTTAATCTGTACGCCGGTGATCCACCCGCCGTAGTCTCTCAGCGCGATGGTATTAAGCACGTGCAAGACCGTATGGTAGCGCATGAGGGCGAGCCGCCGTGCTTTGTTTATCCTGAGTCTGCCGGACTGTCCGACAATGTTCGGCGGCGGGGGCAACTTGCTGACGTGCCAGATGATCTCGTCTGCGTCCGCGTGCGCCGACACGATCTCGAGGGACTGGCCGTTAGTTAATGAGACAGAACCTTCATCGGCCGGTTGGCCGCCCCCGCCTGGGTAAAAGCAGGTTTGATCGAAGGCAAGGGAGCTTTCCTCGATCGCAACAATGCGTGCGTCGACCTCGTAGCAGTGATCGTCCTGCAGATAGAGACGTGTGGTTGCCGGCGTTGTCAAAAACTGCTGCTTATCTGGTTAGGGCCGCAAGCGGCGTCTGTCAGGAGTCGGTACTCTTCAGGCCAAGACGTTCATGCCAGGCAGCGAGCGACTCTTTCGGGTAGGCGTCAAACTTCTGGTCCCGCGGGCCGGCGTGCACTTGCACCCAACCCGCCTTTGAGCCCAACATCATGTGCGTGCGCTCGGGCGGGATAGGCAGATCCGAGTCGATCGCCGAAGCAAACGGATGCACCAGCTCAGGCCATCCCGGATCCCACACCCAGAGTGCACTACCGCATCTCGCGCAGAAGTTGCGCTGCGCCTCGCTCTGCTCGGTTTCACCGCTCTTGGGGTCGGTAACTCTCGCTCGGTACACGCTAACGTGTTTCTTTCCTTCAACCTTCAAGGTGTCGTATTCGCCGCCAAGGTTGATAGCATAACCACCGCCGCCTGCTGTTTTTCTGCAAATGGAGCAATAACACAAGTTGAACGGATAGGGCTCAGCAGCATGGAGTTGAAAACGAACGCTACCGCAATGACATGAACCTTTGAGCAACATTTCTACGCCCCCTTTGCAAGTGGATAACAGTATATCGCTGTTGAGCCGTCGCGTAGAAACCGAAGGCGCAGTCAAGTCGCGCAAGGTTCGATTGCTCTTCGGTATTCGCTAGCTGGCGGATGCGTTAACATGAGCGCATCGAAACAGCCTGGGGAGAATGAATAATGGCTTCGCATAATAAGGTTGCTATCGTAACCGGCGCGGGCACGGGCATCGGCAGAGCGGCGGCGTTGGCATTCTTGAATGACGGCTATCGTGTCGCCCTTGCCGGCCGCCGCAGCGAGTTGCTGGAGGAGACCGCGAAGCTGGGCGGCGCGACCGCTAAAGGGGCTCTGGTGGTGCCCACCGATGTGGCCAAGCCGGACGCCGTGAACACACTGTTTGCCAAAGTGAAGCAGGCATTCGGGCGTGTGGACGTGCTGTTCAACAATGCTGGTGGCAACGCCCCGGGCGTGCCGTTCGAGGAGCTGAGCTACGAGCAATGGCGGGCCGTGGTCGATGTGAATCTTACCGGGATGTTCTTGTGCGCGCAGGCGGCATTTCGCATGATGAAGGAGCAGAATCCGCACGGTGGTCGCATCATCAACAACGGCTCGATTTCCGCGCACGCACCGCGGCCCGGCTCCGCCCCTTACACCTCGACCAAGCACGGGGTGACCGGTCTTACCAAGACGCTCTCGCTCGACGGCAGGGCCTACGACATCGCCTGCGGGCAGATCGACATCGGCAATGCCGTCACGCCGATGACGGAACGCATGGCGCAAGGCGTGAAACAGGCGAACGGCACACTCGCACCCGAGCCGCGCATGCCCGTGGAGTACTGTGGTAGCGCCGTACTGTTCATGGCGAATCTGCCGCTCGACGTGAACGTGCAATTCATGACCATTATGGCTACTAAGATGCCCTTCATCGGTCGCGGGTGATGATCTGCGCGCGGATCATGACTTTTAGGTCTTTCGCAACAGGGCAATGCCGGCGATCAGCAATAATGCTGCGAGCAGCGAGGGCGCACCAAATCCTCGAGTCATATGCGCCAGATGCCCAGCGACCGCAGGGCCGAGCAGTTGGCCGAGCCCGAACGAGGCGGTCATCCAGCCGATGGCCTTATCTTGATTGCTGCCCGCGACCTCGCGCGCTGCGAGCAGTCCCAAGGCAGTGATCCCCATCATAGTTGCCCCCAACAGCGCGCCGCCCGTTACCAGGGCAACATGGCTGGCGCCAAACCCTGCTAGCAGGACGCCGACTGCTTCTAAGGCATAGGCGAGTCGCAGCGCGGGAAACATTCCTAACCGCCGGGCAATGTGCTGCCATATCAAGATCGACGGGGCGGCCAACAAGCCGACGACAACCCACGTCGACGACTCAACCAGTTCGCTATGCTCGAGGCGCCTTACTATCGCCACGATGAAGGTTGCAGTCACGATGTAGCCAAAGCCGAAAAAGCCGTAGGCGATAATCAGTTTCTTCAGTGTGCTGCTCATCACTGTGTGACGCTGCGCTACGTGTGGCTCCGCCGCGCGCGCAAAGACGATCCCACCGTCGGCAACGGTCCGAAGCGTCAGCCACGAGCCGACGAGCAGCAAGAATGCGGTGATACCTAGAACGCCCCATTGGCCGTATACGGATAGGTTTGCCAGACGCGCGAGCTCGATCACTACCACAGAGGCAACGATACCTGCGCCGACGCCGGCGAAGTGTAGCGCCCCAAGCTGTGGCCGAGAGCGAGTTACGAGAGACTCGATGACAATCGCGGTGCCGAGCACCAGGCAAAACGCGCTCGCCACGCCGGCGAAGAAGCGAACAACGATCCAAGCAGCGAAGGACTCTGCAGCGGCGCCGGCAGCGGTGGTGCTGGCGCTGACGATCATACCGGCTAACAGCCAGCGCCAGCGTTGGCGGCGGTGAGCTAACGCCGAGGCAATCAGAGCGCCTACTAGGTAGCCGAGATAGTTCGCGCTTGCTACATCGCCGGCCTGCGACACCGTCCAGCCGAGCGCTTCCTGCATTGGCGGAAGTAGCGGCGTGTAAGCGAAGCGCCCAATGCCGATGGCTGCTGCCAGCAACAGCGTTCCCCCCAACGCAATAGTCGTGGTTCGTACCGACCTTGCTGAGGAAGCGTCTCCCTTCCGGTTTTGCACCAAGGTCACTAATTTCTGGAGCGTATCTTATCGATACCCCAAAGACCTACACCCCTGGTAGCAATGTACAAGAACACAAAAGCGTAGAGTGCGGCGAGTGTGCCTTTGTTCACGTACGGGAGAAGCGCATGGGTGCCATGGCCAATCCAGTACGCCGCTGCGCAGAAACCACTGGCAATGAACGCGGCTGGCCGCGTGAACAACCCCAGCATCACCAAGATCCCTGCGATGAGCTCTATTGAACCGCCGACATACTTAACATAACCAGCCGCCTGCGAGATCACGGGAAATCCAAACAACTTCGCCGTGCCGTGCCAAAGGAGCAGAAAGCCGGCGATGATTCTCATCAGGGCATAGGCTTGCGGTTCGTAGCGCGCTAGAAAGTTCACGTTTGTCTCCTCGTAGTGTTTGGGTAAAGGCTTGGCTCGGTGAGGCAGTATAACTGCGTCCCAGTTTTTACGCGTACGAACGCCCTGTGGTTTCGACCGACATTACCATTTGATCTTACGGGTTTTTCGCTCGCGTGCTACGTCGTTACTTGCCCGCGTACCAAAAGCTGCGACGCCAGGCGTGCCTGCGCAGCTTCACCAGTAGCGGTGGCGGCACGTCAGGGAGATCAGAGACAGCTGCGTTGGCTTTGGCCTGTCGCACGTTGCGTATACCTGGGATAACGGTGCTCACTGCCGGGTGGGATAACGAAAACTTCAACGCGACTTGTGCCATCGTTAGGCCACTTCCCTCGATGTCGCGTTCGATCTCCGCTACGCGCGCGACCGTGCGAGCTAGGCGATCACCAGCAAAATATTTCGAGCGGAAATCATTGCTCGCAAATGTCGTATCGGCAGTGAACTTTCCAGTCAACGATCCTTCGTCAAACGGTACGCGTACAATCACACCGACGTTGTGCTCGAATGCGGTTGGTAACAGTTCGGCAATAGGTTCCTGCTCGAAGATGTTGTAGATCAATTGCACCGTGTCGAGATAGCCTTGTCGTATCAGATCGATGACACAGTTTTGATCGTGCTCGGGTGTGGAGATGCCGATGTATCGTATCTTTCCCTGCTGCTGCAGCTTTTTCAGAGTTTCCAAGGGTTTGGGACTCTTGTTCCAGACCCGGGCCCACGTGTGCAACTGCAGCAGGTCTAGGCAATCGGTGACCAGATTGTCCAGGCGTTCCTCAACCATTTGCTCGAGGTAAGCCTCCGGATAGCGTTCCTCCGCTTTGCAGTGCGGCGAGGGCGGCCAAGGCCCGGGCAACGGATGTATCTTGGTGGCGACGTAGGCACGTTCGTGGCGCTCGCTCAATGCCCGCGCGATGACACGCTCACTTCTGCCTTTGCCGTAACCGGCAGCGCTATCGATGAAATTGACGCCGAGCTCGATTGCTCGATGCAGTGCCTGCACCGATTCTCGGTCCTTTTGGTTGCCCCAGGCGCCACCGCCAAGCGCCCAGCCCCCGAAACCAATCTCCGAAACCTCCAGCTGCGTTCGTCCTAGCGTGCGGTATCGCATGCCTGCTGTCCCACCCCCGTCCTTTGCGTGTGAGTGTACTGAATCAGTAGGCCTGCATGCACGAAAAACAGATCGCGGCCGGTACGTAAGCACTGAGCGCGGTACGACAGAAGTCCAACATTTCCTGCTGAAGCTCGGGATAATAGGAGACCAGCCCATTGGACTTGGTAAGCGGCCCGGCAAACAGCGGCTCGTCCGGGTAGAGCCGCACCATTTTGCGATGATAGGGTGCAGGTATCCGAAACGTGCCGATACTCACGGAATGTATGTCGTGCGCGCGCAACTTCTGGAAAATGTCCGCGAACAGGCGCGTGTACTGCGATCGATAATCTTTGTGGTAAAGCAGTGGGTCGAAGCGCAACCCTATGCGCCAGCCGTGCTCTTGCAAGCGCACCATGGTGTCGATGCGTTTCTGCACCGGCGGAACCTTATGCTCCAATGCCTGCCAGATCTCCTCGGGGGTGAAACTGAAGGCGACCACGCAGTTTTTTGCCGGTTGCATGTGAAGCAGCGATCGCGCCTGTGTGCTCTTCGTGCGTAGCTCGAGCCAGGCGTTGCTATAGCGCGCCAACAAGGGCACAAAGAACTCGACGAAACCCGTGACCGGTTCGAGCGCAAGACTGTCGCAGTCATAGCCGGAGAAGAACCAAACCGGCTCGCCGTCATGGCGCGCCAGTGTAGTCACTATGGATTGCTGGAAATCTTCGTAATTGACGAACAGGACGTAATGCGCCGAGCGGTACATGCCCTGGAGAAAGCAGTAGCGACAGTCATAAATGCAGTTGAGCATGTGCGAGAAATAATAGTTGTGGGCACCACCGACGCCGAACTCATGCGGTGTCTCGAGCACAAAATGCCGAAACTTTTCCGCCAGAATCAACGCCGGCCGCCGTTTCTGCAAGCGAAAGTTCTGCGATGCGGGGTTGAAGACCTCGGTATAACGCTCGCATCTTATTTTTTTGGCGTGCGGAAACTGCTCGCAGACGCGACGCGCCCGTGGGTGATCGGCGACGTCATTTTCTATGTATAGGGTGTCGATCACGGGTTATCTCCTTAGGAGAGCCTGACTGGCAGCCCCTGCAGGCGCCGCTCGAGCAAGACCAGCACTTCCCCGGCTCTGGCTAAGGCACCGAACTCGGCTGGCGATAATTGTCGTTCGGGCACCCTCAGCTGCCAGCATCGCAACAGCTGATGCAGGCGATGGCGCTCGCTCACCGTAAAGTGCCAGCGCGCGAGAAAGCGTTCGAACTCCGGTGGCGGCGCGCGCAGACGTGTCATTTCCTCCGCGAGCTGGCGTAGCTGACGCACGATCGCCTCGATCTCATCCAGCTTTTGTGTCACCAGCTGCTCAGTGCTCGCCGCACTGACAGCGTGCGAGGGGTTCGCCCGGTTATCGGAAATGATCTTGAAGCAATGTGCGAGCTCACCCGTTGAAAACCGGCTCGCCGTTTCATAGACAGCCGAGGCCTCCATGTCGACGCTATCCGTCTCGGGGTACGCGCTTGCCGGTCGGTCCAGGGTAAGCACGGCGGTGGTTTCGCAGGGGGGCTGGAACACCAGGGGCGGATACCAGCACCTTCGTGTTGCTGCATCCTTAATACTATGCGCCAGCACGCCTTCACCGAGAGCGCGCGCACCGTTACCGGCGATGCCGATATTGAGCCAGGCGTGGTCCGGCGCCGCGCCGTTGGCGGCATGCAGACAGGCGGTGGCAGCCGCTGCCTTCAGTTTTCCCACGCCGGAAACGATCAGGCTTATGCCATCGTTGTCATATAGCGGAAAAGGGCTCGCGTCCGGTCGACGTCGTAATCCAAAGTGCCGAATCAGGGGCCTAGCCTCTGCTGGCAGTGCTACCACCAGATTTATCATTGCTGCGTATTTGGCAAGCGGTGCTGAGGTATCAGGCCGGTGTGGTGTAGTAGTTAGCGGCGAACGGGGCGTAATGAGCACACTTCTGCCGGTAGCTGAGGACTTCCTGCCATCTTCCACGCTTTTGCGCCCCGCCGGTGTAGATGCGAATTTTTTGCAGCAGCATGTTTACGGCGGCATGTTGATCCGCTGGCGAGAGCGTGCCACCGCGGATGATCTTTTCCAGGGCCTCGATGCGGAACCGATCCATGGCTGGATAGCGTTGCGATAATTGATCTGGGTGCCCCCCATACTTAATGATGAGCGGTTGTTCGACGTAGAGCACGGCATAGACGGCGCAAACCCGCAGCCACAGGTCATAGTCCTCACAGGCGGGAAACGCTTCATCGAATTTACCGACCGTTTCCAGGACAGACCGGTGGACTATGACCGCCGATGGCGAGATCACGCAGCGCGGCAGACATCGTCGGAAAATATTGCCGCCCGATTTGGCGTGTTTTCTCATCGGGTTCACGCGTCTGCCGCGACGTACCCAGATCTCGTTGCTATGACAGATGCGGTGCTCGGGATTGGCCTCCATTACCTCGCACTGTATCTGCAGTTTCTGAGGCAGCCACTCATCGTCGGAGTCCAGAAACGCGAGCCAGTCGCCGCGGGCTGCGACAATGCCACGGTTGCGGGCGGCACTGACTCCCTGGTTGGATTGGCGGATGTAGCGTGCTTGCGGGAAGTACGTGCGCACATAATCACCGGTACCATCGCTGGAGCCGTCATCGACGACGATCACTTCCTGTGCGGAGCGGCTCTGCGCATATACCGAATCCAATGCGCGACCTATTAGATTGACGCGATTATAGACCGGGATGATTACCGAGATATCCATCGGACCGTCAAGCGGCGTCGTGACCGTTGCCGGTTGGGAAAAGCGAACGCAAGTACTCACCGTAACATCTGCAGGCGTCGGTTGTCGTGAAGATACCGACGAGCTTGCCGTTCTTGGCGACCAGTACCGAACCGATGTGGCGTTGCGCCATGCGCAGGAGCACGCTATCGAGTCGCTCAGTCAGGTCCACGATATAGGCCTCGGCGTCGCAGAGATCGCGTACGCGCAGTTCATCGATACTACGTTCAACGCTGGGCTGAGTCGCGAGCCTGATAGCCCGATCGCTAATCACGCTGACGAGCTCGCCATTGTCCTTGACGGGCAGGTGGCGGATGTCATGATCAGACATCATCGCTTGGGCCTCCCTGATCGTTGCGTTAATGTCGATCGAATAGGGAAAGGGTGTCATCACCGACTTCATCAGCGGTACATGTTTCATCACCAGGCCCCCTCTGCTTGGTGGGAGTGCTTGCAGATCAAGGAGTTAGACTATGTTAGCGACAGCGGCGCAAAAAGGAAACGTGTTTTCAGTACTTGATAGCGACCCGGTACGTGCGATCGATGCGCGCGCAAGACAGTAGACAGCGACTTCACTGGCCGAAAACCGTAGCGCAAGCTCGAGCGATTCAGCAGTCATTGCGTGACCGAGTGATTACGCGGGACCGCCTACGCGCGCCGCGCCGCGTCGCGGGCATCGATGTCGGTTTCGAGCATGACGGGAGCATAACGCGAGCCGCCGTGGTGGTGTTGGATTTTCCTAGCCTCGAGCCATTGGAGCACGCAATTGTGCGCCGCAAGACTCGCTTTCCGTATGTACCGGGATACCTGTCCTTTCGTGAAGCACCAGCGGTGCTTGCGGCCTTGCGGCGGTTACGGAGCACCCCGGACCTGATCCTTTGCGATGGCCAGGGCTTCGCTCATCCCCGGCGCTTTGGGCTAGCGTGTCACCTGGGATTACTGGCAAATCTGCCGAGTATCGGTGTGGCCAAGTCACGCCTCATTGGTCAACACGCCGCGCTGGGGCCGGGACGGGGCGAGTGGGTACCGCTCGTCGATGACGGCGAGCGTATCGGCGCCGTTTTACGCACGCGCGCAGGCGTGCGTCCGGTTTACGTGTCCATCGGTCATCGCATCAGTCTCGAGACGGCTATCGATTATGTACTACGCTGCACGACCCGGTATCGACTGCCTGAAACGACGCGCCAGGCTCACCGGTTGGCGTCAGGTTAGCTGGACAGGCAGCTGACTCGCGCTGCCTAGCGTGCAAGTCGTTACCACGCGCCAGTCGGCAACCGACACCGTAATGTGAACCAGTTGCAAGCGATCGACAGCGAACTGCACTGGCAGGCTCGTCACCAACTCTTGTCTGAGAGCGGGCTTATCGGTGACCGTGCCTTGGCCGTACACCAGGCTCAAATGCGGCAGGTAGTCCGATGAATGGCCGGCGTTGAAAGCAGCCGATGCCTGCTCATGTGCTTGCATCAGCTCTCGCGAGGTCTCGAGTTTGAGGTAGAAACAGCGAAAATAATATTGCTCCCCGTCGAAACCGGCGCCGCGAAGAGATAGTACGCGCAACTGCTGTGCGAGTTGCACGGTCGTTTTGGTGAGTTGCTGCTCCGATCCGGTGACCCAGCCGAGCAGGGTTACGTGTGGTGCAAAGCGCGGACCGTGATAGCGCGCGCTCAAGCGACCGATGACTTCGCCAACCGTGTCGCTCGCCGCAGCATCAGGCAGTAACCAGAGCGCATAGCGCGTTACCTCGCTCACAGCACCGGGCTCACTTGCACTGCGCGAGTGCTGTGACGACTGCCACTAATCCCTCGGTAACACGCGCTAGCTCTGGGTAACTGACCTTGTCTACGGTATCGAGGGAAGTGTGGTAGTACGGGTAACGATAGGGGGCCGTGTCGGTAACCATCACCGCAGGGATACCTTCGCGCCAAAACGACCAGTGGTCACTCCAATCGACACCGGGGATAAACGAGAAGGTCGATACATACTCGAGCGGGAAATCGCTGGCGGCACGAAACGCTGCAACCGTCTGTTTAAGCAGAGGGCGAGAACGGAAGTCCGAGACAAATCCGATGAAGTTTCCCCGCTCTGGGTAGAACAGATTGAACAGCGGCGGATAGTGTTGACTGTCCGGCGCGTCGCTGAAGTAGCCTATGGTTTCAAGACACAACATAGCGCGGATATCATCACCACGCGTGCGTGCCATCTTCGCGTAGACCTGGCTACCCATACTGGCGGTCTTGAAAAACGGCGGTTCCTCGTTGACAAAAGCAACCAGGTGAACTGTCCGACATAGTTTGCGAGTGGTCAACTGGCGCGCGATTTCCAGCAAGGCCGCCACGCCTGTGCCGTTGTCGTTAGCGCCTGGGCTCCCTATGACGGAGTCATAGTGTGCACCGACTAAGACAATACCTGCCGCCGGATCCGTTCCTGCGCGGCTTACCTCCAGATTGGCGATCGTCTCACCCCTTGTCTGGTACTCTTGGCGTGCGACGCGATAGCCTTGTTTTTGCCAGGTCTGCTCGATGTAAGCCGCGGCACGGCGCAGCGCCTGCGGGTGAAACACATTGCGCTCGCCGATATCGCCGGCGAGCGCCTTTATGTGGCTGCGTATTGTGTCCAGGTCAATGACTTCAGCCATAATTGGCCCTACACCCTGGGCTGCGTTGATCGGGGACGCCATTGTTACAATAATAGCCAGCGCCCCAACCGTTCTCACGATGTGATGCTACGCAATCGGTTACAACGCGACCGCTGTGAGGCCATGAGCACGCATGATAGAGGACTTTTTCAGGGGAATGAAGAATCAGTCAGGGCAGGGCGGCGCAGGATCAGATGAGGAGCAAACCGGTGTCGGCGCATGATTCAAGTAATACCCTACGCACGCGCAAGGGACGCGGTGCGCTGACTAACCGCAGCGGACGCTACGAGGACCTCGCGCGCGAAACTGTCGATGATGGTTGGGGGAGCGGCGACGAACCCTTGGCGCCGCTGCGTACAACCGTAACTATCGATAGTTCGCGCAGCATCATCGCTCGCAATCAGTCACCCGACGTGCCCTTCGAGCAGTCGATCAACCCTTATCGTGGCTGCGAGCACGGTTGCGTCTATTGCTTCGCGCGCCCGACACACGCTTACCTCGGGCTATCGCCGGGCCTGGACTTTGAAAGTCGGCTGTTCGCCAAACCGGATGCCGCGAGACTGCTAGAACGGGAGCTGCAAAATCCCGCGTATCGTTGCAAAGTGATCGGTCTGGGAACCAATACCGATCCGTACCAGCCGATAGAACGCAAGTGGCGTATAACGCGCCAGATTCTTGAAGTGTTGGCAGCTCATCGGCATCCATTGACCATTGTCACCAAATCGAGCCTGGTTGAACGCGACATCGATATCCTGGCAGCGATGGCTTGCGAACGCCTGGTGCGCGTCACCTTGTCGCTCACGACCTTCGACCGGCAACTGGCGCGCCGCATGGAGCCGCGCGCCACCGCGCCACAACGGCGGCTGCAGACCTTACAAACACTTGCGCAGGCCGGTATCCCCACGGGCGTGCTGTTCGCACCGGTGATTCCCGGTCTAAACGACAACGAGATGGAAGCCATCGTTCGCGCCTGCGCCGAAGCGGGTGCGCAATCTGCAGGCTATGTGCTGCTGCGGTTGCCGTTGGAGATCAAGGCGCTATTCAAGGAATGGTTGTCGCAGCACTACCCATTGCGGAAGAGCCACGTGATGAGCTTGATCCGGCAGACGCGCCAGGGGCGCGAAAACGACACCAGCTTTGGTACGCGCATGACCGGCACCGGCGCCCATGCTGATCTGATCGCGCGACGCTTTGCCGTGATATGCAAGCAGCTCGGCCTAAATCGGGCGGTGGAAGCGCTCGATACCACTCGTTTTCGCGTCCCCCTGGGCGCCGGCACGCAGCCTGATCTGTTCGAGCGCTAGTGCGTGTGGCGAGAGTGTTGATAACGAGCCCAGCAGACTGCGACCGGTGAAGTTCTACTGTGATGAGATGTTACAGCGTCTCGGGCGTTGGTTGCGCGCTGCCGGCTACGACACCCGCATCCAGGTAAATGGGGGAAGCGATAGCGCCATGTTGCGTGACGCCCGCAGTGACGGACGATTATTGATCACCCGCGATCACAAGCTAATGGAATTCCGCGATGCTGCGGACACGGTCATTTTACTGCATAGCAACACACTGCAAGAATGCATCGATGAGTTAACGAGCAGGGTGCAGTTAGACTGGCTCTACCGGCCATTTAGCCGCTGCCTGATTTGCAATACGGTATTGGTCGAGGCCGACGCGGAAGCGTGGAACCAACTGCCCAGAGGGTCGCGGCTGCACGTACATAGGCTGCTCAGTTGCTCACACTGCACCAGGGTTTATTGGGAAGGCGGGCACGTAAGGCGCATGCGCGCACGGCTGGCCGTTTGGCAAGCCGCTGCGCACACGCGTCAATGATGTGTCGTGACGCGCAGATACTCGGACGGTCGGATATTATAAGCACCCGGCTCAGCGACACGTTCGATTTCGTAGGATTGACTTTCCTCTGCTTGCAATAGATTAACGGTCTTGGTCGGTAGGTGGGGTGTACGGTCCGGACGCAATACGAGCTTGACCCGCGGTTTCAAGCGACGCACCCGGTTCACCGAGACGACTACGGCGACGTCGCCGCTACGCAGCTCAACAACGCTGCCGATAGGATATATGCCCATGCATTGAATGAACTGCTCGACCAGCTGCTTGTCGAATAGGCGGTCACGCCATTCATAAATTTTTTGCAGCGCCGCGTGACCGGAGATCGCCGAGGCATACGCGCGATCGCTGGTAAGGGCGTCATAACAGTCGACGATCGCTCCGATCTGCCCGAGATAAGGAATCTGGGTCTCGTGCAACCGGTGCGGATAACCGGAACCGTCATAGCGCTCATGATGGTAACGTGCGACATCCAGGGCCACGGCAGGTATGCCATCGCTGCGTCGTAGCAATTGCACCCCGGCTTGCACGTGTTTCTTCGCGAGCTCGAACTCTTCTTCCGTCAGGCTGCCCGGCTTGTTCAGTATTTCTTCGGGTATTTGCGTTTTGCCGATGTCGTGCAGCAATGCACCCATGCCGAGAGTGATCAGATCAGCAATAGGTAAACCCAAATGGCGGCCGAAGGCCAGGGCTAGCAAGCATACACGCACGCTGTGCAAAGCGGTGTAATCGAATCTTCGGCGCAGCTGGGTAAAACACGCCAATGCATCAGCGTTGCGCACCGCGCTCGCGACCAGCGGAACGACTACCTTTTTGATCGCAGCCATGTCGATGTCTACACCTTGGCGGATTTCCGGCATCGCTTTTCTCATCAGCGCCCACGCTGCCTCGTACGCTGGGCGCGTAGTGTTGATCTCTTGATCAATGGTCGTCTGGTCTGGATATTTTTGTGACGCTTCACCGGGCGTGGCCCCAAGCTTCAACATTTCGAACTCGAGCTTGCGCTGTTGCTCGCGCGTGAAGGCTTTCGACGGTGGCCACTTGCCGGCCGGTGGCCGCTGATTGGCTGGGTAAGGAGGGTCGTGCAAGATTTCGATGTAGACGTTTCGACAATAGCGCTTTAGCTTGTCGATTTGGGATCGCGAGCGTATGCGAAAGCCACGAAACTCAAGCGGGGCGAGGTGTGGACGGTCAAGCTCGGATACATACATGCCGACCTTGAGCTCCTCCACCGCTATCTTCTTTTTCATTTCTGCCTGCACTGCTATATAAGCAGTTGATTTTTATGCAAAATTCACGCCAATTCCAGCCTTAGCGATGGCGAGCACAGCGCGTTCAGCTGGAAAAGTGCCTGCATACAATAGCTTAACTAGGTTCAGCGCGCCATTGGGTAGGTCCATGCGACGAGGGTAGCGGCGCGGCCGTGAGCATGCGAAAGTGCCTCGTAGTGTCACCTGTAGCGACCCAGGTGCCGGTGCGCGTCGCGGGGCGTGGCTAGTGGGCGATCATCGACAGCAGTGCCGGTGCCGCGTCTGTCGGTGTGTCGCGATAACATGAAACAATGTACCGGGCGATTAGATGGGAGAGGCAGTTATGAGCGAGCACATTTACAAGAAAGTGGAATTGGTTGGGTCATCGACAAAGGGGACGGACGATGCGATTAGAAATGCTATTGCGCGCGCGTCGCAGACA
This sequence comes from Candidatus Muproteobacteria bacterium, assembly GCA_003251795.1. Lineage (GTDB taxonomy): Bacteria > Pseudomonadota > Gammaproteobacteria > Acidiferrobacterales > SPGG2 > SZUA-472. The sequence continues at coordinate 14,816 of QKEI01000254.1, forward strand.
CTCACCCATTTGGACTGGTTCGAGGTAGTCGATACCCGAGGCCATATTGAAGATGGCAAGGTCGCGCACTTCCAAGTAACGCTGCGCGTCGGATTTCGTCTCGAAGGTTAGTCGGCGCGCCGTCATTGTATGCGTAAGTTGTACACCGCTGCGAATTTGCCGGAAGCTTATATGCTGCTCGATCAGTTGCGGGCGGCTGCTGTCGATGCGCAGGTATTCAACGAGAATGCGCAAGGGGGTCTCGGCGAGATCCCGTTTACCCATGCCTACCCGGAGCTTTGGGTGATGGACGATGCGGACTGGGCGCGCGGGCGCGAAATAGTCAGTGCCTACGAGAGCCGGGCCACTAACGATACCGGCAATGAGGTACGTTGTCCGTCATGTCGTGAAACGAACCCGGCTAACTTCCAACTATGTTGGCAATGTGGCACGGCGCTGTAAGAACGTTGCGGCGAGCGCGAGGATACGTATGGGTGATGTCCTGACTGACACTCAGCACCGGGCGCAGCGTTACAGCCTGGTCGAGACGCGCCTACAGCAGCCGCTCGACAAAGGGCGCACGCGCTGCCATCTGTGCCTGTGGCGGTGTACTTTGCGCCACGGCCAGCGCGGGTTCTGCCAAGCGCATGTAAACCGGCACGGTACCCTCTATAACCTCTCCTACGGCATCATCTCGGCGATCGACGTAGGCCCGATCGAGGCCAAACCGGTGCGTCACTACCGTGCCGGAACAAAGGTGTTGTCGGTCGGCAGCTATGGTTGCAACTTTCGCTGTGGCGGGTGCCACAACTTGGAAATTTCCTGGGGCACGGCCGCGCTCGATGCATTGGCGCGTGGTGAGGCGACGGCCGCTTATGCCGCGCCCGCTGAGCTTATTACTAGCGCGCTGCGCCTTGGTGTTCAGGGAATCGCTTTTACCTACTCAGAACCCGCCGTCTGGCTCGAGTATGTCATGGATGTATCGCAATTGGCGCGCGAACACGGGCTCTATACGGTCTATGTCTCTAACAGCTTTGTCACGGATGAGGCACTCGCCACGATGGCGCCATATGTCGATGTGCTGTGCTCGGATATCAAAAGTTTGGACGATGCTTTCTACAAGGATATTTGCCGGGCAGCTTCCGTGCAGCAAATATTCGCTTCCATCGAACGGGCGCAGCGCCTGGGCATACACGTGGAAACCCGCACAAACGTGATTCCGGGCAAGAATGACGAACTCGACATGCTACGCGGGATTGCTGCCTGGATCCGCGATCATTTGGGTGTCGACAGTCCCTGGCACATCACCAAGTTTTTCCCCGCCTACCGCCTGAGCCACCTGAGGCCTACGCCCACGGAGACGCTGTGGCGCGCGCACGATGCCGCCAAATCCGTGGGGCTACGAAACGTGTATGTCTACGACGACAAAGGCTGCGATTGTGCCCAGGAGAATTTACCGGTGGCAGCTTATCTAATGCAGGCCCCGGAAGAAGTGCATGCGGTCAAGAAATGCCCGAGCAGTTGTTGCGGTGAGCAGGGAGTCTTGTTGAAAAAATACGAACAGGCGTTGGGCCAATAGCGCTACATGCGCGCGCTCAGATCGGCTTCCGCCATGACCTTCATGCGCAAGAGATCGGCACTGATGAATTCCCAGGCGGTTTTCTTATCGGAAATGATCTCCGAGAATTTCTTGGAAAACTTCGGGTAAGTACGGGCTTCCTTGTCACCCAACCCTTCAGCGGTGCGTTCGACGAACGGAATCAATGCTTCTATCTTTTGCAGCTTCTCCCGTTTGACCCTGATATCCTCATCTTCCTCCTTTGAGCGAAAATACGCGTCCGAATCTGTGAGCATCGGGCCGATAGCACGGTTCAGGTTCTCGAAGTCCAGGCGCAGCATTCCGTAAGAATGTTGGTAAAGCTTGAATAAATCGAGCATATAATCCT
>QKEI01000073.1 GCA_003251795.1 Candidatus Muproteobacteria bacterium
ATGCAACGTGCTGGTATCGGGGAATGCCCGGGCGCGTATCCTGCGTCCAATCTCTACCCCTGCAAGGGCTACAACGTCACCAAGCAAAACATTAAGCGGTCTGCTACCTGTACGCCGCGTTCAGGCTTTCTCGGGCCGATCCCTCATCACTAATCGGCAACGGTACAACAGCCGCGCAAAACGGTGAGCACGCTACCACACGCACCCGGTTGCTGGCAACCAATTGTTGCACGTATGAGACAGAACACTGCGTTCATTGACACATAGTCCTCGCACTTGAGTCAGCGGGACGAGCAGAGTTCCACGAGGTCGAGGTGGGTCGCGGCCACAGCCGGTGTGGCCTCGGAAAGGTGCGGAACTACACCGACAAGGGGGGCGTTGATGTGTGCCTTGAGTGTTGCCACATTCTCCTCGAATAACGCCATTCCCGCATCGATTTGATTGGCTACCCAGCCCGCGAGCTCGAGGCCAGTGCGCTCGATAGCAGTAGCCGTCATGAGGGCGTGATTTAGGCAACCTAGCCGCATTCCCACAACAAGCAGCACCGGTAGGCCGAGTAACCGCGCAAGATCCGCCACGGTACGGTCGTCATTTAAAAGAACCAACCAACCGCCGACGCCCTCGACCACCAGCCAATCCGCAGTTCCGCACAGCTGCTCGAAATGCGCGCGGATTACATCTAACTCAATCCGCTGGCCGGCCGCACGCGCTGCGAGATGCGGTGCGACGGCCGGCTCGTAACCGTAGGGGTTGACATCTGTGTAGCTCGCGGAAACTGAGCTATGGGCAAGCAAGATCTCGGCATCACCGGAGCGCATCCCGGCAGCCGTCGCCCGGCATCCGCTCGCTACCGGCTTCATACCGACACAACGGCAGCCCCTTTGTGCCAGCGCCCACAGCAAGCTTGCCGAAACCAAGGTCTTGCCGACCGCGGTATCCGTGCCGGTAACAAACCATGCGCCGCCGCGAACCGCCGGGTGCCGCTTGTTGTCCGCTGAACTCACCGGCGTTTGCGCTGGCTACGGGTGAGCGGCACGATCACGGCACCATCGCCACGTTCACGGGCGCGCTGCGAAGGTGCCCAGGCGTGACCGTAGATCGCCTCATACGTCGCCGGTATCAGGTTATTACTGGCAACGCCCTCATAAGCCGACTTGAAACGCGCAAATAGCGCCTTGCCGGTCAACCCTCGGTGACGTCGGCGGTTGACATTGTGTTCACCAAGGGCCTTGAGCTCGCGTAACACCGACACAACATCAGGATAGGTAAGTCGGAAAAACTCCGCGTCCATCACTGGCTCGACAAACCCTGCGCGTACCAGCGCGTCGCCAAGATCATGCAAATCAACAAAGGTGTGCACGTGCGGGAACTGATCGACGGCCTGCCACGCCGCACGCAGCTCGCGCAATGTGTCTGGGCCGAAGCTGGTAAACATCAGCACCCCACCGGGTCGCAGCACACGGGCAAACTCAGCCAACACGGCGTCAGGATCGCACCACTGCAGCGCCAAATTCGATACGATCATGTCAGCCGTACCATCGACCAGCGGCAGGCGCTCTGCGTCAGCGCAGACAAAGCGCTGTCTACTGAACCAGTGCGTCTTAGTGCGTGCCGCACTCAGCATCGGCTGGGCGATATCCACGCCGAGTATGCGCGCGCGTTTGTAACGTCTTTGCAGCGCACGCGTGCAGTAGCCGGTGCCGCAACCAACGTCGACGATCTGGCGCGGCTCGTACGTAATTAGCTCGAGTCGCTCGAGCATGCGGTTGGCGATCTCCCGTTGCAGTACCGCACATTGATCATAGGTATGGGCGGCGCGCTCGAATGCCGTGCGCGCTTGCCTCTTATCCAGCATGCTTGTAGGCGACGATGAATCGAGCATCGAGAATTTCACCAGTTTATTTACAAGCGGTTGCCGCTAGCGCAAGGCTTGCGCCAACGCTTCCAACAAACGCTGCACGTGCGCCGCTTCATGGGCGGCGGAGAACGTGATACGCAGACGCGCCGTTTTGGCCGGAACGGTCGGCGGTCGGATCGCGGGTACGAGTATGCCCTGCGCTCGCAGTCGCTGGCTGACTACCAACGTATCCGTCGCATCTCCCAGGACCACCGGCTGGATCGCCGTCGCAGAGTCGTTAAGCGGCAAACCGAGCGCTTTCGCACCCCCTATAAACTCGTCGATGCGTGCCTGCAAACGCTCGCGTCGCCATGATTCCGTTCGCACGATCTGCAAACTTGCGCGCGTCGCCGCAGCGATAGCCGGTGGCAGCGCGGTCGTATAAATATAGGTACGCGCGTGCTGAATCAGTGTCTCGATTAGTGCCTCGCTCCCTGCCACGAAGGCCCCAAAAACTCCGAAGGCCTTGCCAAGCGTGCCCATGAGCACAACCGGGTCCTCGATGGCTATCCCTTGCTGCGCCAACGTGCCGCGGCCCTCATGCCCCAGTACACCGATACCGTGTGCGTCATCGAGCAACAATCGCGCACCGTGCTTCTTGGCGAGTACGAGCAACTCTGCCAATGGCGCGATGTCACCGTCCATACTGAACACGGCATCGCTGGTAATCAGTTTCGGGCCCTCGACATCAGCCAGCAACGCTGCGAGCCTGGTGGTGTTCACGTGAGGATAGCGTTTCACCTGCACCCTAGCGAGCCGCGCGGCATCAATCAGCGAGGCATGATTGAGTTTGTCTTCCAATACTACAGACTGGCGATCGGCGAGCGCCGTCACCACTCCAAGGTTCGCCATATAACCGGTGGAGAACACGAGCGCGCGGGGTGCCCCAACAAACTCGGCGAGTTCTTCCTCCAGTGCCGCGTGTTCAGCGCTGTGTCCTGTTATCAGGTGCGAGGCACCTGCACCAACTCCATGTACCTCAGCTGCCTTGCAAAGCGCGTTAACGATTCGCGCATCGCTTGCGAGCCCCAGATAATCATTGCTGCAAAATGACAGTAGCTTCTCACCATCGACGCTGACGAATACACCCTGAGGACTGCTCAGAGTCTGACGTTGCCGATAGAGCCCCTGGGCACGACGGCTGGCGAGCTTGGAGAGTAGAGGGTCCACCACGTAATTTCTTCAGGAAAGCGGGCCAGTACGTAATGTATAGTTGGCACCAGCTCGCCGCTGGGGGTTAAACCTGCAAATACTTCAAGAATGCTTTACGAACGCCTGAAAAGTATACAAGAGTGGTTACTGCCGGGCACGTGCATGCTATGTGGTGTGCGCATCGGAACCCAGCAGGCGTTCTGTGCAGATTGTGAGCTCGCATTGCCGCGCGTAACGGATGCCTGCCCACAATGTGCCACACCCATGGCACACAGCGACTCAAGCGGGCAGCGTTGCGGCGCCTGCCAGAAAAGACCACCGGTATTCTCCCGCACACATGCGCTCTACCGTTACGCGCGACCTATCGATGGTTTCGTGCAAGCCCTGAAGTATGGACATAGGCTCGAGTTAGCACGGGTATTCGGGCAGCACTTGGCTGAGGCGCTGGCACCGCGCGTCGTCGGCAGCGTTGATCTGATCGTTCCCGTGCCCCTTCACCGGGCACGCCTACGCGAACGTGGATACAACCAGTCGCTGGAGCTAGCCCGACCCATCGCCGCGCGTTTGTCGCTGCCTTTGGACTACCGCTGCCTCTGGCGAACCCGGCCGACAGCGCCGCAGGCATCGCTCGCGCTGGCCGAGCGTCAGCGTAACGTACGCGGTGCGTTTGCTGCCGCGCCGAGCGTCGCGAAACTCAGGGTGGCGGTAGTCGACGACGTCATGACCACGGGTCACACCGTCAATGCCGCCGCTCGCAGTCTGCACGTGGCGGGTGCCAAGGACGTGCAGGTGTGGGTGCTGGCGCGGGCCTGAAGCACCGCACGAGAGTCGCTTCATTTCCAATTAGCACATGAAAAACAGGGTATTCTCCTTCCCATACTCAACCTAGGGACAAGCCGCTTGTCCGATGTTTGTGAGCGAACGTCGGCGTAGCTGCGCAGTTCGCCCGTGGGGTCAGGAATTTGTGCCATAACTAAATTTGCGCAGATTTTTGCGATTTTTCGTATGCGCAGGAGGGGCAAGGATGGTACCAGTAGTTCTCAAGATGCTCAGTAAGGCGGCTAAAGAGCGACGCCGCGTTGCCATCCGCTACGACGGCCAGCATCATCTGCGAGTGATCGAACCCCATGTGATCTACCTAGACGATCAGGGAAATGTCATGGCGGATTGCCACCAGGTGAAAGGCTACTCCTCGACCGGCAAACCCGTGCCCTTTTGGAAGACCTTCCGTGTCACCAAGATCGACGCCGTATTCTTGTTGGACGACGCTTTCAAGGCCGACAACGTCGATGGGCTCAGGCTCGGAAAGCAAGACTACCCGACAGGCCTAATCGCCACCGCCTACGACCGACCCCCCGCGCTGCTGCGGCGCAATGCTGCGCATCCCGATAATCTGATCGGTCACACCCGTCACTGGTGGTCCCAGTTCGAGTCCGTGCTCGACGGCTTCCTCTCGGACGAAGCAAAACCTCAAGGCCGCCACTAGGCGCCTCGT
>QKEI01000277.1 GCA_003251795.1 Candidatus Muproteobacteria bacterium
AGCGAGAATCCGCGGCAATCAGCTAGTCTGCGTCCATCTCTAGTCATGAACGGTCACCCTACCTGTGAGCCAGCTAACGTCAACGATGTACGAGCGTTGCCCGACACTCAGCGTGATGCGGCCGCCGGTGGAACTGCCGTCCGCGAAGAAGCGGATAGCGCCCACGTCCTCACTGACAATCTCGCTTTGGGCGGTGAGCAACTTCAAACTCAGATCGACGGGCAGCGCATGCACTTTATCCGCATCGCTGTTGACAAAAGTGCGTTGTTCTACGTCAAACAGCAATGCCACATCGCGCCGTTTAGCGACCGCTTGCGTGCGGGCGTAGCGCAGCGCCGACGCTACCTGGCGCGTGGCACCCTTCAGCTCGACGGTGGTCATTGCGTTGGTGAAGCGCGGCAGCGCCACGACGGCGACACCAGCGATGATCACCAGCACGACGAGCAATTCGAGTAACGTAAACCCCTGCACGTAGCCGATGGTGGTACGTGTACATGGTCGTAGGCCTTGCGTGTGCGACCCTAGGCTCATCACTGCCAGCTCACTACATCGACACTCTCACCCTCTCCGCCCTCGGCATTGTCGGCACCGAGGGTGTAGAGGTCATAGGCACCGTTTTGTCCCGGTGAACGGTAGTGGTAGTCCCGGTCCCAGGGATCCTTTGGTACCACACGTTTGCGCAAGTAAGGCCCCGCCCAGTTCTCGGCGGTCGGTGGTTTATCTACCAGCGCCTTCAGTCCTTCCTCGCTTGTCGGGTAGCGCCCGGTCTCGAGCCGGTACACATCGAGTGCGGTGCTGAATTCCTCGATTTGCAAACGTGCGGTCTTGGTCTTGGACTCACCGACATGCTTCATCACCTGCGGGCCAACTAAGCCGGCAAGCAGGGCGAGAATGACCAGCACTACTAGTAACTCGAGCAAGGTGAAGCCGCGGCTCCGACCTCCTAAACGCTTGCTTGTCACACTCACGAGTCTCATTCGTTGTCTCTGTGCTACAGCGGCAGCTCGTTGATACTCAGAATCGCAACCAGAATCGACATGATGATGCCGGCGATCATCAATCCCAGGCCGATAATCAGCGCAGGCTCAAGCAGCGTCAGCATGCGCTGCACCGCGTGCCCTACCTCGCGATCGTAGACGTCGGCGACGCGCAACAACATCACGTCGAGCTGACCGGTCTCCTCGCCCACCTTGATCATCTGCAGGCCGAGTGCGGGGAATAGCCGTGCCGCCACCAGCTGATCGGCAAGACCGCGGCCCTGCTTGACGTTCTCGGCCGCGCGCGCGACCGCCTCGGCTAGCACACCGTTCGATAGGCTCTCTTTAGCGATGGCCAGGGCGTTTAACAGCGGCACGCCGTTGCTCAATAACGTGCCGAGGCTGCGACACAATCTCGCCATGTCCAGCTTGCGTGCCAGGTCGCCTACCAGCGGCAGGCGCAGCACGCGCCGCTGCCAGCGATAGCGCACGTGCGGGCGTGCGAGTTGCACGCGAATCAACAGCACACCGGCAACGAGCAGCAAGGCCAGTGCCCAGCCGTAATTGCGTAGCAACTCCGCGGCGGCAATCACCACTTGCGTCGACACCGGTAGAGCCTTTCCCATGTCGGCGAACAGCTGCGTGAACTGCGGCACCACATAGCTGAGAATGACTATCAACGAAACGCCGGCGACCGTCGCCAGAATCGCCGGGTAGATCAGCGCCGAGGTCACACTGTCGCGCAGCGCCTTAGCGCGATCGAGGTACTCGACCAGGCGCGCGAGACCGATGTCCAACGCGCCGGCCGCTTCGGCGGCGCGTATCAGGCTGATGTAGAAACGCGAGAACGTCGCGTCTTGCATCTCCAGGGCAGCTGACAACGCGGCACCCCCACGCACCGCTTGCTGCACCCGTACCGTAAGCTGACGCAGACGCTTGTCATCAGCGATATCGATCATGATCTGCAGCGAGCGATCCAACGGTAGCCCGGCGTGCAACAGAGATGAAAGCTCCTGCGTGAACAACGCCAGCTCGCGCCGCGCCAGGCGTCGCCGACGCCGCAGCGCCTGGCGCAACAGCACACCGAGGCGCCGCGCCGCCACCGGTTCGGCACGAATGAGAATGTGTCCCGACTCCTGAATGCGCGCGATCACTCCTGCTCGATCGGCGCTCTCCATCTCGCCTTCGAGCAACTGGCCTTCGGTCGACACGGCCTTGTAGTGATAAAGGGTCACGTCGTCAGCCCTCATAGGTAACTCGTACCACCTCTTCGATGGTCGTGGTCCCCGCCACGGTTTTGCGCAAGCCATCGTCGTACATGGTGCGCATTCCTTGCTTGATCGCCTCTCGTTGCAGCGTGACTGCATCGGCACGTTGCAGCACCAGCCGGCGAATGGGATCCGTTATTACCATTAACTCGAGAATGGCCGTGCGGCCGCGATAGCCGCTGCCATTGCACTGCTCGCAACCTTGCGCGCGGAACAGCCGCAGGCCACGCGCCGTCGCGACCCGATCCAGGCCGGTCTTTTTGACCGTGGCCGCCAGCGGCTTGTAGGCCTGGCGGCACGCCGGGCAGAGTACACGCACCAGACGCTGTGCAATGACGGCATTGACCGTCGAGGTGAGCAGATAGTCTTCCACGCCCATTTCAACCAGGCGCGCCACGCTGCTGGGTGCGTCGTTGGTATGCAGCGTAGACAGCACCAGGTGACCGGTAAGCGCCGATTGGACGCAGATGCGCGCCGTCTCGAGATCGCGCATCTCTCCAACCATGATCACGTCGGGGTCCTGGCGCACGATCGAGCGCAGCGAGTTGGCGAATGTTAATTCGATTGCGGGATTGACTTGTATTTGATTGATGCCTTCAAGCTCGTACTCGACCGGATCTTCGACTGTAATGATCTTGCGTTCCGTCGTGTTCAAGCGGTTCAGCACCGTGTAGAGTGTCGTCGTCTTGCCACTGCCGGTAGGGCCAGTCACCAGGATCATGCCGTAAGGCAGCGTGAGCACCTCGAGAAATTCTTTGAGTGTGTCGTCTGCGAATCCAAGCGTGGCGAATTCGAGGGTAATGCTTTCCTTGTTCAACAATCGCATCACCACACTCTCGCCGTGCATCGTTGGCACCGTCGACACGCGAATGTCCAGTTCTTTGCCCTGTACACGCAAACGTATGCGTCCATCCTGAGGCAGTCTGCGCTCAGCGATGTTCAGATTAGCCATCAACTTTATGCGCGAGATTATCGCGGCAGTGAAATGCGTTGGTGGAGCTTCCATCTCCTGTAGCACTCCATCGATGCGATAGCGCACTTTGAGCCTATCTTCAAAGGGTTCTATATGGACGTCAGAGGCGCTCATCTCAGTGGCGCGTTGTATGATCAGGTTGACCAGGCGCACCACCGGCGCTTCGCTGGCGAGGTCTCTGAGCTGGGCTATGTCCTCTTCCGTCGCACGCTCAACGGTATGAGCGCTGTCGACAATCTCGCTCATGCGAGACTTGCCTTCGCCGTATAAACGTTCGATAGCCGCCGCAATCTCGGACGGAACACCTACCCAGCTGATAACCTCCTTACCACACGCCAGGCGCAGGGCAGACACGAAATAGGCGTCTTGCGGATCGGCCATGGCCACGACCACTTTGGTCTCGTCCTCGGTGATAGGTACGGCAACGCGTTCCTTCAGGAATCGCACTGAAACATGGTGGTCGGGGAGCGCGACTTCGGGGTAGTCGCTCGTGTGTGCGACTGGTAGGTCCAACAGCTCCGCCAGGGCTTCCGCCACATCACGCTCGGAGACAACACCCAGCCTGACTATGAGGCAGGAAAGGTTTTCCGGAGTGGGTTGCTCAGCACGAATCCGGCTGACACGCGCGAGATCTGCGCCCCGCAGCTTGCCACGTTCGCTGAGTAATGCCGTGAGACGATCGTCCAGCGTACCTTCGGGTACTGCAGAAAATCGATCGGCTGCTGTGCCTTTCATTTCCAGATGCTCACCTACTGCTGCATCGCGCCTTGTTGCCGAAGTTTTTTCGCGGTTATCCGGCCTAGCCGACAGTCGCCGACGCAGGTGCACGCCATTCGGGCCTGATTAAGGCACTAGCGGTATCCTCCTGTTCTCTTGTATGAAACGCCCGTTCCTGGTGTTCCTGCGTTCGCGGATCAGCCATACCACGCGTACGCGCGAGATCACGGCTCAAGGCATTGTTATGTCGAAACCTGCTAACTACTCCCCATTACTACAGACATAACGCTTTAGTTTGATACGTATATTCAACGGGACTGCAAGGAACAAGGCACCCCTTCGCAATCACGTTGCGCTCGATCAAGATACTAATCAATGAGGGTTTTCCCCCATTTTTTGCTTGCGGAAACAAGGACGGCAGAACACTGGCTTCGCTTCATTCAGTGCGCATATCGCGCTCGCAAGCCATGTCGAACGTAATAACAACTGGGCTAGTTGTTCACACGGTTCCCTTGTCTTTCCTAAGGCGGGCAACGCACACCAGCGTTCCGCGGGCGAGCAGCGGTTCCGCGAGGCGTATGTCCGCCGTCGCGCCCATTAAGCGTGCCATCTAACCCGTTTACCCTAGCTAATGCACGTGTTACGGCCTGCACGATCCATGTAATCGGGCCATTTCGACTCCTACACTAAGCTACCTGATCTAGTCGGGACTACAGGTGGGTAAACAGTCTAACGGGAGGGAACCGCGGTATTCCGTATTGCCTTAAAGCGGCTACTGGTGAAGCTGCGTTTTACGATGGTCGGCTGCTTGTGCCTACGCGACTTATTATAAGTATAAGCCCTGATTACTCCACCCACGTAACAAGTCATTTTCCTGTGACAATCAAGCATTCCCATAGATTCTGTAGGTGTCAGGCAACATAAGAGCCTGACGTTGACGTCACTGCGGCTGTGAGTGATAGCACGACTACGC